>DASXPC010000022.1:0-38813 GCA_036493815.1 Fimbriiglobus sp. | reverse complement strand
ACCGGTCGAAGTAGTGCAGGAGTTTTTCCGCCCGAATGCGTATCTCGGCCTGCATCGGTTCGTCCAAGTGCCCGTGACGGGCGGTGACTTTGACCTGCACGATAGGAATCCTCTGAAGAAGCCGACGTCCATCCGGCAAGGAATTGTATGGCCAACGGCGGAAACGAGCAACGCGCGACGTCATCGGCTTCGGGTTTGAATGCGAACCCGCATCCGTTGGCCGATGCGGAGCTTGTCTTTCGACGGGTCGATGGAAATGACGCATTCGGCCGTGCGGACGTCGTTGTTTTCCCCCGGGTCCAGAATGACGTTCCGCTTTTGCGCGATGTATTCGCTGATCGTTACAACCTGACCCGTCCATAGCGGCGACGTCGCCCGGGCCTCGTCGCGGAGTTCGACCTTCATGCCGGGGGCGACCCGTCCGACGTATTCCTGCTCGAGGTCGGCCCGAACCACGAGCGGTCCGGCCGGGGCAAATACGATGTTCGGAATCAGTGCCGGCGTACCCGGAGAAATGATCCCTCCGACCCCGACGTTCATCTGCAGGATCGTACCATCCCCGGGAGCCTTCAGGGTGCAGTTGTCCAGAGCCTTGGTGGCTTCGTCTATTGCCGCGCCGGCCGCTTGAAACTTCCCCCGTGCCGCCCGGATCGTCAACTCGCTATACTTGGGCATGTTCTTTTCCTGAATCTCCACTCGTTTCTTTTCGACCTCGGCCAGCGCTTTGAGCCCTTTGAGACTTTCTTCCAATGCCTTCAGCCGGAGTTGGTAAATCAAGCTCGGTTTGTCCCCTTCTTTTCTCGTGGCCTTTTCCGATTCCTCGAAGACCTGGATGATTATTTCCGCATTCGCAACGTTCGCCTCGGCCGCGGCGAGGGATTGCTTCCGGGCGGCCAGTTGAATCGGAAACATGGCAGCGTCGGCATCGGCTTTTTCGACCTCGATCCGCGCCCCACCCACCGCGAGTTGCGCCTCGTCCACTTTGATCTTGTAGTATGTAGGGTCGATTTCCAGGATGTTATCTCCCTTCCGGACCACGTTGTTCGGTGCGACATCGCCCACATATATCTTGACGACTTTTCCGGCCACTTCGGGTTCGAGACCGATGGGCCGCTCGAACGAATCCACCCTCCCGGTGCAGGCGACTTCGATATCCTCGGCCGCCACGGTCGTTTCCCCCGCCCCCGTCGTCGGGCGGGTCAACCACCAGGTGAGGTAGATCGATCCGCCGAGCAGTAAGAGCGCGAACCAGCCGAAAAGGCCGGGAAATTTACGGTTTTCGCCGGTCATGGGGAATACTCCCGAGCGGATCAGCGGATGTTATGGGCCGGGTCGACGCCCTGGAATGAGCGAAGGGCGGCGAGGCCGGAGCCGATGGCCATGAGCATGGTAATGGCGGCGGCGATGCCGATGACGACCGGGTGGAGCCGGACCTGCGTGCCGAGTCGGCTCGCGATTTCGGCTAAGATCAGTGTAACCGGAGCGGCACACAAAACGCCGAGAAGGCCGACCCAGAACGACTGGGCGAGCACGGCCATTTTCAGCCGCCACCGCGGGATGCCCATCGCCCGCATGGTGGAGTATTCGCGTTGCGAGGCCGCCGTGGCCGCATACAGCGTTTGACTGGTCACGACCGATCCGACCAACAAACCCAGTAACGCGGTGAAACCGATCGCGATGCCCGAGTTCGTGGTCGTCAACCAGTGCATTCGCGACCGCAACGAAAACTCGTCGTGGGTAAACGCACTCATCTGGGTGTACCGGGCCAGTTTTTCTTCCACTTTCTTCGCATCCTCCTGCGACCGACACTTGGCGAGAATGTACGTGGTTTCGTCCCGCTGGTAGCGGACGATGGCCCGGGCGGTTTGGAGCGAGCAGAAGACGTACGGCCCGCCGAGGCTTTTGTACCCGTGTACGAGGCCGACGACGCGAACGTTTCGGCCGAAGATATCGACCCGCGCCCCAACACCTTTAATACCGAGCCGGCCAAGTTCCGCCCGGTCGACGGCACACGTCATCGGCTCGGCCAGGTTCGTCATCAACTCGCGGTCGTTCCGCAGGAACTCGACCGCCCCGATAGAATGGGGGTCGAGGCGGGTGCCGATAACGGTGCAGACTTCCGGCTTGGCCGGGGTCGTTTGCGACGCAATCCGGGTCCAGAGGGAGAAGGCGATGATGTAGGTTTCGACCCGTTCGACTTCCGGCTGGGCGGCGAGCCGGCTCTGCCACCGTTCCGGGATCGGCCGGCCGAGGTCCACGCTTTGAACCCCGGGGTAGCCGACCCACACGTCCGCCGTCGACTTGTCCACCGGCACGGACATCATCGACAGGAGTCCGATCACGAGTCCGCCCTGGACCGCAATCAGGATCGCACTGAACGCGACCGCGAGCACGGCCGGGAAAAACCGGTTCCGCTCGAACCAGATGGTAGTAAGGGCGTAACTCATCGTGCGGCCCAAGAGCCGGGACAATTCTAGACCCGGCTTCCGCGACGGGAGCGCGATCCCTGGCACGAACCGCCGGATCGTGTTGGCGTGGTATGGACTGGGTAAACTGTCCGGTCAAATCCACAACTTCATTTTTGCTTTCAACGCCGGCGTCAGCATCTTGTCCAGGAGTTTGATCACCTCACCCGGATGGTACCGAGTGCTGAAGTGGGCGGCGACGATCAGCTCGTTCCGAAATCGGTCGCTTCGTTCCAGGAAGTCGTCCAGGTGCATGTGGCCGAACTTGTGGATTTTCTCGCGCCGGTGGTTCGCCCGGATGAAGCTAAGTTCCGTAATGAGGATTTTCGCCTCGTACACCGGCGGATAGTTGTCCAACCCGGCCGGGCTGGTATCCCCCGTGTAGGCGACGAGCGGCAAGCGCACCTCGCGCGTCACGGCCGTCCCGGATAGCCGGAGGTCGCGAATTTTATCCCCAGGCAACCCCTGATATTCCTCTTTCAATTTGTGCCGGCGGTCCCACACCACAAACCCACGGGAGGGAATGGTGTGAGTGGTGGCGAACGCGGTGACGACGTGCTCGCGGCTGAGCTCGAACTCCTGACCCGGTTCCACGCCGACGAGGTGTACGGTCTGCCGGCCGCGGTCCAGCCGCTGCATGACGAGGAGCAGCTTCCGCACGTCTTCCAGACTCTCGGCCGGGACGTACACCGTCGGCGGCTCCATCTTCATCATCCGCCGGCGGGCCACGTACACGGGCAACGCCGCTATGTGATCCAAGTGGGCGTGCGACACGAACCACGACGGCGTGCCCATGAAGTCCCACGGCTGGGCGCCGAGGTCGAACCCGACTTTCAACTCCGGCACCCGCCAGTAACTCTGGACCGCCGCCCGCGACCACCCCTCGACGGTCAACCCGCCGTGGGAGTAGGACTGGTACGGGGCGTTGTCCACCGGACGGTCTTGCATAATACGGAATGTCGAGTTCGGGTTGTGGATTGGGCGAAATGGCGGCTTCGGATTCCGCACTTCGAACTCCGCAGGCCTCAATTCTTGTTGAAGTCTCCCGCTTCGACGACAATGAGTTTCTTCGGGTCCAACAGCGCGTCGAATGCCTTTTTCACGTCGCCCGGCTGCAAGTCTTCAATCTTCTTCTCCCGCTCGGTGTAGTATTCGAACGTCCGCCCGGCTTCCAATGCTCCGGCGAGCAGACCCGCCAACGACCGGTCGTTGGTCCGACGTCCTTTTTCGCTCTGAATGTACGCCTTCTTTGCTTCTTCCAGTTCGGACGCGCTGACACCTTCGCCCACGAACCGCGTGATTTCCTGAGTCACGGCAGCGTCCACTTTGCCGACGTTCTTCGGATTGGCGATGGCAAAGACCATGAAAGTGCCAGCTTTTTCGAACGGCGACGCCCGGAGCATCGAGCTGACGGAATAGGATAAGCCGTCCTTGACGCGTACCCGGGTCGAAAGCCGCGAGGCGAGCGGAGCGGCACCCAGCATGTAATTTCCGACCACGAGGGCCGGATACGCCGGGTCCGCGTCGGAAATCGGAAGCACTACGCCGGCGAGATAGACGGCGTTTTCCTTATCCGGTGTCTCAATCTTGATCTTCGCCGCTTCCGTCGCAACCGCAGTCTGTTCGACGCGCCGGTAAGGGATTCGATTTTTCCACCCTCGGAGGATTTCGTCGATTGCGGTCCGTGTGGCATCTGGTTCGAAGTCGCCGACGACAGCCAATTCGCCAGCCGTGGAACCGAGTTGCCTTACATACAGTCCCTCGACCGCATCCAAAGTCGTCGCCTTCGTCCGCTCGATCGACTCCGGAATGGTCGGCACGTAGAGAACGTGGTCCGGAGGGTACGGGTTCAGTTTTCGGCGAAGGGCGGTCACGGCCAATGCCTGCGGTTGCGTACGAGCCTTTTCCGCGCTTTCGAGTTCTTCCCGTTTTAGGAGGTCGAATTCGGTTACAGGGAAAGCCGGTTCCCGAAGCACCTCTCCCAGGAGAACCAGAACCGGTGGAAGGTTCGCACGTTTGGCCTGGATAGCCACGCTAACCTGACCGGTTTTCGATGAAATCGAAACTTGGGCATTCAACTTGTCCAACGCATCTTGCAATTCCTGACGCGACTTCGATTTCGTTCCTCGGAGCAGCATTGGCCCGAGGAAGTCGCTAGCATCGACCAGTCCCTTCAAGGATTGCTCGTTGCCGAAGTGCAGGACGAGTGTCAGGTTGACTGTTTCGCCACGGGTTTTCTTGGGAAGAAATGCGTACTTGACCCCGATGCCGACCGTGCCTCGGAGCACCCGTTTTTCGATGTTTTCCGGCGTCGGATCAAATGCTTCCCCCGCGGCGAGGGCGCTCCGGCCCCGATAGTTTTTGACCAGTGCTGCCACGTCGGGCGTCGCCGGCACCTCCGCCCGCTCGGCCACTTTCGTCGGAATGTAAATTCCTGTCGTGCGATTCGGCCGGACGAGGTATTTCGCCGCCACTCGATTCACGTCCTCGGCCGTAACCTTTTCCAAACGATCCCGGTGCAGGAAGAAAAGTTTCCAACTCCCGCACGCCGCCCATTCGCTTAATTGCACGGCAAACTTCTGCGTATCGGAAAGAGTACGTTCCCGGGCTTGCAGGAGTTGTCGTTTCGCACGGGACATTTCCCCGTCCGTCACCGGATTCTTGGTCAAGTTTTCCAGGACATCAATCATCGTATCGCGTGCGGTTAGGGTCTTGCCCGGGTCGGTCTGGGCCAGGATTTCGAGTACGCCCGGATCGTGGTTGGGAAATGCCGCGCCACTCACCGACGTCGCCAGTTTCGTTTCAACCAGAGCCTTGTACAACCGGCCCGACGAATCGGCCGTTAGGATTTGATTCAGCACCTCGCACGCCGGGAAATCCGCATACGATCCGGCGGGAATGTGATAAAGGGCTCCCGTCGCCCCGATCGTGCCGACCCGGCGGAGCGTGACGAACCGCTCGCCGTCCTGGGGTGGTTCCTCGGTATACGTGACCGGGATGGGGCTGGCTGGATTTCGGATCGGGCCGAAGTATTTTGCAATCAAGTTGAGTGCACGAGCCGGGTCGAACTTTCCGGCAATGATGAGCACCGCGTTATCCGGGCGGTAGTATTTTTTGTAGAAGGCTCGCAGGCTGGGAATCGGCACCCGCTCGATGTCGGTGCGGTTGCCGATCGTCGACTTGCCGTAATTGTGCCATTCGTACGCCACCGCCGCCATCCGCTGACTGAGGATCGTCTCGGCGCTGTTTTCTCCCATTTCAAATTCGTTCCTCACCACAGTGAACTCGCTCATTAAATCTTCCCGCCGAATGAAGCTGTTCACCAGGCGGTCGGCTTCGAGTTCGATTCCGAACGACAGGTTCTCATCACTCGCCGGCATCGTTTCGTAATAGTTGGTGCGGTCGAGCCATGTCGTTCCGTTGAAATACCCGGCCCCGTGGTCGCGGAGGGCTTTGGGCACATTGGGGAATTTGGGGCATCCTTTGAACTGCATATGTTCGAGCAGGTGGGCCATGCCGGTTTCGCCGTATCCTTCCTGCCGACTGCCGACGAGAATTGTGCAGTTGATCGTGAATTTTGGTTGGGAAGCATCTGGAATGAGAAGAATGTTGAGGCCGTTCGAAAGCCGATAATTGGTTAGACCCTCAACGGTATCAAGAATCTTGATGCCATCGGGAAATTTGGCTGGTGGGGAAGTTTGGGAAAAAACGGACGGACTGGAAATAAGAAACAACACCGCGCAAAATCCGCCGAGGAAAATCGTTCGGAGCATACCGGGCACCTGAATTCTCGGAGTAGGCGGACGGATTCGGCAACCGTCAATGTCGGCCAATGTCCGGGTTCCGTCAACGGATGAACGGATTGACACGGACGGGGCCGTTGGGCATAAGTGGTTCTGAAAACTGGGGAGAATTTCGATGACTCGCATTATCGGGCTGACGCTGATTGGCGTTTCCGTCTGTTCGGTCGGATGCTCTACGACCAATCCGAATACGGCTACGGGAGCCGGAGTCGGGGCGGCGTTGGGAGCGGGTACCGGACTCGCCATCGGGGCGGCCACGCATAACCCGGTTGCCGGCGCCGCCGTCGGCGGACTCGTCGGAGCTGGTGTCGGTGCATCTGTCGGGGCCGAAGCCGACGAACGGGACCGGGAACGGGCTGCACGGGTGCAGGTCGCTCAAGCCCAGGCCCAAGCCGCGCAAGCGGGGATGGGCATCACCGACGTGGTGGAAATGTCCAAGAATGGTGTCTCCGCGCAAGTCATCATCAATCAAATCCGAACCAGCGGATCGCGGTTCAACCTGGCGCCGGCGGATATTCAATTCCTGACTACGAACAACGTGCCTCAGGAAGTGATCGTCGCGATGCAGCAGACCCAGAACCAACCGGCGAAAGTGATCTATCGAACCGGCCCGCAAACGGTCGTGTACGAAGACCCGTACGGCCCGGTTTACGTGGCGCCCCGGCCGGTTTACGTGCGGCCTGCGATCGGCGTCTGGTACGGACGGCGGTGGTAAGCGACCGGTTCGGGTTGCGATTTTTCCCGCCCAGGGCTACCGTCCCACCGATGCACGCCCCCGCCGCCGACCCCCGTCCCGGATTCGACCGACTCGCCTTCGCCCGGGAAATTCTCCGCGCCGAAGCCGAGGCGGTCCGGGTCGTAGCGGACCGCCTCGACGATGGATTCGAGTCGGCGATCGACCTCCTCCTCCATTCCCGCGGCCGGGTTTGCGTTTCGGGCGTGGGCAAATCCGCGGAAGTTGGCCGGAAAATCGCGGCTACGTTCAACTCGACTGGCACCCGGGCCTACCGGCTTGACGCCACCAACGCCCTTCACGGCGACCTCGGGGCCGTTCACCCGGACGATATTGCCCTGCTCCTCTCCCACGGCGGAGAAAGCGAAGAGTTGCTCCGTCTGCTCGGTCCGCTTCGCGGCATGTGTCATGCGATCGTGGCCGTGACGGCCAAGCCGGACAATACACTCGCCCGCACGGCCGACGCGACAATTGCCTACGGACCGCTGACCGAGGCCTGTCCGTTGCGTCTCGCTCCGAGTTCGAGTACGACGGTCATGCTGGCACTCGGGGATGCCTTGGCGTTTACGCTCAGCGAATTGCGGGAGTTCCAGCCGGAAGACTTCGCGCGCTACCACCCGGCCGGTAGTCTGGGGCGGAAACTGGCCCGGGTCGAAGCCCACATGCGGACGGGGCCCGACCTCCGCGTCGCCCCGTCTACGGATACCGTTCGCGAAGTGTTCGCCCTGGTTCACCACGCCGGGCGGCGGACTGGGGCGGTCATCCTGGTCGACGAAGCGGGAATCCTATGCGGCGTGTTCACCGACAGTGACCTGGCCCGGTTGTTCGAGGCGCGGGAAGACGCTGCTTTCGATCGACCGATCGCGGGAGTGATGACACCCGATCCGGTTACGGTCAACCCGGCGGTGCGGATCTCTGAGGCTATCGCACTCATGCGGGATCGGAAACTGAGCGAACTCCCGGTGGTCGATGGCGACGGTCGGCCGGTCGGTCTGCTCGATATCACCGATCTGATCGGATTCGATCCCACCCCCATGGCCGGGCCGCCGGCCCGCCCTTCCCTCCGCATTCTTCGCCCGGCATGACCCTGCTCCCCTATCCTTCCCCGTCGACCGCGGCCGAACTGGGCGACCGGGCCGCACGGATCGACCGGCTCCTGCTCGACGTGGACGGCGTTTTGACCGACGGCCGGGTCATCTACGGCGGCGACGGCACGGAACTCAAGCACTTTCACGTCCGCGACGGGTCCGGATTGAAGTTCTGGCACCAAACGGGTAAACGGACGGCGGTGATTTCCGGGCGTAGCTCCCCGGCCGTGGCATACAGGGCTCGGGAACTCGGGATCGAATTCCTTGTACAAGGGTGTTCGGACAAGCTCGCGGCATTCCGAACTCTGGGTCTTGAACCGGATCGGGTTTGCGCCATCGGCGACGACCTTCCGGACTTGCCCGTGATGCTGCGGTGCGGGTTGGCAGTGGCCGTCGCCGACGCCTGTCCGGAAGTGAAGCGAGCCGCTCACTGGGTCGCGCCCTACCCCGGCGGCAAAGGTGCCGTGCGGGCGGCGGTCGAATGGCTCCTCTCGCTCCGGGGCGAGTGGGACGACTTGACAGACCGGTATCGCATCGCGGGGTGACCGACCGTGTGGACGCCGCGACGGATCATGCTGTTCTTGCTCGGCTTCGCCGGGTTTATCGCCGCTTATGCCGGTTACGCCTATTTCCTCGGCGGCATCGACGGCCTGCCACAACTCCCCGAAAAATATGTCACGCCCGCGGATGGCGTGTTCAAGTTCGACATGCAAGGGGGAATTTCCCCGACGCTGAAGAAACTCGAAGACGCCTTTTCTCCATTCAACTCGTCCTGCCCGGAATCGCGGGACTCGACCACATATCAGATTCGGCTGGAAATGCCGCAGGCGGACGACAGCCGAATTCTTCTGGCGACCGGCCCGTTGGAAATCTGGAAGGACCAGCCCCGGCGGGTGACCGTTTCACCAATCAGCGTGGCCATCTTCGGGAAGGAAATACCACCGACGCAGGGGGAGGAGTCCCAGGTTCCGATTCACACGGTACACGCGGATCGGGCGGTGCTGGAATTCGACAAGCCCATTTCCTCTCCCCAAGACATGAGCCGGAGCCGATTGCTCGGGGTCGAACTGATCGGCGACCCGGAAATGCTTTCGCACGACAAGCGGAAAGGGCGGGTGACGATCACGAGCAATCAGGGGTACAAAGACCCTGAGAAATGGCTGGTACTTCGAACGCCCGGTCCCGTGTTTTACACGGCCCCCGAGGACCCGACGAAACCGCCGCCGCCGGACGTGCCCCAGATCCGTTCGACGGCGGCGATGGTGTTGGAGAACCGGGCGAATATGCCACGACCATTGCGGGGTAAGGGTCTGCCGGTCGCCGAAACGCGCGGGGAAGACCTCCATGCGGCAACGGCCGTGCGGGACATGTTGTTCGGCGTCCGCACGCCGCCGCCCACGGTCTCGGCCGAAGGATTTAAGCTGTACCTCAACCCGTCCGTTCCGCCGACGGGCAAATCTCGGAGCAAAGGCGTACAGACAGGATTTTCCGGTCTGAGAAAGTTGGAACTCAGCGAGAAAGTCGCCGTCAGTCTTTGGACCGGCGGTGAAGGAGAAAAACAGCAGTCAAAGGCGAAGGCGACGACCACAGGAGACCCGTCGCTCGCGGCGGCAGGGGTTATCGGATCTGCCATCGACGGGGCGACACTCGCACAAAGAGTGCATGACTTGACGTTGGTGACGATCGAGACCCTCGGCCCGTTTACGTACGACGCCACTACGAATTCCGCCCGTTTCCGCATCGCCCCTCACGCCAATCCCAATTTGTCCAATTACGTCGTGGTCAACCGTCTGTCGGCCCTGGGAACGACCGACGGCCTGGTCTGCGACGTTTTGGACCTCGAATTTGATAACGCCCTTGTCAAGGCAGCCGATAGCCCGGCGGCAAAACCTGCTCCGACGCCATCCACGAATGCCAACCCCGGGTTCAAAACGGTCGTGGCCACGGGCCGACAGGTGTTGGTTACGGGCGATGCCGAACAGTTCATGGCCCAGGGGACCGAACTGAGGTATTCCACGGATAAGAAAACCGGCATCGGCACGACCGTGCTCCGCGGGAATTCCGTCACCGTGGTACGCGAGCGGAATAAATTACTCGCCGGTTCGCCGTCCTATCCGGCCACGTTGACCTTGGTTAGCACGCCCCAGCCTGCTGGCACGGCGGGACCGACCAAGACCACGGTCCACATCCACGGACCGGGTCGGGTCGATTTCATCGAGCCGGGTGCGAAGGACTACACGGGATATGCGGAATGGGCCGAGTCCCTCACATTCGACAAGGCCAGGATCGGTTCGAAAGAGTACGACCGCCTGATCTTCGATCGCGGGTCGTTCAAGGACGCGAAGGGTGAGTTCGGCCTTTCGGGCGACCTCATGCACCTCTGGCTCGAACCGTCGAACGGCGCGACTCCCGCACCATTGCCCGGTGCCGCAATCGCCGCGCCCGTAACGGCCGCCAAACCGGTTCTCCTGCAAGCCGCGGGGCACGTCAAAGGTGGGTCGGCCTCGATGGTGATCGAAAAAGCGGACACGTTGAACATCTGGTTCCGAGACGGCGCACCCGTGAAGCCGAAGAAAGTGGTCGTTGCCACTGCGCCGGCATCGCCCCCGGCGGGCGGCCCCCCGTCCGCGATTCCGCCACCGGGCAAACCACCGACCGCCCCGATCGCGCAACCGCCCGTACGGCTTGCCTCGCGGAAGATCGACGCCTGGATGGTACGCACGCCGGACCTGACCACGAAGACGACGAGTTATTCCCTCGAACTGGCCAATTGCATTGACAACGTGGAAGTCCATCAGGCCCCGGCGGAGCCGAAGAAGAACCCCCGCGGACTGGACGTTTCCGCCGCACGCCTCGACCTCAAGGGCCGCACCGACGAGTTCGGCCGATCGGTCGGGTACGAGATTAACATGGAAGGTACGGGAGACAAGCTCGCCGAGGTTTATTTTGAATCGGTCTCCCTCACCGGACCGAAAATCGCAATCGACCAGCCGAGGAACGAAGCCCGGGTATTTGGCCGGGGCAAGTTGCGCATGCCGACCGGTTCGGCTCTGACCGGAGCGGCCGGTCCGGAGCAGGCGCATACCACGCCGGGAATGCTCGACGTCTTATGGGCTGAGGAAATGCATTTTTCCGGCGCCCCTTTCGGCGTGGCAAAATTCACGGGAAAGGTGCAAGCCCAACAGGTCGATCCTTTCCCGGCGGCCGTACCGCCGGACGAGATCGCTACCCAAAAGGAGTCCCGGCTGCTTTGTTATAAACTCGACGTCCGGTTCGACCGGCCGATCTATTTCAACCAATTGAAAAAACCAACGGAGTCGGCCGACGGGGGGCCGAAAGTGACGAACGTCACCTGCTACCCCCAGGCGGATGACGAACTGATCCGATCGGGTGCCGCCCCTGGCGAACGCGTCTCCTTCACCGAAGAAGTGAAACGGAAAGACGAATCCATCGTCTCCGCCCAGCGCATTGTCGCCCTCGACCTCGAATTCCAGGCCCGGGATCGCGAGTCGGACGTGACCGCCATCGGTCCTGGGGAAATCCGGATTCTCCGACTCGGATCGAAAGACGTCGCCAAAACAGCACCGGCCCCCGACAAGCCGCCGTCCGCCGGAACGAAACCGCCAGTCGAAGAACAGGAAATGAAGTTGACCCTGGTCACATTCAAATCCCGGCTGCACGTCCAGGACCAGGGGAAAAAGTTTCAGAAGGCGACGTTTTTGAATGACGTGGAAGTGTACCACGTCCCGAGCGCCAACCTGAATCTCGAACTGGCCCCGCACGCCCTCCCGGCGCGCGGCCTCTTAATGACCTGTCAGGACCGGATGGAGGTCACGACCTATCAGCGGGTGGGAAAACCGGCCGAGCAACACATGCTGGCGGAAGGAAACGCCAACGTTCGGACCGATGAATACATCGGTCGCGGATCGATCATCACGTACGACGGCAAGGTCGTCGAACTGTCCGGGAAACCGCCACGGGTCGCCTATATCTATCGGTTGAATAAAGACGGTACGACCGGCCAGCAGATGAGCGGCAGCCGGATCATTTATGACCGGGCGGCCAAAAACGAACAGCAACGAATGAAAGTGATTGATTGGACGGACGGGACGTTCGGGAAGTGATACCGGACGGTCACTTCCTATGCCGATTCTCCGACGGCCGGGCCATCACCGCCACGAGGACTTTCTCTCCAGTTTTTGTCGTGACTTCCGTTACGAACGGGACGTACTTCCCGGTCGTGCAACTGTAGGAGATTTCGCCCGATCCGGGCGGGTAGACGGTCAAGCCCATTGTGTTGTCCTTGGCGTCGCGGGCCCGATCGACTTTCACTTTGAGCTTATCGGTACCGGTCAACGCAAACGTCCCGGTGTCGCCGATTTTAACCCGCTTATCCAACTCTGCCAAAACTTCAAAGCCGACCAGCGTCGGGTCGGTCTTCTGAAAGACTTTTGCAAACTTCTCGAGCCGCTTGTCCGTTTTATTATTGGTGGTACTTGCAGCGATCACGAGGACGCGCACGTGAACCGGTCGCGGCTCATCCCGACGCGCCGGCTGCGCCGCGACGAGCAAGACGATCAAGAAACTGACGAACGCGCCGCGCACACACACCCCCATTGGTCCGTTATCGCACCCGAAGCGAATCGTCGGCCCAAATCACGGGCATATTATGCGTCCCCCCGCTCAGCTTCGGCTCGGCACCGTAATACTCGTCAGGTGCGGACGACTTGACCTGAATATCGTTCGGCCCCGCCCAGGAGATTTCTTCCGTCATCGCACTGCGACCAAGAACCGCCGACTTCCACCCGTCTCCGCGAATGCTGTGGATTTCCACATCGTCTTCCGTGGCCAGGGGAAATGAGGCCAATTCGTCGGCCGGTTCACTCCGACTGACTTGTGCCACTTCCGGGCCGGGGTTAGCCGGCGGTTGAGCGGGCCAACAGGTAATAGCTCCGACGGCCAGCGCTATCCCGGCCGCGACGGACAAGGCTACCGTCCGCCACGGCGAACCGGGCCGCGTCATCGACTCCGCCATCGACCGATGCACGCGATCCCATTCCGATTCGCTCGGTTCCGGCGGACGCGTCAACTCGAACAGGTCGCGAATTTCCGCACCGACAATATCGCCGAGCCCGGAATACGACCGGTCGGAACCGTCACTTCCGTGGGCGAATATCTTCATGCCTGCACACGATCCGCGAGTAGAATCTGTAGTCGCTTCCGGGCAAAAAATAGCCGACTCATCACCGTTCCGATCGGAACGCCCAACGAATCGGCCACCTCACGGTAGCTGAAGCCCCCTTCCACGTGCAACACGAACGTCAACCGTTGGGCTTCGGGCAAACCGGCCAAGGCCTCGGCCACGGTTTTACGGAGTTCCGACCGCTCGATCTCAGTCATTCGATCGGCCGGGTCGTAATCGACCGGGCAATCCACCGTCGCCGAAACGAATCTTGCCTGCCGACGCTTTCGCTGCCGGCCCAAATCCAGGGCGGCATTACTTACCACGCGGAGCACCCAGGTTTTCAGCGCACACCGACCGCCAAAACGGTCGACGTGCCGGATCACTTTGACGAACCCCTCCTGCACGGCGTCGAGAGCATCGGCCTCGTTATCGAGCAGCCGGTACGCGACTCGGAACGCAACGCCGCGATACCGCCGGAACAACTCGTCCAACGCCGCCCGGTCGCCACGGGCCAGGCGGTCCAGCAAAATGGCGTCGGTGGATACCGAGGATCCGGGGGGATTTAACACGGAGCGAATCCTATAACGTCAGACGTCCCGCAGACGTTCCGTATTCGCGGTCGGGCTATTCTACCCCCGTTCGAATGGCCGTTGGGGTGGAAAAAAGGCACCCTCATCGCTCGTTCACTACTATGATCCGAATTTACTCCTGGGGATCCGGTTCCGAAATACCCCGCGAAGGGAACGTCGATCTTTTGCCCCCCGTCGCGTCGGATCTCGACGGCAACGCCGCCGTCTGGGTCGATCTTGTGAACCCGTCACCCGAAGAAGAAAGCCGGATATTCGACCGGTTTCTGCCGATCCACCCGCTGTCCCTTGAAGACGCCACTCGTTCCCTTCGGGATCCGGCAGGGGGAGCCCACCTGCCCAAGGTTGAAGAGTTCGACGGTTATCTTCTCGTCATTACAAACCCCCTACCCGACCGGCTCACCAAACCGCCGCCGCACGGGACTCGGCTCAAACGAATTACTTCCGCAGACCGTCCGCAACTGACCGCGATTCTTACACGCAAAGTTCTCATTACGCACCACTACTTACCCTTGGCTTGTGTCGACACCGGTTGGGAGTTCGTCCGCCGACACACCGGTTGCGGCGGTCGGGGGCCGGATTACCTCTTTCACCTGGTCCTCGATGCCATGGTGGACGAATACGCCCCAGTCGTCGAACGAATGTCCGATAAACTCGACCGCATTGAACATCGGCTTTTCGCCCACCCGGGCCCGGAACACCTGCCCCGCCTCATTCACATGAAGCGGACGCTCTCGTTCCTTCGCAAGACGCTCGTCATGGAGCGGGAAGTCCTTTCCCGGCTGTATCGCGGAGAATTCGATCTCGTTGCCGAAGACGAAGCCGTTTATTACCGCAACGTTTACGACCACCTCGCCCGGTATGCCGAGTTCGTCGAGAGCGGACGCGAAATGGTGACGGACTTGATGCAGACCCACTTGGCGGCCGTTTCGAACCGGCTGAACGAGATCATGAAAGTCCTGACCATGATTTCGACGGTCGTCCTCCCGATGACCCTGGTGGCCGGGATTTACGGCATGAACTTTCACAAAGGCATGCCGGAACTGGATTGGGAGTACGGGTACGCGTACTCACTCGGACTCATGTTGCTAACTGGGTTCGGGTCGTTCGTGCTATTCCGGTGGAAGCGGTGGATTTGAGCCGGTCTTGTCGGCCCCGTTCGGGGACGTAGTTATTACGGGTACGAACGTACTCCCGAGGACCGTTTCCATGGCGAAGAAGCGCACGCTCGACCGCCGCACGCTCCGCGAGCAGGCGGAGGCGGCCGAGGTCAAGGACAAAGAGAAGGACGAAGTCGAGGAGGAGGAAGAGGAAGAGGTCGACGAGGAGGACGCCGGGGACGACGATGGAGGCGATGACGACGAGGGTGGTGCCAAGAAGAAAAAGAAGTCGAAAGCGAAGGCAAAACCGGTCAAGAAGGTTGCGGCCGTTAAGAAACCGGCTGCGAAGCGGAGCCGGGCGGCGAAGGAGGTGCGGTTGCGGGCCGTCTGGGTGGTATTCGATAATTCCAGCAAGCGGGTCGAGACGTTTTCGTACAACCAGAAAAAGGAAGCCGAAGCGTTGCTCGAGAAAAAGCTGATAGACAAGCCGTCTTTCTATTTGTCGCTGGTTAAAGAGCCGTTTGAAGAGTAACGGCCGGTCGCCACGGGCGGGTCCGCCGCCCGTGGCCGGATATTCCTACCGAGCAGAGTTGTCTACGTCACGGCTCGTTCCCGGAGTAGGTTTTCCACATCTTTCAGTTTGGACCCGATCATCAGAACGTTCTGAATTTTGATCTCGCTCCGTTCGGCACCGGACGTGCGCACGATCAGGTCGCCCGAGCCGAAACCCAGGATGATGTGCCGGAACAGGTCGTCCCGTTGCTTTTCGAAAGTGAGGCCCACCGTGTCGAAAGTCCGGACCGAGGCCCCGATGTGTTCGCACACCTTCACTTGTCCCGGTGTGAAAATGATATACGTACGCCGGTCGAACACGTAAACGGCCACAAACCATATTGCGAGAACGGCCAGGGCGACGAACATGTACCCGGCCATATTGACGTAGACGTGCAACCCGCCGATGAGCAGGTAGAAATCGTCCCACACATGAAACACGCTGAATAGCAGGGCAATGACGATAATCATCACGATCACCATGAACGACCAGAGGCCGCGTAACGGAACGTTCGTGATAAATATGGTCAGGAGCAGTATGACGATGAACATCGAACCGAGCCAGGCGTGCCGGGAGATGCGAGCCGGAAACACCTGTTTCACCGGGTACGCCCCTGCCTCCGTCAGGTCGGGGGTTTTCACACTTTCCTTGTCAGCCTCATACGGCTTTTTGGTCTCGAATTCCATTTTGTAAACGGTCTGCGTCTTCGACTTCTGGTCCACCTGGACTTTGCCGTCGGCCGGCGCGATAACGATCCGATCACCCTCCACAAACGTCCAGATCGCGAGGAAGAAACCGAACGCCCAGACCGGCCACCAATAGAAGAGGGTGGAATGGCTGATCAGTTTGATTTCCTTCTTCGACGGTTCGGTGCCGACGGGCGGGTTAACGGAGTTCGGCCCGGCGGTATTCGGTTCGGACATGGACGAGTTCCGTGACGAGGAGCACCCGGAAACCCCGGGCGGTGGAAGGTAATTCGATCCCGAAGCCCGTTTCTTGACGGCGCGGGAGTCGCGGACAACGTAAGGCGGTGACACTCACGTGTCAAGAACGATAAACACGTCGCCAGCTTCGACGGCAACACGGTAGGTACGGGTCTTGATCCGAGGGTTGCCGGCCCACGCCCCGTCGGACAGGTGAAATTGCCACGCGTGCCACGCGCACGTTACGATTCCTCCCTCCACACACCCGTCCGAGAGAGGCGCCCCGGCGTGAGGACACCGGTCGTCGATTGCGTAATATTGCCCGTCCGTGAAGAACACGGCGACCGGTGTCCCGCGGACATCGACCACCCTATTTCCTCCGGGCGGAATTTCCCCGTCCGCCGCCACCCGCACTCGTTCGACCACGTCCGACCCCACTTTCGCAAATCCGTCCTTCCCGAATCCCCGGCCCGATGGGTATTGTAACCTCATAACCGCCGCTCGACCCCTTTCCCGGGACGGCCATGCTCGAAATTGAACTGAAGTTCCGCACGGACGACCTCGTCGCGGCGGAGCGCACACTCCGCGACATGGGTGCCGAATTACTCGGTTCCCATGCCGAGTCGGACACGTACTTCAACGCGCCCGACCGCGACTTTGCAAAAACGGGGGAGGCGGTTCGCATCCGCCGGTCCGGGGCCGTTAACAAGTTGACATACAAGGGTCCGAAACGGCCGAACGCCCGAGTAAAAACGCGGACCGAAGTCGAAATGCCGCTGCCCTACGGGGACACGACGGCGGAAGTGGCCGAACAGTTTCTCGCCGGGTTGGGATATAAACCCGTCGCCACCGTGCGAAAAGACCGGAAGGAATTCCACCTGCCACGGGGCCAATTCGCCGTAACCGCATGCCTGGACGACGTCGAACAGGTGGGTCATTACGTCGAACTGGAAATCCTTTGCGAGCCGCCCCGGGCGGACGAAGCACAGACGGAGTTGTTGAAACTCGCGGAGGAACTCGGTCTGACCGCACTCGAAAAGCACTCGTACCTGCAAATGTTGCTGATGATCTCACCGGAACACGCTCCGCGTGGGGGCCGTCCGTGACGCCCGTGGTTTCGACGATTGCCGAGCTTCGACAGTCGGTCGCCGCGGCCCGAAACCGAGGGCGCACCGTGGGGTTTGTGCCGACGATGGGCGCGCTCCACGCCGGCCATGCGGCTCTCGTGAAAGCGGCCCGAAACGGAACCGGGTTCGTCGTGGTTTCCATCTTCGTGAACCCCACGCAGTTCGGCCCGAACGAAGATTACGCGCAATACCCGCGAACGCTCGACGCGGACCGGATGATTTGCGACACGGCCGGGGCCGATCTGGTCTTCGCACCACCCGTCGAAGAAATGTACCCGGGCCGAATGGTGACATTCGTCGAAGTTACAGAACTGGACCGCGTGCTTTGCGGGCCGAGTCGCCCCGGGCATTTTCGAGGCGTCTGCACCGTGGTAGCCAAGCTGTTCAACCTGGTGCAGCCGGACGTGGCGTATTTCGGCCAAAAGGATGCCCAGCAGGCAAGGATCCTGCAACAAATGGTACGGGACTTGAATTTTCCGCTAGAAATCCGCGTCGAACCAACGGTGCGGGAACTGGACGGTCTGGCGATGAGTTCAAGGAACCGGTATCTCAGTCCGGAAGATCGCACGGCCGCGGCGGGAATTTATAGGGCCCTTTCAGCGATCAAGGCGCGAGCGAGAGCGGGGGAAGTGGACGTGGCCCGACTCGAATCGGTATTGGCGGCCGAACTCGCGGCGATCCCGCGGGCCCGAGTCGAATACGCTCGCGTTCTCGATGCCGAGACGCTGTCCGCCCGCCCCCGACTCGATCGCCCCGCCCTTGCCGCCGTGGCCGTCTTTTTGGGTTCAACCAGACTGATCGATAACGTTTACCTGCCATAACGGAACCAAGTCGTCTTTGGGAGCTGACAAAATCGATTTCGCCCAAATGGGGTGCGAAATTAATAACCAGGGACGAAACCTCTGGAAAAATGACGTTGCTATTCCGTTCGGTCGTCCAGTGAGGGCGTACGGTCGTGCCGCCCGCTTGTTGGTGCGGGGAATAACAGAAAGCGGGTTCATTCGACCATGTATTTCACCCCTGACTAAAAGTTTTTGGCCGCGATGGGATCGAAGAAAACTCCATGATTTACTGTCGTGAAACCCCAGACCGATCGGACGGCCCGCCATGCCGCATCCCTTGTTCAGCCCGGAATTACGCGTCATGTTGGCCGATGACGATTTGCCCGGGTTGAAAGCGTTGTGCGATTCGGTTCACCCGGCGACCGCAGCCGAGGCATTGGACGAATTCTCGGCGGCCGAAATCTGGACGGTCATCTCCCCGGCCGACGTGCGAACCCAGGCCGCGATCTTTGAATACCTGCCGCTCGCCAAACAAATCGAAGTCGTCGAATCGCACCGGGAAGGCGTTGCCCGGCTGATCGAAAAGATGTCCCACGACGACCGGGTCGATCTGCTCCGCCGACTGCCGGCCCGGATTTCGGAGTCGCTGCTTCGCCTCGTCGACGAGGCCGACCGTAAAGACATCGCCACACTGTTCGAATACGGGGAGACGACGGTCGGCGCAATCATGACCACGGACTACGCCTGGCTGCCTCCGACGCTGACGGCGGCCGAGGCGGTGGATCAGCTCCGGCAGCAGGCACCCGACCGAGAAACGATTTATTACGTCTACGTGCTGGACGAATTGCGAAAGCGGGCCGACGGCGTGGCGGCTCCGCGAAAACTCCTCGGCGCCCTATCGCTCCGCGACCTGATCCTCGCCCCGCGGTTCGCCCTCGTCCGCGACCTGATGGAAGAGGAACTTGTCACGCTGAATTACAAGGACGACCAGGAGTTGGCAGGGCAGGTCCTGGCCCGATACGACTTCATCGCAGTGCCGGTGGTCGATGACAACGGCGGTATGTTGGGAATTGTGACTCACGACGACGTGCTCGACGTGGTGCAGGAAGAAGCGACCGAAGACATACAACGCCAGGGCGGTGTCAGCCCGCTCGGCCAGCGGTACGTGGATGCCAGTTTTTTCGCGATCTGGAAGAGCCGGGCCGTGTGGCTGGCCTTACTCTTCCTCGCGGAACTACTGACGTTCTGGGTCCTTTCGTACTTCGAAGACGCCATATCCGCCGTGGTCGTACTCGCCCTGTTCGTCCCCCTTTGCATTTCGGTCGGCGGAAATTCCGGGTCGCAGGCGTCGACATTGATCACCCGGTCGCTGGCCCTCGGTGAAATTGCCCCGGGGCAATGGCGGCGTGTGCTCCGCCGCGAACTGATTATGGGTCTGGCGCTTGGAACGACTCTGGGAGGGATTGCGTTCATTCGCGGAGCGCTGACCCCCACAGATACACGCGGCGGCCCGGAAAAGGTCAATCACCCTTTCACGGCGACGCCGCCGGCGGGGTTAGGCGTGACCCAGGACGAATCCGGGGATTATTTACTTCCGTCCGGAACGTCGATCACCCGGCGGGAGGATAAACCGCTCCTCGTCCGCCTGGAAAAGGGGACCAGTATTTCTCCGACAACTCTGGGACCGGTGGAATTCCCGGCTCCGAGTGAAGTCCGATCCCCTCCGATCAGCCGGTGGCAACTCGGCCAAGTCATTGCCCTGGCCGTGATGACGATTTGCCTGTGGGGAACGCTTGTCGGTGCGATGTTGCCCTTGATGTTTCGACGGTTGGGGTTGGACCCTGCTGTCGCCTCGGGTCCGTTCGTCGCGACGTTCGTAGACGTGACCGGAATTGCGATTTACTTCATCTTTGCGAAGTCCATCCTGCTCGGGTGGTAATTTTCCGCACCCGTTTTCTCCGCAAGACCCTCTAACCGGACGCGAATAATCTCTTGGGGCGGCGGTCCGTCCCGGGAAGGAGCGTCCGTATATGTTTCGTTCACTCGAACTCGGCCGACCGTTCGGAATCCGTCTGGCCGTTCACTGGTCGTTCTGGATTCTGCCCGCCGTCGTGTTCGCGTCCGGTTTCCTAACCGGATCGCCGAATATGGCGGTGTTCGATGTCGCGACTATCCTCGGCATGTTCACGTGTGTCGTTTTGCACGAACTCGGGCACGCCCTCGCCGCACGCGGGTTTGGCATCCGGACCCACGACATCCAACTTTACCCCATTGGCGGGGTCGCCCGACTCGACCGCATGCCCGAGAAACCTTATCAGGAACTTGCCGTGGCCTTGGCCGGACCGGCGGTGAACGTGGCGATTATTCTGTTCGTCGCCCCACTCATGCTATTCGGCGGGTACGGCATCGGGCTGAATTCGATCGCCGGCTCCTGGGTTGAAGCCTTCTGGCACCGGATGCTTTGGGTCAATATCGGGCTGTTCCTCTTCAACATGCTCCCGGCCTTCCCAATGGACGGGGGCCGCGTGCTTCGGGCAATACTTGCACTATTCGTTCCCCGTACCCAGGCAACCGAGGTCGCGGCAAACGTGGGCACCGTGTTCGCCGGCTTGTTCTTCCTCGCCGGGATGTTCACGCTGAACCCCATACTGATGGTTCTCGCCTGGTTCGTGTTCCTCACCGGCCGGGCCGAGTTAAGAGCGGTTCGCGACATGGAAGCGGGCCCTCGTCGTGCGCGGCGGACCGGCCCGAATCAGTCGCAGGCGGGAGATTTGCTGACGGGTTGGGTCTTCGAGCCGATGCGGGGCGCCTGGGTGGAGTACCGGCTGGGCGTACCAATTCGCATCGTCCGGTCGTAAATGGTGCGGGTTGTGACGAGGTTTTCGGTCGTTCGGCCCAAGGCGACGGTCATCCCATGAAGACCAAACCTCGGCTTTGGGTCGATAACATGAGGTGTGGGATTAGCAAACGGGCCGTCACGGAAGACGGTCCGTCGTGACTATTTGCAAGGAAAGTCCGTATGCCCGCCATCTCGGCGATGGAAAATCTGGTTCCAAGCCGAAGCCTGTTCGCCCCGGTGGCCGACGCCCTCGTCGCTTTGGGCGATTGGGCTGCATTTTCACTCCGCACGCTTTCTGGGCTAACCAGCCGCCACTTCCGCCGGGCCGAACTCGTCACCGTTTGTACCAGCGTCGGTGTAAATAGCTTGGCCGTAGTCGCCATAACGGGCACGTTTATCGGGATGGTGCTGGCCGTTCAGGCGTACGGCCAATTCCGGCAGATCGGTAACGAAACGTCCCTCGGCGCCGCAATCCATTTGTCCGTCATCCGCGAACTCGGGCCGGTGCTGACGGCCGTAATGCTCGCCGGGCGGGTCGGAAGTGCTATGGCCGCCCAACTCGGCACGATGAAAGTCACCGAACAACTCGACGCACTAGCCTGCCTCGGCGTCGAACCGATCCGGTTCCTGGTCGCCCCACGGTTCGTCGCCTGCCTCGTGATGATCCCTCTGCTAACCGTTTTCGCGGACCTGATGGGCATGTTCGGTAGTTCCGCCATCTGCCTGAAAGTTTTCCACATCGAACCGTACCACTACTGGGAACACACGCGGGCGTTCGTCCACATCTGGGACGTCGGCGTCGGTCTGGCCAAGTCGGTCGTCTTCGGCGGGATCGTAGCATTGGTGAGTTGCCATCGAGGGTTTCGGGCGTCGGCCGGTGCCGAAGGAGTCGGACGGGCCGCCACCCAGGCGTTCGTCGTTTCGTTCGTGGCAATCCTGGCCGCCGATTTCGTCCTCGGCCTATTCGGGAATGCCGTCCACGACATGATCTGGCCCCCGACCGGCCTGACCCGGATGGCGTGACATGAACGAACCGTTAATCCGCCTAAATCAGGTGGCGGTCCGGTTCGGCCGGCAGACCGTGCTCGCCGGGTTGAACCTCGAAATCGCCCCGCATCAGACCGTCGCCGTGATCGGCGAGAGCGGGTGTGGGAAAACGGTTTTGCTCAAACTCCTTGTCGGCCTGCTGCTGCCAACGGAAGGGGATATCGCGTTCGAAGGGAAATCGCTGGCGTCCATGCGGGAAAACGAACTCACGACGATGCGGCGACGATTCGGGTTCCTGTTTCAACAGGCCGCCCTGTTCGACAGCCTGACGGTTTTCGACAACGTGGCTTTCGGGTTGCGGGCGAAGGGCGGGTGGGGGCGGAACCAGATTGCGGAACGGGTGCGGGACCGCCTCGGCGAGGTGGGGCTACCGGGCGGAGTCGAGGCGAAAATGCCTGCGGACCTCTCCGGCGGAATGCGGAAAAGGGTCGGCTTGGCCCGGGCCTTGGCCCTCGATCCGGACGTCATGCTTTATGACGAACCGACGACCGGACTCGACCCAATCATGACGGACGTGATTAACGAGTTGATCCTGAAGGTCCGGCGCCGACGGCCGGTGACGAGCGTGATCGTCACGCACGAAATGAAAACGGTGCAGAAAGTGGCCGACCGAGTCGTGATGCTGGTGCCGGTCGGTCGTGTAACCGAAGGCGGATCGCAGGTGGTGTACGACGGCCCTCCGGCCGGGATGGCCACCGCCGACGATTCCCGCGTCCGCCAGTTTCTCGCCGGCGAGGCGGGGGATCGGCTCAAAGAAACTCCAGACTGAGGAGACGAATCATGGCCGAACGTCGCGCGGGACTTCGATTGGGTCTCTTCGTCGCCACCGCCCTGATCGGCCTTACCGGCCTCGGCATCTTCTTCGGCGGCACGCCCAACTTCCTCACCAACCGGGTCAAGTACACGCTGGTATTCACCGAAACCCCGGGCGTCTCACTCGGTACGCCTGTGCGGAAATCCGGCGTCCGCATCGGAGACGTCACCGAACTCAACCTCGACGAAACGACCGGGAAAGTGCGGGTTCAGATTCAGGTCGATAAGAAATTCCTCCCCCGCCAAGGGGACGAGCCGACGATTTCCCGCGGAATTTTAAGTGGCGATACGGCGATCGATTTCGTTCCGAAAGCCGACACCGTCGCCGTCGTCGATCGCTCGGCCATCGTCCCGCCCGGTTCGGACATCCCCGGCGTGGCCCCGTTCAACACCCGCGTCCTGTTGAACCAGGTGGGGGGAGTATTGCCGAACGCCCAGGAGTCGCTCGCGCAGATCCTCGCCACATTTCGTCGGTTCGAGCAGATCGCCCCGAAACTGGAGCGGACACTGGATGATTTCTCCGCCCTCGCCCGCAGTGGACGGGAGGCGATCCCGGAATTTCGCCGCACTAACGACAAGGTCCAGGAACTCCTCGGAGCGAACGAAGACACTCCGCCAACCCTAAAAGCCATGATTCAGGACATCCGCGACGCGGTCAAGTCGATCAAGCCGCTGGCGGAAGACCTTCACCAGTTCGTCGACGCGAACAAGGGCGACGCCTCCGCCGCGGTGACGGCCGTTCGCACCACGGCGGAGCGGCTAAACGAGCTCCTTAACGCGGACAACCGGAAAAACGTATCCCTGCTCGTGAAAAATCTATCCGGTGCGAGCGACGACCTCGGGAAGACGGTCAAGTTGGTGGCCATTTTCCTCGACACGGCCGACCAGACGCTGAAGGAATTGAAATCCCGGCTGAAGAATGCCGAAGTGACGTTGAATAACATTCAGCAGGCGACAAAGCCGCTGGCCGACAATTCCGCGGAAATCATCAGAAACGTCGCCGTGGCAACCGATCAACTCGCCCGAACGCTTGCAGACATCCGGGAATTGGTCCGGCTTGCGGGAAAGCCGGACGGCACGCTCCAAAAAGTCGTCTCCGACCCGGCGTTGTACAACAACCTCGTCGAAACCACGGCCGGCCTCGCCCGCACGGTACAGCGGGCGGAAAAAATCGCCCGGGACCTGGAAGTGTTCGCGGACAAGGTCGCCCGGCGGCCGGAGGTCCTGGGCGTTGGCGGGGCTCTCCGACCGAATACCGGCCTGAAAGAATCTCCCTACGCACCCACACCCGTCGATCCCCCGTCGACCGTCGGCCCACTTCTCGCGCCCATCCCCCCGGTTCCCGGTGGCGTCACCAGCTATAAACCCGGAGCCTGGGAAAATCTTCTGGGGTCGCCGCCGAAGCGTTGATATGAATTTCCGGAACCGCAACGATACGTTTCGCGGGAGGTTGCGACCGACCAGCGCCGGTTACTTTTTTGGCACCTTAAACGTGCTTTTGTCGAACGACTTCGGAAACTCGACCACCGATTTGGTGAATGTAATCATTGAAATGCCCGCGCGTCGGACGGTCAGAGTTTCGGGGTAGAGCAATCCGTTTTTGGAATCGAATTTCGACGGGATCAGTTCGATTTGTGCATCGATCCCGGAGGTCGAAAGGCTGTTGTAAGTCCACTTCAAGATGCGGAAAGTAGCGGGGTCGTAGGAGAGGATAACCTGCGGAGCGTCTTTTTTCCAAAGTCGCAGGCCGGGGTATTTCTTTCCGTCTATCACCATTTCGGGTCCCGGGCCGAACGTGACATTCGGATCGCCCAGGGGAACGAGGAGCAAAAGCCATTCGACGAAGGCGTCGCGGTGGAAAGCAGTGATATCGGCGGCGGTAAGGGGCGGCGTATCGGGAAATCTATCGGCCTGGCCGTCGGCTTGGTACAGGCTAAATCCGACGCCGGCAGACGGGTTGAAACTGTATTTGCACCGATCCGGCCAGGCGGCGGTGAATTCGATTCGCACCGGCAGGTCGCCGGTCGATTCCCCCGGCCGCTGGTTCATGATCCCGTCCCGGACGACATGGACCGTTTTCAACTTCTCTAAAAGTGCCGGATCGTTGGCGGTATGGGCGGCCACGATTTTCGCCGCGACGGCGGCGGCGTTGGGATCGGACACGGCCGGCGGGTCCGCCAAGGGAAAGACCGGCACGCCTTCGTTCCGCTGTTCGACCGGCTTGGCCGTTTTCACGACGGGACCCGACTCGCCGCAACCGAGCACAACCAATCCGACGACAAATACACATGCCCGCATGTCCTGTACTCCAAGGCTGTATCGTCAGGATAGTTGTACCCGCGGTGGGCGGGTCGCGTCTATGAGGCGCGGTTCGGAGTTTCGGGAATGTGGAGGCGGAACGTGGATCCGACGTTCGGCGCGCTTTCGACGGCAATGGTGCCGCCGAGCCGGTCGACGTATTCTTTGACGATGGCGAGGCCGAGCCCGGCGTGAATGCCGGTGGCCGTGCGGGACGGGTCGGCCCGGTAGAACCGTTCGAAGACTTTTTCCTGGACCTCCGGGGTCATGCCGATGCCCGTGTCGCGGACGCCAAAGGTTATGCCGTGGTGCCCGTCCCGCGTGGCCGATAGTTCAATTACTCCGCCGGGCCGATTGTATTCGACCGCGTTGTGCAGCAAATTCATCAGGACTTCGCGAAGTTTGTCCGCGTCGGTGGTGACAGGTAGGGGGCGGGCAATGGCCGTGGAAAAGGTCATCCCATGGGCTTCGGCCAGCGGCTTAACGATGGTGACGCAACTCGCGGCGATGTCCGCAGCGTCCACTTCGACCGCGGCCGTTTGACCCGTTCCGGCGTCCAGCGTCGCCAACGTCATGATTCGTTCGACCAGCTTGCCCAGTTGGGAGTTGATGTCCCGGCACTCTGTCAGCGTCTGCTTATACTGCTCCGGGGTCCGCGTCTTTTTGAGTGCCACTTCCATCGTGATCCCGAGCGCGGCGATCGGCGTGCGGAGCTCGTGCGAAATGTCCGCGACAGCCTGCTTCTCCCGCTCGAACGCCCGTTTGAGGGCACCGAGCGTTTCCGTAATCCGGGTATGGATGGGAGTCAACTCGGTGCTGAGTTCGTCGGCCCGCACGGGCAGTTGAAAGTCTTTTTCGGACACATGGCTTACGGCGAGGCTGAGACGGTCCAGCGGCTTCAAACCGCGCCGGGTGAGTAGTAAGGAGCCGATCAGTAACGCGACGATGGCCGCAGAAATGATCCCGATGATTGAAATCCGCAATAGTAAGACGGTGCGATCGGAGTCGCGATTGATGCGGTTGATTTGATCCGCCCGCTCGGACTCAAATGTCGCGAAGGTCTTATCGAGTGTATTGAGGGGTCGCGCGGCCTGGACATAAAGCCGTTGCATCACTTCGGGCGGTCCGGCCGGTGGGACCGACGAGGGTGGGGGAATGATGGGGTCTGGGCGGAACCCCCCCCGGCCGTTGCGGCCGCCGCGGCCGCCTCCACCACGGCCGCCGCCCCCGCGGCCCGGGCCGGGTCCCGGCCCCGTACGGGAAAACGCTTGAAAGGCCAGGATGACCCCGTGGACCGGAGTGCCGTCCGGAAGTTTCAGATCGTACGACTTCCATCCGAACAATGGGTTCGGGAAATCGGCTTTGTTGAGCGGGAGCACGGTTTCCCCGAGCGATTTCGACCGCCAAGGCTTCTGACTCTGGTTGGGGTGGACCTGATAGAGGTCGCGGAAATGTTCGTCGTCGTCAATATTTTTGAGAAAGTTTTGATCGATGTGCTGCTCGGTCGAGTAATTGAGCCGAACTTGATCGTGAATCCTATTGGGCAGCCGGTACATTCTCTGTTGGACGATCGCCTCGACTGTCGCGAATTGGAAGACCCCTGCAAGACCGAAAGGAACCGCCAAGGGTGCAAAATCAAATACTGATTGGCCGAACTGGCGGCCGGTATTAAACCGGGTGGCAATTCCCAACGCGTACGCCCGCTCGAAAAGAACCTGGTCGAGTTTTTCAATTTCGTCGTGTCGTTGTTCCTCGAACCTTTTGTCGACCAGCTTGATTTCGTTCGCTCGCCCCCGCCGAAGCTCGGCTTGCGTGTATTGGTCGATAAGCACCCCCATCGCCGTAAGGGCGACCAACGTCAGCACCAGAAAGTATCCAATCAGAGACCGGCGAATGGAGCGCATAACCAAAATATATCACATACGACTATTTCTTGGCAGGGCCGTCTTCCGACCCCCGCAGCATGTACCCTTCTCCCCACCGGGTCAGAATCAGCGGCGGGTCAAAACCTTTATCGATCTTATTTCTCAGGTAGCGGATGTACACGTCCACGACGTTGGACGTATTTTCATCGTATTCGTCGTACAGGTGTTCCCAGATCATGCTCCGCGTGACGACTTTCCCTCGGTGAAAGGCGAGAAATTCGAGCAGTGCGTATTCGCGGGGGGTCAGGTGGATGGACTGACCGGCCCGTTCGACCCGCCGGGCAGCCGTGTCAATCACGAGGTCGAAATGGCGGATGTACGGGTCCTTAACCTGATGGCCCCGCCGGATGAGCGCCCGGAGTCGGGCGAGCAATTCTTCGAGTTCGAACGGCTTGGTCAGGTAGTCGTCCGCCCCGGTGTCGAGTCCTTTCACGCGGTCGTCGAGACTGCCCCGTGCGGTGAGCATGAGAACGTGGGTGGAAATCCCGGCGGCCCGCCACTTTTTCAAAAGCGTCAGCCCGTCCACTTTCGGCAGCATCACGTCCAGAACGATCACGTCGTATTGCGTACTCCGGGCCTTGACGTCGGCCTCCTCCCCGTCAGTCGCGGTGTCCACCGCGAACCCTTCTTCTTCCATTCCCTGACGGAGGGCCTTCACCAACGCCGGCTGGTCTTCGACGAGTAAAACCCGCACGAGCTATCCCCTTTAGTTGGGGGCCGAATTCCCTAGATATGGCTCTAACACGGGGCGAATGAAGCGGTGATGAGAATATGAGAGGCAAATCCGGCGGTCGGTTCCGGACCCGAAAATTAAGTGGTTGCCTGGGAGGTCAAATGCATTTATTCTGGTCTTTTATTTCCGAGAAAAGAATGGTGGATTGAGCCGATCATTCGAACTCCACTCACGTCGGGAGTCAGCACTCATGAAAATCTTTTTTCTTTTGGTTCTCTTATCGGGATTTGCGTGCTCGTGCGGTTGCGGCGGGGCGAGCGAAGCCGGCCCGCGAATGTTCCATTCCCAGGCGAATCGCGGGTTTCAGTTTACAAATGAATCGGCCTCGAATGTACCTTCGAGAACCCATAAAGAACTTCCCGCACGAAGGTGAGGTAATCCCGCCACTCCGCCGTTTCGATATTGCCACTCGTTCGATCGTGTTTCGACTTGGCACTGACGGGTTCGACTGTTTTTCCCCCGTGATCGGCGTAAAATCTCTGCGGTTCCAACGGTAAGGCCGCGGAGAGTCCGAATGTCCCGGTTCGATCTGACGGTGTTGGAAACAGCCCCCAAGGTGCCGGGCAAGTCCCGACATAAAACCCGCGAAGTCCGAGTCGGAAACCTTGCATTCGGCGGCGACAACCCGGTCTGGGTCCAGTCAATGACCACGACCGACACGTTCGACGTGGATGGGACGGTTCGTCAGATTCACGCCTTGGAAGAGGCCGGATGCGAATTGGTCCGGGTCACCGTTCCCAAGCCCGAAGACGCCGGGGCGCTGTCTAAAATAAAAGAGCAAATCGGCATCCCGCTCATCTGCGACATCCACTTCGATTACAAAATGGCGTTGGCTGCCCTCGACCATCCGGTAGACAAAATCCGCATTAACCCGGGCAACATCGGAAACATGGACCGGTTCCGTCAGGTCGTGCGGAAAGCGAAGGACCGGGGCCTACCCATGCGGATCGGGGTGAACGCGGGCAGCCTCGAACGGGATTTGTGCGAGAAATACCAATTCCCCTGCCCTCCGGCGATGGTCGAAAGCGCGCTGCGTTATATCGAGGTGGCGGAAGCCGAAGGATACGATCAAATCGTCGTATCGCTGAAGTCGAGCGACGTGCTGGTGGCCGTGGATGCTTATCGTTTATTCGCCAAGCTGGCGGATTACCCGACGCACATCGGCATCACGGAAGCGGGCAAACCGCCGTACGCGGTGACGAAGAGTGCGGCAGGCCTGGCGCCCGTGTTGCTCGACGGCATTGGCGATACGATCCGCATTTCACTGCTCGGCGACCCGGTCCCGGAAATCGCCGCCGCGTTCGACATCTTGCAGGCCACGCAGCGGCGGGTCCGCCGGCCGGAACTGATTGCCTGCCCGACCTGCGGCCGACTCGCCATCGACCTGGAAAAAATCATCGCCGAGTTGGAAACCCGGCTCGAAGGACGGCGACTACCTTTGAAAATCAGCGTGCTCGGCTGCGTCGTCAACGGCCCGGGCGAGGCCCGGGAAGCCGACATCGGCATCGCCGCCGGGAACGGCAAAGGGATGATTTTCCGGAACGGGGAAATCGTTCGCCGCGTCGAAGAGGCGGATATCGTCGACGCCCTAATGCAAGAGGTGGCCCGGTGGGAGGTGGAAAATGCCAACCGCATTCCCAAAGCTGAAGCATCTGATGGAGGCGGCCGACGTAAACTGCCCCTTGTTTCCTGACCGGTTGTCCCGGCTACTTGTCGTAAGGCCAGCCCCACACGATGTCAGTGAATTCCGTTCCTTTTTTGTTTGACGAACGCTTCTCTTTCATGGGAAAATCTGAACTATTTACATTCCCATTATGAATGTGTTACCAATCTCAAAACACCGGTCATTACCGGTATCGTTTATTTTTCTCGTTTGAGGTGCGGACATGCTGTTTGATAAGCTGGCAAGGTTCCTCGGTCAACATACAGGCTTTGTCGTCCTTGTCGGGCTGATCGTCGCCGCTTCCTCTCCGCGAGCCGCGGCCCAATACACCTGGACGCAACCTCTAACGGGAACGACAGGAAATTGGTCGACGGGTCCATGGTCGCCGGGCGTTCCCACTTCGGGGACAACCACCGTACTGAATTTCAACGTGCTTGCCGGCTCTTCGGCATATACGTTCACGAACGACATCGGCGCATTCACGGTCAACGGCCTTAACCTAAACAATTTCAGCACGAACGACCTGACGCTCGACCTCGGAGCCAACCCGCTGACCTTCGACGGAGCCACACCTTTCCTGGCGAACAACGGACCGGGCAACGTCACGATCTCCGGAACCGGCGGGATCGTATTGAATGCCGACACGGCCATTAACGGCTCCGGAAATGGCACGTTTTCTATTGACGCGATTATTTCCGGAACTGGCGGATTGAATATCAACCAGTCCGGCCTCGGAATAACCTCCTTGACCGCAGCCAATTCCTTTTCCGGCGGCGTCACACTCAACAGCGGGTTTATAAACGTCGGAAATGCCACGGCACTCGGGACCGGAACTTTAACCATTAACGGCGGTAGCCTTCGAGGATCCGTCACCTTTGCCAACGCGATCATAGCGAACGCGACACTGGACTACACCGGGACGGCTGCTTCCACGATCAACGGCATCATCAGCGGGTCCGGCGGCGTCACAACTTCGGGCTTGGCCGCGTTGACGCTCCAAGGGGCGAACACCTATTCCGGTCCGACAACGATTCAAGCCTTCGTCCCGATTGCCACATTGCCCGGCCCGAGCCTCATTCTGAGCGGTCTGAACGGTGCAATCGCGTCGTCCAACGCGAATCCGATTACTGTGGGCAAAAACGCCACGCTGCAAATCATCGAAGCGTCCGGGTTGCAAAACGCGAACCGAATTCCGGACGCAGCCCCGATCCGGTTGGACGGGGGCCGGTTCAGCTATACCGGTGCCGCAGGGTCAACCGAAACGATCGGGAACTTGACCATTTCGGGGCACATTCGTCTGAACGCCACCCCGACTGGTACCTCGACCCTGACAGCCGGCACCCTCACCCGTGAAGACAATGCGACGGCAGTTATTGGGTACAATTCGGGCACGTTTGGAAATATCGTCTCGGCTTCAAACTTCACCAAACTGACGTTTTCCGGCGGAATCCCCATTTCGGCAGTTGGGACTGGTACCGGAACGCAAATTGGTATCGTCCCGTGGATGCTGGCCGGTACCAGCACGACCAACCCCCGCGATCTCGTTACATACGACGCAACGAACGGCCTCCAAGTCATCCCCTTTTCGAATGCCACGTTCATCGCCCAAATCGCATCGCCGGCGGGATTCACTTCGGCTGCCGTAACCAATCAAAACGTTCACCTGAACGGTTCGGGCACGGTCGACCTGGGGGGCGGGACCGTCGTGGTTAACTCTCTGACCTCGAACACGAGCACCATCACATTCACCAATGGGACGTTGACGGTTGCGAGCGGAATGCTCGTCAACTGGGACAACGTCGCTTGGACGACGGCTACTCTGGATTTCGGACCGGCAACCGGTTACATCCACGTCTCCTGGGGTCAGGCATTTAAGGGAACGTCTTCGATTACGGGTTCCGGTGGCGTTGTGATTGCAGGGGAAGGATCGACTGGAAACAACGTCACGTCGTTCGAAAATTCGACCGGCAACCCGTTCACCGGCGGTTTGTTCGTCAATGGAAATGCGGCGTTGGGATTTACGGCCGACAATCAGCTCGGAGCCGCTGGGGGCACCGTGACCTTCGGCGGGGGTCGACTGGCCTATAACCTCGCCGCCGATCTGGCCGTGAACCGGAACATCAAACTCGGACCCTCCGGCGGGGGAATCACCTTCAACGTCTCGGCCACCGGGGCGGGGGCCGCCACGGGGACCGCGGGCGCATCGACGGTCGTGACCCTGGGTGGAGTCATCTCCGGTTCGGGCACGTTTTTCAAAGAAGGCACGGGCGTTGCGAAATTAACCGGAACGAATACGTACGGTGGCGGAACGGTCGTGACGGCCGGGGCTCTTCAATTCACCAACGATGCGAACCTCGGAACGGCCGGAACGCGAATCACGCTTAACGGTGGGAACCTTCAGCCACTGGCCGATGGAACCTTGAACCGGCCGATCGACGTGCTGACCAACAGTACAATCACCACCGACTTTGCCACAACCTTGGCTGCCTCAGTCCGCAGTACCGGCCAGGTCTATACCGGAACGGCCAACCCGATCCTAACGAAAGCCGGCACCGGTACTTTAACCATTGCGGCTTCAAACCCGAATTTCAGCGGCACACTGGCAATCATGGAGGGTTCCGTCGACGTGACCGGCAGCTTGCCGCAAATTTCGACGATCACCGTTGGGCTAGCCAGATTCCTCATCGACAATTCCGCGGCTTATACAGCGAATAAGATCGGCGACCTGTCCGCCATTACGCTTGCCAGCGGGTTCGCGAGCTACATCGCACCACCGACCGCCACCGTCGGCACGGCCGAGCAGTTTGGTCCACTCAACGTAACCTCGGCCGGCTCGGTTTTCAGCGTAACGGGCAGCAGCGCATCTCCGACCGTCATTCGCTTTTCAAACTTGAACCTCACGGGCGGCAATCTGACTCTCCGCGGGGACGGCCTCGGCGATACCGTGGGAAATTACACTCGAATCTACTTCGATACCGCGCCGGTTTTGAGTGGCAGCATCATCCCGAACGTCTTTTACGCCGCCACCGCCGGGTCGGGGACGTCAACCATCTTCGCCCAATGGGACTCGGTCCTCGGCGTAATCCCGTTCACACCCATCCCGATCAGCGGATCTATTATCGACAACTTTGCGCCGACCAGCACGCCACTCGCTGCGGACTTTACGACAAACGCCACCGCGACGGCCAAAACGGGAGCGACCATTTACCGGTTGACGCTCGACGCCGGGACGGGACTTACGTTAACGGGTGGGAACCCTGCCGATCCTATAAATGCCAATACTCCGGACGGAACGCTGGCGATCTCCAGCGGCCTCCTGTCCACCACGTCAACCAGTGCCAAAACGATTGATTCCGACGCAGCCCGCACGCTCACCTTCGGTACCGCCGCTGCCACAATTACTACCGCGTCCGACCTCACCTTCACACCAAACGTGACGCTGGGCGGGACGGGCGGCCTGACTAAAGCCGGCACCGGGACTCTGGCACTGAACGGGCCGTACGCAGTGACCGGCCCGTTGACCGTCTCCGCAGGTACTATCGCGTTCGGTACCTCCGCTTCAGTTGGCGACCTGAGTGGGGTGGGAACGATCGCCCTCGGCGCGAACGCCCTGACTATCGATCAAGCTGCCGATTCTACGTTTGCCGGAACGCTCACCGGCGGAACGACGTTGACCAAAAATGGGCCGGGCACATTGACCTTTGCCCCATCGAATACGCCGACGTATGCGGGTGGGACGACAATCGGATCCGGAACCCTCAAGCTCGGGTCCGTCGGCGGATTCGCCGCAATCTTCACGGGTGGCGTGGCGTTCGGCAGTGCGGCCAATACGTCCGGTATTCTCGACCTGAACGGGTTCTCCGTTCCAGGCGACATTACCGCCGTCCCACCAGTGATTGGAACGGGAACCGGGCACCAAATCATCAACTCGAACTCGTCTACCGCTTCAAACCTCACACTGAACCTTCCCGGGGATACCATCGCCCCGTTTGCGTTTGGCGGCAATCTGATCGTCGACAAGAACGACCCCTTTACCCTTACCCTGGTCGGCACCGTTCAGCCGCCAGCGACAACGACCGGAGTAATTCACGTCAACGCCGGGATCCTCGTAGTCACCAGCGGGACGCCAGTCAGCCCCGGAATGTCCTTCACCGTTGCGACCGGAGCGGCCATGAATTTCGGGGCGTTCGGAAACAACAACACCGACGCCGGAGCGTTCGGATCGCTGACCGTCAACGGCGGAACCGCTGTTGTTGCGGGCGGGTCCGGCGACCTTGGAGTCAAAACGGTCAACCTTACGGGCGGGACGTTAGACTTCAGCGGAACGACAAATTTCTGGTGGCACATGCGTAATGCAGGGGCTTCGATCAATACTTTCGCGAGCGGCACCACCACCACGTTTATCGGTGTCACCAGCGGGTCGCGAATTCAGAACGACACCTCCGCCCCCCCTGGCGATCAACGTCGCCCTGGGGACAACGGCGAGCGGGATCGATCTCGACAACGGAATCGCGATGAGTGGCGGCGGGGTGAACGCGAACTTCGTCAAAGCCGGCGCCGGCGTCATGCGACTGAACAACACGAATAGCACGGCGGCGTTTCAAGTGAACGGCGGCGTCCTGCGAGTCGATAGTGTCGGAGGCAGCGGGTCCGGGGCCATCACGGTCAATGCCGGCGGGGCCGTCGCCGGTACCGGAACGATCAACGGGTCCGTTTTGGTGATGGCCGGAGGGGTGGTCGGCTCGCCGGGTACCGGTGTCGGGACGTTGACGGTTGCGAACAGCGTGACCGTCACCGCCGCCGCACCGGACACGGGGGCCTACTTCAATCTCCTGGTGACGCGGTTGGGCTCGAACTCGGCGGTCGGCGATCAGTTGGCAGTCACCGGGGGCAGTTCCCGGTTGAACTTTATCGGTCTGGCGGCCGGCTCGCCGACGCCGGCCGATAACAAATTCCGCATCCGCCTCCAAAGCGACCCGGCCAACCCTTTGGCGCCGGGAGAATCCTACACGATTACCATCGCCCAGACCCCGGGGGTTCAACGCAACGGCACCGCGGTCGGTCCGGGCTACACTTTCGACCCGAACGACTATCAGTTTTTTTCCCCGAACTTCTCGGCATTCAGCAGCACGACGTTAATCGTGGACGGCTCGAACAACCTGGTCATGACGTTCATTCCCGTGCCGGAACCGGCGACGGTTCTCGTCTTGGCGGCCTTCGGGCTTGGGGCCGGCGGGTTCCTCCGCCGCCGGTTTACCGCAGTCTAACAACACTCAGAAAAATTTTTCGCCGCACCGCCGGGTTCCCGGCGGGGCGGCTCGTTTTCCCCTGTCCGCCCGTCCGCCGTTCGGTTGAATGGACTTATCCTTCGCCGAGGTCCGCATGGACGTCCTCATTCCCGCCAACCGGATCGCCGAGCGGGTGGAAGAACTGGCCGGCGAAATCGCCCGCACCTACGCCGGCCAGCCGGTGACCGTTCTCGGCGTCCTCACCGGGTCGGTCGTTTTTCTCGCCGACCTCATTCGCCGGATCGACGGCACGGTCCGAATCGGTTTCCTGAAGGCGTCGAGCTACCGTGGCGAAACGACTACCCCCGGCACGCTCGAACTCGACGTCCAACTCCTTCCCGACGTGGCCGGGCATCACGTGCTCATCCTCGATGACATCCTCGACACCGGCAACACGATCGTACGGGTGGTGAATTACCTGAAGGGCCGCGGGGCAGAGTCGGTGCGGACCTGCATGCTCCTGCGTAAAGTGGGCCGGCAGGTGGTCCCGTTCACTCCGGATTTCGTCGGGTTCGAAATCCCGGACCGATTCGTGGTGGGATACGGATTGGACTACAACGACCACTACCGACACCTGCCGTTTATCGGCGTGCTTCCCGGCCCCGTCGCCGAATGACCCGTTCGCCGATTCGCGTGTTCCACCTCGCCTCGACCCTCGGCCCTGTCGCCGGGGCGAAAGCGCTGTCACTCCTCGCCCCCGCCCTTCCCCGTTCCGCCGTGGAATCAACCGTCGGCGTGTTGGGTCAGGAACGAACGTTTGCAGCCCCGCTTATCAACGCCGGGATTGATGTCCGAGCGTTGGTCGTTCGTCCCGGATTCGATCCGGCAGGTTGGCTGCGGGTGCGAACGGTCGTGTCGGCCGAGCGCCCGGACGTCCTCCACGCCTGGGACCGCCGGGCGGCGGGCATCGCTTGGTTCCTCACCCGACCGCGGATCGGCCTATCCCCTGCTCCGCGTATCGTCCTTTCGGACGCCGACCGACCAATACCGGGCCTGCCCAAGCCATTCATGCGTCACGTTTTGCGGTCGGCGGATCGCGTGCTGGCGTTCGGGTCGGCCGAGGCCGGACGGTACCGCGCGTGGGGCGTGCCCGACACCCGTCTCGTCGTGACCCCGCAGGCCGTTGCCCCGGCATCAATGCATGCGAACATCCGACCGTCGCTCGGCGTGCCACCGGACGCACGCTACCTGGTCGCCGTCAGCGGGTTCCACGGCCCGTCGGCGGTGAAGGGCGCGGTCTGGGCGTTCGACATAATCCGGTATATCGACCCCACGATACGACTCGTCGTCGTGGGGGACGGACCGGCACGCGGCCGGGTCGAACGGTTTGCCCGGGCGGTGGGTTCGACCGACAACCGGGTCGTGTTCGTCGGGGAACGGACGGACGTGCCTGCGATTCTGGCCGGGGCCACGGCGGTCTGGATCACGGCGGCCCGGGGGGGAACGAACGTCGCCCTCGAAGCCTTGGCCGCGGGCTCGCCGGTCGTCGGATACCGGACGGCCGACCTGGAGCAAGTCATCTCCGACAATGAAACGGGATGGCTCATCCCGCCGGGCGACCGCGTGGCGCTGGCTGGCCGAACCCTTGAATTAATAGACAATTCGTCCCTCCGGGGTAGGATTGCACGGGCGGGACAGATTGCCGCAACCACCCAGTTTAACATTGCCCCGGTAGCGAATTGTATGCGGGATGCCTATCATGCGCTGACCGCTAAGCTCGAATGACGTGAGGCGAATGCTCCGCGACGTGGCCACCGTGATCTTGGCCGGGGGGAAAGGCACCCGGCTCGAACCGCTCACCCGGGACCGGGCGAAGCCCGCCGTGCCGTTCGGCGGCCTCTACCGCATCGTCGACTTCACGCTTTCCAACTGCATCAACTCCGACCTCCGCCGCATCCGCGTCGTCACCCAGTTCAAGTCGCACAGCCTCGCCCGCCACATCCGTCTGGGGTGGAACTTCCTCAGTCCCGAACTGGGCGAATCGGTCGAAGTGCTGCCGCCGCAACAACGGATCGACGAGAACTGGTATAAGGGCACGGCCGATGCGGTCTACCAGAACATCTACACGCTGGAACGCGACAACGCGGACCTCACGCTGATCCTCGCCGGGGATCACATCTACAAAATGAACTACGGGCGGATGATTTACGCCCACAAGGCGACCGGTGCGGACGTCACGGTCGGGTGCATTCCCGTGCCGCTTGCGGAATCTCGCCAGTTCGGCATCGTCGAACTCGACCGCGACGGGTTGGTGGCCCGGTTCATCGAAAAACCCGCCACGTGCGATCCGATCCCGGGCGACAAGGACCACGCCCTCGGGTCGATGGGCATCTACGTGTTCAACTCCCGCACCCTTTTCGACCGGCTGTGCGACGACGCGGCCAGGCAGGACAGCGACCACGACTTCGGGAAAAACATCCTCCCCGACATGATCGCCCGGGGGATGAAGGTATACGGGTATCGGTTCAAGGACGAGAACCGGAAGGCGTCTCCGTACTGGCGGGACGTGGGGACGCTGGACGCGTACTACGAGGCCAACATGGACCTGGTGGCGGCGGAGCCGGTGCTCAACCTGTACGACGCGGCCTGGCCGATCCGCACGGCGATGCCACAGCTCCCGCCGCCGAAGTTCGTCCACCAGGCCGGCGGCCTGCCCGGCCACGCCCGACGGGGCGAGGCCCTCGACAGCCTCGTCTGCCCCGGGTGCATCGTCTCGGGCGGCCACGTGAATCGCAGCGTGTTATCCCCCGGCGTCCGGGTGAACAGCTACGCCCAAGTGGAGGATTCCATTCTCTTCGAGAAAGCCGAAGTGGGCCGGCACTGCCGGGTCCGAAAGGCGATCCTCGACAAGGGGGTGAAACTTCCGCCGTACACGGTCATCGGGTACGACCCGGAGTTCGACCGCAGGCGGGGGTTCACGATCAGCGACAAAGGGGTCGTGGTGGTGCCAAAGGGCGAACCGCCCGAGACGTTCCAGGCCCCGAACCCGATACCGGGATAAGCACTCCGTATTCGCACATGAGCGAACCCTCCCGGCTGCTGATCGGCACGAGCGTCGGACTCGAGGCGGTCCGTCGGTCCGTCTCCCAAGTAGCTTCGACAGACGCGACGGTTCTTCTCCTCGGCGAAACCGGGACCGGAAAAGAACTTGTTGCCAAATCGATTCATGCCCTCAGTCTCCGCCGCCTTCAACCGTTCGTGCCGGTCAGTTGCGTCGCACTCGCACCGGGGTTGATCACCAGTGAGTTATTCGGGCATGAGGCCGGGGCGTTCACGGGGGCGGGGAAGAAGCGGACTGGACGCTTCGAGCAGGCCCAGGGCGGGACTCTCTTACTTGACGAAATCGGCGAAATGGTGGGCGAAACCCAAGCCTTGCTCCTGCGGGCGGTGCAGGAGCGGGTCGTCGAGAGGGTCGGCGGAGAGTCGATTCCGATCGACGTCCGGTTGATTGCTGCGACGAACCGCAACCTGCCGTTCGAAGTGGCAGCCGGTCGCTTCCGTGCCGACCTGTACTATCGTCTCAACGTGTTTCCGATCACGGTTCCGCCCCTCCGCGACCGGCCGGCCGACATCCCCGACCTCGCCACCTACTTCGTCCGACATTTCTGCGAAAGACACAATCGGTCGGTATCCCGGATTCCACAGCCCACGCTTCGCACTTTGGCTCATCACGACTGGCCCGGAAACGTCCGGGAATTGCAGAACCTCATCGAGCGAGCGGTAATCGTCAGCGAAGGGGAAGAACTCTCGTTCGATCCGGCATGGCTCGTCGGGACCTCTGCGGCAGAAACGGCCCAAACGTGGGCGGCCCAGGAAAAGCGACGCATCCTCGACGCCCTCCGGTCCGCCGGCGGACGGCTC
>DASXPC010000021.1:0-32627 GCA_036493815.1 Fimbriiglobus sp. | reverse complement strand
GACGTTCCGCTTCGGGTCGGCTTCGAGCAGCGTGGTATATTCGAACCCGTAGCTCAATCGAAACGCCCCGTGGTGGTGAAAGTCGTCGCCGAGGAACATGTCCGCGGGCGATGCCTGCGGCGATGCCGCTTTGAGGGCCGGGTGCGGGTCGAGGGCGGCACAGGCGGCGAGCCACCCGGGGTAGCTGACGCCGAGAATGCCCACCCGGCCATTGTTGTTCGGAACCGTTTTCAACATCCAATCGATCGTGTCGTTCGTGTCCGACGCCTCGTCCACCGCTTTCGGGTCTTTCGGATCCCGTGCGGGCCGGCACATCACGAACGTCCCTTCCGAATTCATCCGCCCGCGGATGTCCTGAAACGCAAACACGTAACCGTCGTCCGCCAGTTCCCTATACGAACCGAAACTCGACATGTTCCCTTCGCTGCCGCGAATCCCGTACGGCGTGCGGGTGAGCAATATCGGCAGCGGAGCCGTCGCCTTCGTCGGCACGAACACGAGGGTGTATAGCTTCACCCCGTCCCGCATGGGCACCATGGCCTCCGTGCGGGTGTACCGGCCGTCTCGCGTCGTCGCGGCCTGGGCGTAAAGAACGGTCGGCACGGCAACAATGCAGACCGCGACCGAACACAGCGAACGGACAAGGAACATGGCTTAACTCGTGAGGGGAAGAACGCGGACCAAAAGTTTATCCGATTTCACCGACCGGTGCGAGAACTCGTATCGAATGGGTGGTTTGGCTCTACCTGTCGATTCATGAACTGGCAATAAGCAGGCTCAGGCACGTGACCCCGCCTTCGGCCTTGGCGAATTCGGACAGGTCGACCGAATGCACCGTAAATCCCCTTGCCCGTAAAAGGTCGATAGTTCGAGGAAATGCGGAGGAGGCAATTAAGTGATTACCGATCCGCACCACGTTCGCCCCCCACGGTTCACCGGGGTGAACGGAAACCCGTTCGATTCCTGGAAACGCATCGTCGGGAATCCAGGCGGGATTGACGAGTACGGAATCATCGGGCAGGGCCGTTGCGGCCGTTTTGAGGTGGAGGCAGCCCGTCACCGTCACGGGCACCACGCGATACCCGTACCGTTCGACCGCGTCTTGCAACGCCACGATTCCCGCGCGATTCGTTCGTCCGGACGAACCGACGAAAAGCGTTTTCCCGATTCGCAGCACGTCCCCCCCTTCGAGTGAAGCGGGCGGAGCGATCCGCACGACGTTGCGGTATTTCCGCAGTTCGGGTTCGATCCCGGCCGGTTCGGCCGCGCGCGCGGGTGTGCCCATCGGCGTCCGGACAGCGACCTCGTCGAGCACCACTGCCGTGTCTTCGACGAAGCAGCAATCCGGATATTGGAGATTCGTTTCCAGAGCCACAACCGTTGCACCGCAGGCCGCGAGGGCCGCGCGGTATGCCGCGTGCTGCCGCACCGCAAGGGAAAAATCGATTGGCACCCGTTGCAAATGCACGAGCTGGCAGCGTACCAACTCGGGCGACGGCAGGTGGGTAACGGCTACCAGTTCCACGACTTAATCGTCCTTCGGTCCAAACCCGAGCCAACCTTTGAAAATCGCCATCTTGTTCTCGGGGACGAGGAACAAGTCGCTGGGGAATTTCCGGTGCCGACGCATCTCGTTATAGATGGGGATTTCGGCCTTGGTGTTGACCGACAGGCCGGCCAGGTATTGCAGCCGCAGGTTGCGGTCGTGATTGATCTCGGCGTCCTTGAGCCAGTCGGTCATGTCCGCGGCCCGGCAGGCGTACGTTCCAAGCAGTTGATCGATGCTAATGAAGTTGACCTCGAAGAGCGAGTTGACGACGTCCTTTTCGTCGTCCCGGCGGAATCGCTTTTCCAACGCACCTACGTCGATCTGAATCGGTCCCACGTGGCCGAGCATGACCGTGTCGTAGCCTTCGTAATCCCCGGGGGATTTCTCGTTATGATTCCCCCAGACCGATCCGTCCGGGAACGTCGCGAAAAACGTCGCCAGTTCACTCTTCACCACTTCCGGACTGGACTGGTAAAGCGGTACCCACTGCGTCACCAGCCCGCCCGGATTCAGCCGCTTTTTGACCAACTCGAAATACTCCTTCGTATAAAGCGTGGCGGCGCCCTTAACCCACGGGTGGATCGGGTCCGACGTGATAATGTCGAACTTCTCCGTCGCAGTCAGCATGTAGTGCCGGGCGTCATCGGAAACGATTTGTACCCGTTTATCTTTCATCAATTCGTGGTTTTCATCCCGGAATCGCGTGGCGACTTCCTTCGGAATGAGCGGCTCAATCTCGCAGATGACGACCCGTTCGATCGACGGGTGGACGAGAAACGACCCGGCCGTGACCCCGGCCCCGCACCCGACGACGAGCACGGATTTCGGGTTCGGGTGGACGAGGGCGGGGATGTGGCCGAGCATCCGTTGAAGCCGCATGTCCTGGGGCGTGTTCGACGCCTCGATTTTGCCGCTGACATAGAAGTTCGTGTTTTGCTTATCGTCGTAAACGACCGCGACCGAGGAATTCATCCCTTCCCCGACGAAAAGGCATTTGTCGTTGTAGCCGATTTGTTTCGGAAGGTCCCGCCCGTAGGCGATCAGTTGCCACGGGGTGGGCGGGACTTTCCAGGCGGTGGCGAGAGCCAATACGACCGTCGCCGGCAGAAGGACGACCCGACCGAGTGATATCGTCCGGAACGGGAAGGACAACGAGGTCACGGCGGCAGTCGCGGCGATAATAATCAGCACAATCTCGGCCTGCTGAGACCCGTAATATCGAACCACGAACACGCTGAACGCCACGGCCCCGAGAATGGCCCCGACGGTGTTGGCCGCGTAAACCCCACCGACCAGTTTGCCCGGATCCCGCCCCGGCGAAGTCAGCGCCGCGAGGGCAACCGGGAAACTCGCCCCCCACAGTACCGCGGCGGGGAGTACGCCCCAAAGGCATCGCACGAGATCGAATTGGAAGTAGAGCCACGGCCCCATGTTAACCCCATAGTCCGGGTCGACCGGCCAGTAGGGAATGCCGTTTGTGAGCTGGAAGGAGGTCCAAAGAACGGCGACGGCGATGAGCGCTTGGAGGATGCCGAGCACGGTCCGCGGGTTGGACGACCGTCGGGCGAGCGTAGCGCCGAGCGTGCTGCCGAGGCCAAGGCCGATCAGGAACACGGCCAAGATGATCGAGAAGGTGTAAACGGTCCCGCCCAAGAGGAGGGAGAGGAGCCGGGTCCAGACCACCTCGGCCCCAAGTGCCCCGGCACCGGAAAGGCCAATCGTGACGAAAACGGGCCAGGGGGATGGCCCGTCCTGCGTCTGGCCGGCGTAACGCGCCGTAGACAATTGATGGGGAGTGAACTTCGATAAGAGAAAGGCCAGTCCGGCAACAACCGCATTGATGCCGGCCGCGACGAACGTGGCGACGGACATGTCGAACACCCGCAACAGGTAGAACCCGGCGAGCAAGCACCCGATCACGGCCCCGGCGATGTTTCCGCCGTAGAAAAAGCCGAGCCAGGAAACGCCGTACGGGGTCGATTCCACCCACCGGGCAACGGCTGGCAACGTCGCCCCCATCAGAAAGGTGGGCACGAGCAGGCAGAGAACGCAAACCAGCGCTCGGGCGATGAGCCCCCACGTTCCCTGCCCGCCGATGGCGGCGTAGAGGCTGTCGACGAGTGGTACGCCGAGAAGGATCAGGAGGCCGCACGCTCCGATGCCGAGTTCCAGGATGGCATAGACCTTGAGCGGGTGCCTGTCGCGGGAGACGTATCGGGGCAGGAGCAAACTGCCGAGGCACATGCCGCCCATGAACGTGCCGAGGAGCACGCCGAGCGATACGGCCGTGGACCCGACGACGAGCTGAAGCAACTGAAACCAGACGATTTCGTATATCAATGCCGAGCAACCGCTCCCCACGAACAGGGCGAGGAGGAAGGGATGCAATCGGCCGGCAGAAACCGCGGGCGGTGTGACTGTGGCAGTCTGATTCATGACCCTAATGTTGCGGGCAACAGTTAACGATTTATGAGAATCAACCCGCACGACCGTAGTTTTCGGAATTCGGAACCACGAACATCCAATCTCGACCCGTTTCGGTTTGGCGTATTCTCATCAAAATGGATACTATCCGCCATTACCAAAACGATCTTCGGTGCCGCCCATGACTATCCCACTCGACCTTACGCCGGCAGAGGAATCCGTTACCGACCCCGTCTGCGGAATGAAGGTTTCCGTTTCCGCAGCTCCCGGAGGAACGTACGTCCACGCCGGCACGACTTACCACTTTTGCGCCGAGGCCTGCCGGCGGAAGTTCCTCGCCGATCCGAATAAGTACCTTTCCGGTCAAAAAGCCGAGGCGGTCCCGAAAGGCACGGTCTACGTCTGCCCAATGGATCCTGAAGTTTCGGAATCGAAACCCGGCGCCTGCCCGATCTGCGGCATGATGCTCGAACCGGCCGTCCCGACGGTCGACGATACGACCGACCCCGAACTGAGAGACATGACCCGGCGGTTCATCTGGGGGTTTATGCTCGGCCTGCCACTTTTGATCCTGGCCATGACCGACATGGCAATCGCGAGTAAGCCCCTCGCCACCGGCGCGGGGCAGTGGTACTTCCGTGTTGCTGGCACCAATCCTATGCCTCCGTTAGAAGTCATCCAGGAACGGGGCAGCATCGTGCTCACGGTCGCCCAGGCTCTGCTCGCGATCCCGATTATCTTCTGGTGCGGGGCACCGATCCTGGCCCGGGCGTGGCGGTCAATTCGGGTCCGAAAACTGAACATGTTCACCCTGATCGGAATCGGGGTCGGGGCCGCGTTCTTATACAGCCTGGCGGCCGTAACGTATTCGATCGTCGAAGTCAAACCGTTCGACAAGCGGATCGACGTGAACGTTTCCAACCTCGGCGCGGCAACGGCTATCGTCGGCGGGGTCGTCGATGCCGCCAACACCGGAGATCTTCACAAACACGGGATCGAACCGTTCTTCGAAAGCTCCGCGGCCATTATCGTTCTGGTCCTGCTCGGCCAGGTGCTCGAACTCCGGGCCCGCCACCGCACAGGTGAAGCCGTCCGCAAGTTGATCAAACTCGCCCCCAAAACCGCCCGCGTGGTCATGCCCGACGGCCGGGAAGAAGACCTGCCCCTCGAACTCGTCGCCGCGGGCGACCTCATCCGCGTTCGCCCCGGCGAGCGGTATCCGGTGGACGGAATCCTCCGGGACGGGACGACGACGGTGGACGAATCGATGCTGACCGGCGAACCGGTGTCCGTCGAGAAAGGGCCCGGGATGAAGGTGATGGCGGGGACGCAGAACGGGTTGCGGGCCGTTACCGTCGAAGCGGTGCGGGTGAAGGAAGAGACGTTGCTGGCCCAGGTTATTCACCTGGTCGGCCAGGCCCAGCGGAGCCGGGTGCCGTTGCAGCGCACGGTCGACAAGATCGCCCGCCGGTTCGTGCCGCTCGTGCTGTTCATCTCGTTGGTGACGTTCGGCGGGTGGGTGGGAGCCGGGCTGTACAAGACGCACGGCAATTTCGACGACCTCGTGAACGACGACTGGCTCAACTACGCCGTCATCTGCGGTGTCGGCGTGCTGATCATCGCCTGTCCGTGCGCCCTCGGCCTGGCCACCCCGCTCGCCATCACCGTCGGCATGGGCCGAGCCGCCCGGTCCGGCGTGCTCTTCCGCGACGCCGCCGCACTCGAAAAACTCTCCGAGGTCAACGCCCTCCTCGTCGACAAAACCGGAACCCTCACCGAAGGCAAACCCTGGCTCGTCGCCGTAGAAGGCGGGATCGGCGAAGACCCCCAAAAAGTCCTCGCCATCGCCGCAGCCGTCGAACGGGGGAGCGAACACCCGATCGGCTCGGCCATCGTATGGGAAGCGGTCCGCCGCGGGTTGACCATCGAAGTCGCCTCCGACGTCGAGGCCGTGCCCGGCAAGGGCGTGCGGGGTATCGTGAACGGCGAACGCGTCGCGGTCGGAACCCTGTCGTTCCTCCGCGAATCGGGCATGCACCGCGACTCCCCCGAAGGCCAGATGAGCAAGCACCGCACTGACGGGCACGGCGTCATCCTCATCGGGCGCGGCAGCGAATTCGTCGGACTCATCGCCATCAGCGACCCGTTGCGAACCACGTCCAAAGACGCGGTCGCGCAACTGAAGGCCGACGGGGTCCAGGTCACCCTCCTCACCGGCGATAACGAAATGACCGCGAAGGCGGTGGCCCACCGGCTGGACATCGACGACGTGATCGCCGACACAATGCCGGTGGAAAAATTCGCGGTGGTGGAACGGATGAAGAAAAAAGGGCAGATCGTGGCCATGGCGGGCGACGGAATCAACGACGCCCCGGCGCTGGCGTCGGCGGACGTGGGCATCGCCCTCGGCACCGGCACCGACATCGCCATTTCGAGTGCCGGGGTCACGCTGGTCCGGCCGGACCTGCGGGCGATTGCGTCCGCCCGGGCACTGAGCCGGGCCACGGTGCGAACGATCCGCCAGAATCTCTGGCTGGCGTTCGGATACAACGTGCTGGCCCTGCCGGTCGCGGCCGGGTTGCTCAAACCGTTCGGCGGCGGGCTGATCACCCCGACTTGGGCCGCCGCCGCCATGAGCCTCAGTTCGATTTCGGTCGTGCTAAATTCCCTCCGCCTAGCAAGGCGGGGGAAGGCCAAGCTCTGATCGGCGAGTGGGTTGGATCATAACTTCCCCTTGCGTCCCCCGGGCGGTCGGTTATGAACCGGCTTCTTTGGGGGATGTGCCATGACCGGGTGGATCGGGCTGATCGCTTTCGCGGCCGGCGGTCTGTTGATCGCCCACTTTTTCGACGAACTCTACTCAGCCTTGCGGACGTGGTGGCGGGGGACACCGGTGCTTTCCGCCCACTTTTCGCCCAAGGGCGGGTGCATGGCGGTGATCGTGACCGAGCTCGCCGCCGCCCGGCACGAGGTGCTGGTCCAGGCGTATTCCTTTACCTGCCCGGAAATTGCCAAGGCTCTCGTCGCCGCGGCCGGCCGCGGCGTGCGCGTGTCCGTTCTCCTCGACCGCTCCAACGAGGCGGAGTCGTATTCGGAATTGGGCGATTTGGCAGGCCACCACATTGACGTGATGATCGACGCCAGCCACGCCATCGCACACAACAAGGTGATGGTGATCGACGGCCGAACGGTACTGACGGGTAGCTTCAACTTCACCCGCCAGGCCGAGCACGAGAACGCGGAAAATCTCCTCGTCCTGCGAAATCACCGCGAACTGGCCGCTCAGTACAAAGCGAATTTCCACGTGCATCGCGGCCACAGCCAAGCCCCGGGCACGGTCCACGCGGCCCGAGTCCCGGCCCACGGCCGGGACCATGCACGGGCTCATGCTTGACCGCCGATTATGGCTTCTCCATCTCCACTTCCGGGCTACTCGTCACGATCGATCGGTTGAACTTCCGGCCGACGAAGAAAAAGGCGACGGCGGCAGCGAGGTCGATTCCCATCGATATGACGAAGAAGTTTGTTGGCGTAAGTTCGCGGTCGTACGTTTTTCCGAATCTCGAATTGATCATGTTTCCGATAAAGTCCGTGAGCAGGAAACAAGCAGTGATAAATCCTTTCATTTTTTTCGGGGCTTGTGAATAAGAAAGGTCGAGTCCCGTCCCATAGACCAATACTTCCCCGATCGTAAATACCGTATAGGCGACGACGATCCACATCATCGAAACCATTGCTCCCCCTTTCGCAGAAACGGCGGCTCCAGCCATTACTGCGGGAGCTGCGGCGGAAAACAGGAATCCGATCAGCATTTTCGTGGTCGCGGGAAATCGAGTGCCCTTCGGGTCGATTCTCGGCCAAAGCCATTGCGAAAAGGGGACTAGCAACAATATTAAAGCGGGGTTCAGGAACTGGAATTGATCCGGCGCAATTTGTTTCCCACCTAGCCAACTCGGCAATTCGGGCCGATTGACGGACGACTCTATGAAGGCGATCCAGATATTGTCATTTTGTTCGTACACGGCCCAGAAGAAAACCATCAACGCGAAAACGCCGAATAGCGGCATCAGCGCCTTCATTTGCTCGAAGAACGGCATATCCGATTCATCCCGGACTCCTCCAATCACTTCCTTCGCATAGTGCTTTTTGCCGAGGGCAAACACGAGGAGGGCGGCTGCCATGAATACGGCCGGTATCGAAAAAGCAATCTGGAACCCGAAAGAGTCGCGGATAGCCGGAAGCAGGAGCATCGATAGCGTTGATCCGACGTTGATGGAAAAATAAAACCATAGGAATGCACTCGCTCGTAGCCTTTCCTTTCCCGGACGAAGCTGATCGTACGTCTGGCCCATGAGCGACGATATGTTCGGTTTTATTACGCCGCTTCCGAATGCGCAAAGACACAAGGCGAAAAGCACGATCGATCGATTTTCGACTCCGACCAGACATTGGCCGATGACGTAAGGAACCGAAAACCCCACAATCGTCCAATATTTACCAAAAAAACGATCCGCCAGGAAACCGCCTAGCAGTGGAAGAAGGTAACAAGCGGCTTTGTAATAAGAAATCAACTCGGTCGCATCATCTTTTTCGTAGTTCAGTTTATCCTTCAGATAAAGAAACAGAATCGCTCGCATGCCGTAATACGAACACCGCTCCGCGAACTCGCCCCAGAAGAAAAAGTAGAACCCGGTCGGGTGGGAGTTCGGGACGGCGTCCGAAGACTGTGGTTGGGAAACGCCGTCGAGTTCTTCGTTCGGTTCGGCCACGAGGAATCTCCAGGTAATCGGGTCCGCCCGGCACTGGGGCGGCGGAGCGAAGTCTACCCTGTTCCGATCTTCCTGGGTAGGGGTTGTTCGCCCGGGATTGCAGAGTTGGGTAGAGTAATGCCGTCCGAACCGTTCGGGGAAATGAGTCATGCGCTGCTTCGCCCTGCTTGTAACCCTCTTCGTCGCCGCCCCGGCCGCGGGCCAACCGACCCGAGAAGTCGAATGCCATTGGGCCGACACGCCGATTGTCCTCGACGGGAAGCCGGACGAAGCCGTCTGGGGCAAAGCAGTCTTCACCCACGTCGGGATGGCCGGGCGTATCAAATTCGCATGGGACCGGTCGTACCTCTACTTTACCTCGTCTCACGTCGGCTATTTCGTTCTGAAACCGGACGTGAACAAGACCGGCGAGTACGAATTCCGCATCAACCTGGACGGGGCGACGACGTGCCATTTTAATCCTAAGCCCGGGGAGAAAACGACTCCAGAGGGGGACTGCGAATTCGAGGTCAAGGGTCAAGACAAACAAGTGGAAGGCCGGATCGCCTGGTCGGAATTCCTCAGGGCCGGCGGCCGGCCGAACCCGGGGGACGAGTGGGTCTTCGGTCATGACAGGAAACTGAAATTCTTTGGCCCCGAGGCTCCACCCTCGCCACCACCCGCCCCATCCAAACTGATCGGTTCGCCCGATCCGCCGTTGCCGTATCGCGTCAAACGGGTCTACCCGAAGTTCTCGCCGGAATGGCCGATCGCGGTGCGGGCCGTGCCGGGGACGGACCAGATGCTCGTCATCACCGAATCGGGGCCGTATGCGCCGACGCAACTATACCGCTTCCGGGACGACCCGGCCGTCACGAACGCGGAGGCGGTGAAAATCATGGACATGCCCCGCGGCGGGGTCGCCTACGACATCGCGTTCCATCCCCAATTCGCGGAGAACGGATTCGTTTACATTGGCTGGAACGCGCGGATGCCGGAGAAGGGAAAGATTTGCACCCGCATTTCGCGGTACACGATGAGCCGAACGCCGCCGTACGCGTTCGACGTCAATTCCGAGCGACCGATCATCGAATGGGAATCCAACGGACACAACGGCGGCGCCGTCTGTTTCGGCACGGACGGTATGATGTACGTCACCTCGGGCGACGGCACGGCCGACTCCGACTTGAATCTGATGGGCCAGCGGACCGATGCCCTGCTCTGCAAGGTGCTGCGGATTGACGTCGATCATCCGACGAAGGAAAAACCATATTCCGTGCCTGCTGATAACCCGTTCGTCGAAGACAAACGGTTCGTACCGGAAACCTGGGCGTACGGCCTTCGCAACCCGTGGCGGATTTCCAGCGATCCCGTTTCCGGGCAAATCTGGGTCGGCAACAACGGGCAGGACATTTGGGAATCGGCCTATCTCATTCGAAAAGGGGCAAACTACGGCTGGAGCGTGAAAGAGGGGAACCACGACTTTTATCCGAACCGCAAGGCCGGGCCGACGCCGATTTCGCCCGCGACGGTCGAGCACCACCACGCCGAATTCCGTTCGTTAACCGGCGGGTTGGTCGTGCGGTCACCGGCGCTGCCAGAGCTAGCCGGGGCGTACATTTACGGCGACTATTCCACCGGCCGTATCTGGGCCATCAAACACGACGGCACGAACGTCGTCTGGCATAAAGAACTCGCCGCGACACGGATGCAGATCACCGCGTTCGGAACCAATACGAAAGGCGAACTGCTCGTCTGCGACCACCACGGCAACGGCGAAGGGGGCTTTTTCACGCTCGAACTCGCCCCGCCGGTCGTGCAGAATACATCATTCCCCCGACGACTGTCCGACACCGGCTTGTTCACGTTAGTGAAAGGCCACACGCTGCACCCGGGCTTACGGCCCTACGAAGTGGTTGTGCCGTTCTGGTCCGACGGGCTCTTGAAGACTCGAGCGCTCTACCTGCCGCCGGGCGGAACGATTGGATACACGAACAGCCGGGGCTGGAATTTCCCGGATCGGACGGTGCTGGTGAAGAGTTTTGCATCCGCACCCGGCAAGTGGGTGGAGACGCGGCTGCTGACGAAGCAAACGGGGGAGTGGGTTGGATACAGCTACAAATGGAACGACGCGGGGACGGACGCGGACCTGGTCGGGTCGGGCGGGGCGGACCGGGAAATCCAAGTTCGCGGACAAAAACAACTCTGGCATTACCCGAGCCGGGCCGAGTGCATGGTCTGCCATTCCCGGGCGGCGAACTTCGTGCTCGGCCTGTGCGACCTGCAGATGAACAAAAGGAATCAGTTGGCCGACTGGGAATGCCGCGGAATGTTCGCGACCGATTGGGCCGGCGAAGCCCGGGGACAAATTGCGGCTCAAATCTCCGCGAAGAAGTTGATGGGGAAAGAGGCCGAGGACTACCGAAAAGCCCACGAACCGCAACCGGGCCAACGGGCGGCGAAAACCTCGATCTTCCTGCCCACCCCGCCGGAGAAGTTGAAAGCTTTGACGGACCCGACCGATGCGGCAAAGCCGCTCGAATTGCGGGCGAAATCGTGGATTCACGCCAATTGCAGTTTCTGCCACGTCGAGAACGGCGGGGGAAATGCGCGGATGGAATTGGAATATGGCACCGCTCTTCAGAACATGCGGGTGCTCGACGTGCCGCCGATGCACGCGGCCTACGACTTGAAAGACCCGCGAATTATCGCCCCCGGCCACCCGGAGCGGTCCGTGCTGCTGAAGCGGGTAGATAGCCGGGGAAAGGGCCAGATGCCGCCGCTCGCTTCGAACAAGGTGGACGACGCGGGGGTGAAGCTGCTGACGGAATGGATCCGGTCGTTGAAGCCGTAAATTGTGGGACACGATTCCAACGTGTCCGTGATTCCGTGCATACGACACGTTGGAAACGTGCCCCACAAAAAACCTACGGAATCACATCCGCCGGCCGGCTGCCCGCGTCCACCCGGCCGCTGCCGGCCAGGCGACTGATCGCCCGCACGGTCATGTCGTGGTCGCACAGAATCTGGCAGCTCAGCCGTACGCCGGTGAGGCCCTTGGCCGCCAGCACGGCCTTCTCGGCCGCGGTCATCGTCGCCGGTTCCCCCGCCAGAAATTCCACCCGGCAGGTGGTACACCGGGCGTTCCCGCCGCACGCGTGCAATTGATCGACCTTGGCCTCGTCTTCCAAGGCCAGCACCAGTCGCTTGCCCGCTGGGACTTCAAATGTTCCCACCCCTTCAACAGTCAGCATCGGCATCACATCCCTCACGTTTCTTGTTGGTCGATGCCGCTTATTGTACGCTGTCCAGAATTCCGCACCCTCGGCGATCCCGTTACACTCATGAAAATCCGCCGCATTACCGCTTACCGCGTCGCACTGCCCCTCCACGAAGGGACCTACAAATGGTCGGGCGGGAAATCCGTTTCCGTGTTCGATTGCACGGTCGTGCAAATCGATACGGATGCCGGCATCACCGGCTTCGGCGAAGTCTGTCCGCTGGGGCCGTTCTACCTGCCTGCGTACGGGGCCGGCGTACGGGCCGGCATTCGCGAGCTCGGGCCGCACCTCCTGGGCGAAGACCCGTTGCAACTGGAGAAGCTGAATCGGCGGATGGACGTGGCGCTAAAGGGGCATGCTTATGTGAAGTCGGCGCTCGACATGGCCTGCTGGGACATTCTGGGAAAGACCACGAACCAGCCCGTTTGCGTGCTCCTGGGGGGCCGGTACGGCGAGGACTTCGGCTTGTACCGGGCCATTTCGCAGGAGTCGCCCGAAGCCATGGCCGGCCGGGTCGCCGGGTATCGGGCCGAAGGGTACCGCCGGTTCCAGTTGAAAGTCGGCGGCGAGGCGGATGTGGATATCGAGCGCATTCGAGCGGTGGCCGCGGTGATGAAGCCGGGCGACCGGCTCGTGGCCGACGCCAACACCGGCTGGCTCGCCCACGACGCGCTCCGCGTCGTCCGGGCCGTGCGGGACGTCGACGTCTACATCGAACAGCCGTGTCTCAGCTACGAAGAGTGCCTGGCGGTCCGCCGGAAGACCGCTCACCCGTTTGTCCTGGACGAGGTCGTCGATTCGGTCGAGATGCTCGTCCGGACCCGGACCGACCTCGCCGCCGACGTGGTGAACATCAAGATCAGCAAGTTCGGCGGCCTCACCCGGGCCCGCCAGGCCCGCGACCTGTGCGTTTCTCTCGGCATCGTCATGACATTGGAGGACAGTTGGGGCGGCGACATCGTCACCGCGGCCATCGCCCACCTCGCCCACAGCACGCCGCCGGAGTTCCTGTTCACGTCGACCGATTTCAACGGCTACGTTACCGTAAGCACGGCCGAGGGAGCGCCAAAACGGAACAACGGCCGAATGGCCGCGTCGCTTGCCCCGGGCCTCGGCGTAGTGCCACGGACGGACGTTTTGGGGAAACCGGAGGTGGTCGTCGTATGACGCCGACGGTTTACCGCTTCCCGGGGTCGGCCCGCGCCGGCCGGCTGCCCTTCCGCTGCCACTTCTTCTTGGGAATCGGCGACGCGACCGTTTCCCCCTTGAGCTTCGAAATCTGATCCCGCAGGGCCGCGGCCCGCTCGAACTCCAGATTCTGGGCCGCCGCGAGCATCTCTTTTTGCAGCTCTTCCAGGAACTCGGCCGTCACGACTTCGTCCTTCACCCCGGCAGCTTCCTGGGCAAACGTCCGCGCCTCGATCTCCTCCTCGATCGCGTTCTTGATCGACGACACCACCGATTTCGGCGTAATCCCGTGCTCGGCGTTGTACGCCAACTGCACCTCCCGCCGCCGCGCCGTCTCCCCCATCGCTCGCTGCATGCTGTCGGTCATCTTGTCGGCATACAAAATGACCTCCGCGTTCACGTTCCGGGCCGCCCGGCCCATCGTCTGAATCAGCGACTTGTCGCTCCGCAAAAAACCTTCCTTGTCCGCGTCGAGGATCGCGACGAGTGAGACTTCGGGCAGGTCCAGCCCTTCCCGCAAAAGGTTCACGCCCACCAGCACGTCGAATGCCCCTTCGCGCAACTCCCGCAGTACCGTCACCCGTTCGATCGCGTCGAGTTCGCTGTGCAGCCATTTGCACCGGAGGCCTTGGTCGCGGAAGTAGTTGGTCAGGTCCTCGGCCGTGCGCTTGGTGAGCACGGTGACGAGCGACCGCTCTCCCCTCTTCGTCCGCATTTCGACTTCGCTTTGCAGGTCTTTCACCTGACCGCGGGCCGGCTTCACGTGGACGAGCGGGTCGACGAGGCCGGTCGGCCGAATGACTTGTTCGATGACTTCCCCGCCGGTCTTTTCCAGTTCGTACGGCCCCGGTGTGGCGGACAGGCAGAGGCAGGAGTTCAGTTTCTTCTCAAACTCTTCAAACCGCAGTGGCCGGTTGTCGAGCGCCGAGGGAAGTCGGAACCCGTGCTCGACCAGCGTCTCTTTCCGCGCCCGATCGCCATGAAACATGCCCCGCACCTGCGGCAGCGTCGCGTGCGATTCGTCCACGATCAGCAGCATGTCGTCCGGGAAGAAGTCCAGCAACGTGTACGGCGGTTCGCCCGGCTTTCGGCCGCTGAACCACCGCGAATAATTCTCGATCCCCGAGCAATACCCCACTTCGCGGAGCATGTCGAGGTCGTACCGGCACCGGGCCTTCAGCCGCTCGGCTTCCAGCAGTTTCCCTTCCGTCTTGAACTGCTCCAATCGATCGTTCAACTCCTGTTCGATCCCCTTGATCGCCTCCCTCGTCCGCTCCTCCGGCGTAACAAAGTGCCGGGCGGGGAAGACGTAAAGGTCGTCGAGGCTTTTCAGCACCTCGCCGGTCAGCGGATGTATGACTGACAAGGCATCGACCTCGTCGCCGAACAGTTCGATCCGGAAACCAACTTCTTCATTGGCCGGCCAGATTTCGATCGTGTCGCCGCGGACGCGGAATTTGCCCCGCTCGAACGCGACGTCGTTCCGCTGGTACTGAATGTCCACGAGCTTGAGAAGAATCTGCTCGCGGTCGACGACTTCGCCCCTCGGCACATAAATCACCATTCGTTTGTAATCACTCGGCGAGCCCAACCCGTAAATGCACGACACCGACGCGACGATCACGACGTCGTCCCGGCTGACCAGTGCCGCCGTGGCCGCGAGCCGCAGCCGGTCGATGTTCTCGTTGATGCTCGAATCCTTTTCGATGTAAATGTCCCGCTGCGGAATGTACGCCTCCGGCTGGAAGTAGTCGTAATAGCTGACAAAATAATGCACCGCGTTGTTCGGGAAGAAGCCCTTGAACTCCTTGTAAAGCTGGGCGGCCAACGTCTTGTTGTGCGCCAGTACCAGCGTCGGTCGATTGATCGCCGCCACCACGTGGGCGGCCGTGAATGTCTTCCCAGTCCCCGTCGCCCCGAGCAAGACCTGCATCGGCTTCTTCGCCCGAAACCCCGCCATCAACTGCTCAATCGCCTTCGGCTGGTCCCCGGCGGGGGGGTAAGGGCTCTCGAGCTGAAACGAGGTAGACATTTTCCGCCTCCCGCGAGCCAGTCCGATGAGTCCACCCGACCGCCGGACATGTTCACGGGTTCATTATTCACATGGGGACGTAGTTGGTCAAGCTCCGCGATCAAGGCGTCACGTCTCAATTCGGTGGGACGCAATTCTTGCGGCACAGGTCACAAGCAAAAGAGTCGTTGGGAAATTTCCAACGACATTCGGGCCGGAATCGCGTGTGGAATTTAATAGTTATCGGCCGGACATCCCCTTAGCATTGGGGACACTCAGCCGACTGCATTTCCGAATCTCCGTCGCGGCCGAGCCGGTCGTGGCCTCCTCTTTCACCGGAGCGCACCATGCGTCACCCCCTCACTTCGCGTCCGCGCCGGCTCGCCGTCGAACGGCTGGAAGACCGCACCGCCCCGGCCACGATCCCGGTCACCTCCCTTGCGGACGCCGGGGCCGGGAGTCTGCGGCAGGCGATCCTCGACGCCAATAACGAGACCGCCAACCCGGGGCCCGACACCATCGTATTCACAGGCGCGGCAGCCCACGGGACCATCACGCTGACCTCCCTCGGCGGCACCCAATTCGGACCGAATGCCCTGGAGGTGACGAGTGCAATCATTATTCAGGGAAGCGGCGAGACGATTACACGCGACGGGGCGGCCGTGAATTTCCGCCTGTTTTACGTGTCGGCGGCCGGCAACCTCACCCTGTCGACGGTCACCCTGAGTAACGGGTTCGCCCGCGGCGGGAACGGCGGCACCAACCTCGGCGACGACGGCGGCGGCGGCGGTGGCGGCATGGGGGCGGGTGGAGCGATCTACAACCAGGGCACGCTGAGCATCGACCGCTGCACGCTCACCGGCAATACCGCCAATGGCGGGAACGGAGGCTCGGGCGCCGACCTGACCGGTACGGATGCCGGCGGCGGTGGCGGAGGCGGAGGCATAGGCGGCAACGGAGGCACGACGCCGGACGACGGCACCGACGGCGGGGCGGGCGGCGGCGGTTTCTTCGGCAACGGTTCAGGCGGGTCAGGTATTCTGGGCGGCGGCGGCGGTGGAACAATGAGCGACGCCACCGGTCCGTCCGGCGGGTTTGCAAACGGGGGAGCCGGCGGTGAGATTAATGTCGCCGGAGTGAACGGTGGTCTGGGCGGTGGAGGAGGGGGAGCTGGAGACGAAGGGACCGGCGGCAACGGCGGCACGGGTGGCGGCGGCGGCGGTGGGGGCGAAAACGACAACGCAACGCCCAACTCCGGTGGGCTCGGTGGGTTCGGCGGCGGGGGCGGCGGCGGTGGGGAGGACGGCGCCGGCGGTGTCGGCGGCTTCGGCGGCGGCGGCGGCGGAGCCAGCACGGCTGGCGGTGGGGTTGCTCTGGCCGGCGGTGCGGGCGGCTTCGGTGCCGGGCAGGGCGGAGAGTCGCAGACGACTCGTACCTCCGGCGGCGGCGGCGGTGGCATGGGGGCTGGCGGAGCCGTCTTCAACGATGCCGGCACTGTCTTCGTCGTCAACAGCACCTTCTCCGGCAACTCGGCCGTCGGCGGCGGCGGCGGTGATCAGAGCGGCGGTACCGACACGGGAAGTCCCGGGGTGGGCTCCGGCGGCGGAATCCTCACCCGCAACGGCACCATAACCGTCCGCAACAGCACCTTTTCCAACAACTTTGCTAACCATGGTCGCGGCATCTACCAGGTGGCCGACGGCCAAAACGCCACGGTCAATCTCGACAATAGCATCCTCGGGCAGAACAGCATTGGCGCTTCCGACTTCGAATCCAAGGTAATCAACGGCGGGACGCTCGCTTCCAATGGCACCGGCAATCTGATCCACGTCAACTTCGGTTTCACCGGCACCGTCGTCATCGAGGCCGATCCGAAGCTCGGCCCGCTCCAGGATAATGGCGGGCTGACGTTCACCCAACTGCCGGCGGCGGGGAGTCCCGCTGTCAATGCCGGCGATAACACCGAGATCGTCGGTCTGGCTGCCACCGACCAGCGGGGTGCCGGCTACGCCCGGATCTTCGGCGGCACGGTGGACATCGGTGCCGTCGAGGTGCAGCCGGCAGTCGCCGCCCGGCCGATCGACGCTGGCGGTCTAAGCAACGGGACCGCCCTGGCGTTCATCCCCGGAGGTAGCGCCTATCAAGCCGGGCCAATAAATACGTTCTTCGCCGGAGTGACGGTGAATGTTCGGACCGCCACCGCCGACGTAACCGGCGACGGCATCCCCGATTTCATCGGCGGCACCGGGCCGGGCGTGGCCACCCAGGTCGTGGTCCTCGACGGCAAAACCGGGGCGACAGTCGCCACGATTGCACCGTTTGAAGCGTCATTCCTCGGCGGCGTGTTCGTGGCCGCCGGCGACGTGGACGGGGACGGCAAGGCGGACGTCGTCGTCACCCCGGACCAGGGGGGCGGGCCGATCGCGGCTATTTATAGTGGTGCAAAACTGACTGCCGGCCAGACAGGGGACGCCGCCCAGATCCTCCGGTTCTTCGGGATCGAGGATCCGAATTTCCGCGGCGGGGCCCGGGCGGCACTCGGCGACCTCGACGGCGACGGCAAGGCCGACCTCGTCGTCTCCGCCGGTTTTCTGGGCGGGCCGCGAATCGCCCTGTTCAAAGGGGCGTCGATCGCCGCCGGTACGCCGGTCCGATTCGTCGGCGACTTCTTCGCGTTCGAGCAGACGCTCCGCAACGGCGCCTTCGTCGCCGCGGGCGACCTCACCGGCGACGGCCTGGCCGACCTGGCATTCGGCGGTGGCCCGGGCGGCGGGCCCCGTGTTCGAATCTTCGACGGCGCCAAGCTCCTGGCAGCACCGGCCTTCAGCACCCTCGACGAGGTCTCACCGGCTGCCCAGGTAGCCAACTTCTTCGCCGGCACGGACACGCTGCGGGGCGGCGTCCGTCTGGCGATGCCCGATGCAGACGGGAACGGGACCGCCGATTTGGTGACCGGCAGCGGTGAAGGCGAGGCAAGCCGGATCAGCCTGTACAAGTCGGCTAACCTGCTGGCCAATGCGATCCCAACGGCCGACCAGGAGCTCGACCCGTTCGGCGTCACCCTCGCCAGCGGCGTGTTCGTGGGGTGATTTCTGATGCTTTATTCGTGCATGAGAAACCCCTACGGCGTCGAAATGACTGCTGTTCGACCGATTAGTCTTTGGTAAATTGGCGCACGACGAACACTGATACCCTAACCCTTTTCACTGTAAAGGGCCGTCTTCGCTAGAAACAGACGTACAGGATGTTGTAACACCCTACAATCTCTTCGGACAACCGGATCGTCTGGAAAGTGGGTCTTGCCGGATTTCGATCCATTCATCACACTTGCGGCTATGCCCCGAGGGACCGGTTATGGCACAGCGGAAGTCGCGTTTGCAGGTGGAGCCATTGGAAGTCCGGACCGTTCCCACGGCTGGGTTGGACTGGACGTTCGGTCGAGCGGGGCGGGCGATCGTGCCGTTCTCGACGGACGGGGTCGGGAATGTAGTCTCTGCCACGCTCGACGCCCAGGGCCGTACGGTCCTGCTCGTCTCCCAGTACGACGCGGTCGAAGTCGTCCGCCTGACGACGGCCGGGAAACCGGACGAGTCGTTCGGCACCCACGGCATCGTCCGAGTACCGTTCGACCCGGTGATTCTCCCGCCGATGCCCATCGACCCGCCCGGCGGTCTCGTCCCCGATACAAAATTTCAGGGGTTTTACCCGGCCGACGTCGCGGTGGACGGCCAGGGCCGGGTCGTCGTGGCCGGGTCGACGTATGCGAACGTGGTCAACTCCGTTCCGACCGGCGGACAGCAGGTGGCCGTGCTGCGGTTCACGGCCAACGGTATGCTTGACCCGTCGTTCGACGGCGACGGGGAAGCGATCCTCGGGTACGGTTCGGCGACGGGGGTCGCGATCGCCCCGGACGGCAAGATCCTCGTCTCAGGGTCGACGCCGGCGGTGTGGCCGGTCGAGCCGAATGGCGGGCCCGGAAGCAGTATGCCGATCGTCGCCCAACCGTCGTACGCGGCGGTGTTCCGGGTGACCGCCGACGGGAGTCCGGACACGACGTTCGACGGCGACGGGGTCGCGACTTTCCGGTTTACCCCGGCGGTCGAACCGTGGTCGTACGATTACGCCGCCGACGTCGCCGTCGATGACCTCGGCCGGGTCTACACCGTCGGTGGGTCGGGCGAACAATTCCACATCGCCCGGCTGACCGCCAACGGTCAACTCGACGCGACCTATGCAGACGACGGCGTCGCCGACGTGTCGTTCGGCAACCCGCTCCCCGTTGCCCCGAGCCCGCCGTATTACCGCTACGCCTACGCCAGCAAACTCGTCGTCGCAGGGGACGGGACCGCGACCGTCGGAGGGTCGGTTGCGACTTTGTTCGATACCATCGGCATCTCGGACGCCGACCCGGTGTTCAACGGCGTGGCGGTCGTCCGTCTGACGCAGGCGGGGGAACTCGACCCGTCCTTCGCCACCGACGGGATTAACTACCTGAACCTGGCGGACACGTACCTGACCGACCTGGGTGTCGACTCGGCCGGACGCACGCTGGTGACGCGGACCCAGGCAGCCTACGCTTATACCGGAACGCAAGTGCCACTCGTCCCGCCGCTCGTCCCGACGCTTGTCCCGTCTTACCCGCCCGCTCCCCGCCAGCCGGTCACGGTCACCCGGCTGACCCCGGACGGGTTCTACGACTACGACTTTGGCCCTTTCGGCGTCTTCGCCCTACCCAACCGGTTGACCCGGACGTTCTACCCGTCGGCCGTGACCGTCCAGGCGGACGACAAGATCGTCCTCGCCGGTGCCATGGCCGGGCCGCGTGGGAACGCGGCGACGGTGGTGCGGATCGACCCCGAAGCGCCCGACCGACCGATTTCCCGGCCGCCGGTCGCCATTTCGGGCGACAACGGCGTTGTGAAGATCTACCGGCCGGACGACAACGGCGACCTCGTATTCGACACCGACGTCACCCCTTTCCCCGGATACACCGGCCCTGTACGCGTCGCCACGGCCGACCTGACCGGCGACGGCATCGATGACCTGATCTTCGCGACCGGTGCCGGCCGGGCGGACCTGCGGCTCGTGGACGGGGCGACCGGAACCGACCTGCTGACCGACACTACTTTCTCCCCCTACGAGTCGTCGTTCACCGGCGGGCTGTTCGTCGCCGCCGCCGATCTGAACGGGGACGGGATCGCCGAGGTCGTCGTCAGCCCGGACACCGGCGGCGGGGACCGGGTACAGGTGCTCGCCCTGGAAAACGGCACACTCGTTCAACGGGACAACTTTTTCGCCATCGACGACCCGGATTTCCGCGGCGGGTGCCGGGTGGCCGTGGGTGACCTGAACGGCGACGGCACCCCCGATCTTGCCGTCGGGGCGGGTACCGGTGGCGGGCCGCGGGTCGCCCTCTTTAACGGCACAGACCTGCTCCACATGCACGACGCTCCGGTGAAACTCGAAGGGGATTTCTTCGCCTTCCCGGACGAGATCAACTTGCGGGGCGGCGTGTTCGTCTCGGCCGGCGACGTGAACGGGGACGGCATTGCCGAACTGGCGCTCGGGGCGGGCGACGGCGGCGGGCCGCGGGTGATCGTCACGGACCTAAATCGGACCCCGCTCGCCGACTTCTTCCCCGACGACGCCACCCTCCGAGGCGGCGTGCACGTGACGATCAAGGACGTCGACGGGGATGGCCTCCCTGAACTGGTTGTCGGCAGTGGTGCCAATGTGGCTGCAAAGGTTCAAGTCTTCCTAGTCGACGGCCTCCCCATCACCGGCGGCGCGGACCAGGAACTCGACCCGTTCGCCGCCACACTCCTTGACGGGGTGTACGTGGGGTAGGAACCCGCTATACTGTCTTTTCTGCCAGCCGTCCGCCTTTCGCACGGCCGGGCCTTGCCGAATTCGAGTCCCTACCTGATGACCGACGCGCTCGCGCACGGCGTGCTGGAATTGCACCCCAAAGGGTACGGCTTCCTCCGCGACCCGAAAAAGAACTTCGCCCCGAAGCCGAACGACCCGTACGTGGGCGGCCCTTTGCTCCAGAAACACAACCTGGGGGAAGGTCTGCTGTTGTCCGGGCCGGTCGAGCCGGCCCGGGGCAAAACCGGTCCGCGGTTGCTGCGGGTCGATCAAATCGAAGGGGCGGATGCGGCGTTGTACAAGCGACGGAAGTGGGACGAACTGACGGCCACCGACCCGACGAAGTGGATCCGGCTGGAAACCGGGCCCGAGCCGTTGACGACGCGGGTGATCGACCTGTTTACGCCGATCGGCATGGGGCAGCGGGGGCTGATCGTCGCCCCGCCGCGGTCGGGGAAGACGGTGCTATTGGCGCACATGGCGGCCGCGGTCGCGACGAACTACCCGGAAATGGAACTAATCGTGCTGCTCGTGGACGAGCGGCCGGAAGAAGTGACCGAGATGCGGCGGCAGGTGAAGGGGACGGTGATCGCGTCGAGTTCGGACCGGGAGACGATCAGCCACGTCCGCACGGCCGAGTTGGTGCTGGAGCGGGCGAAGCGGCTGGCGGAACAAGGGCGGGACGTCTTTCTGCTCCTGGACAGCCTGACCCGGCTGGCCCGGGCGTACAACAAGTTCGCCGGCAGCGGCCGGACCATGTCGGGCGGCGTCGATTCCCGCGCCCTCGAAATCCCCAAACGCCTCTTCGGCTCCGCCCGGGCGTTCGAGGAAGGCGGCACCCTCACCATCCTCGGCACCGCCCTCATCGAAACCGGCTCGCGAATGGACGACGTCATCTTTCAGGAGTTCAAGGGCACCGGTAACATGGAACTGGTGCTCGACCGGAAACTGGCCGAGAAGCGCGTCTACCCGGCCATCGACCTCGGGGCGTCCGGCACGCGAAAGGAAGAGCGGATCCTGCCGGCCGAGATGCTCGAACGGATCACCCTGCTCCGCCGCACGCTCGTGCAGATAAAAGGGGCCGACGCCACGGAAGGGCTGGTAAAGCAACTCGCCAAGGCGGACACGAACGACGAGTTTCTGGAAACGATCGGGAAGTATACGAAGTCATGACCTCGTGCGGTCCTGCCTCCCCGATCGGATTCCATCAATCGCAGGATTTATTGCCGGTTTTGGAGTCGTCGGCTTCAGTCGGTTTGGTCGCGGACGCGTCGGTCGGCACCTCCGGACTGACGCTGGTTGCGCTCATGGCCGACCCGCCACTGTTAATCAAGACCGTTGCCCCCGAAATCGCCACTCCGGCCGAGGTGATGCTGATAAAGTTCCCGCCGACCTTCAGGGAGATTTGTATGTCAGCTTCGATGACGACGGATTGACCGGCCTTCAGGTGGATTTTTTCGGCTTCGGTCGCATCCCCTCCGGTTATTTTCGAGAACATGTCCCCGTTCACCGTGAGATTGTCGTTCGCATCGATTTTGACCGCCCGCTTGCCCTTGACATGCAGGTGGTTATCGCCGCCGACGAGTAACTTGAAATTACCTCCGATCTGTTCTTCTTGATCCTTGTGCACTTTGAGGTGTTTGTTCTCGAGCACTTCTTCGAACTGTGATCCGCTCTTCCCCCCGTCTTTTTCCAATCCCACGATCAGGTGCCGGTCGTGGATCACCCGTTCCATGCGGTCGTGCTTGACCCGCTCGTCCATGTTCCGTTCGGCGTGGATGAAAATCTGTTCCTTGTCCTTCTTGTCCTCGAACCGGAATTCGTTGAACCCGACGCCGCCGAGGGTGGTGTTCGACTTCCAGACGCTTTTCGTCTTCTCGTCCGGGAGTTTGTACGGCGGCATCTGATCCGGGTTGTAGACCGAGCCGACGATGATGGGGTAGTCCGGATTGCCTTCGAGGAAGTCGACAAGGACTTCCTGACCGATGCGGGGGATGGCGATCATGCCCCAGTTCCGGCCGGCTGACCCGACGGCGACGCGGCACCAGCAGGAACTGCCCGCGTCATTCTTCCCCTCGCGGTCCCAGTGGAATTGGACCTTCACCCGGCCAAACTTGTCGGTGAAGATTTCCTCGCCGGACGGTCCGACCACCACGGCCGTCTGGCACCCGTGGACGAACGGCCGGGGGGTCGTCCGGTCCGGTCGGAACGGCACGCTCAGAGGCAGGGCCGAAAAGGTGTTTTCGTAATATGACTCCGTGTCCGGTCCGGACCGCAGGTTGTCCCCGATCCGAGCCATATGGGTGATTTCAGTAAGAACGTACGAGCCGTTAATGCCTAAGTGGCTCGTCTCCTTTTCGCTTGAAAGCGTTTCGACAGTGAATTTATGCCCGCTGGTGAAGTGCCGGCAGAAGCTCGTTCCGTAGACGACGAGGCTCGATACCACTTCCCGTTCCGCACGCAGCTCGACCGTCCGTTTCCCGTCCGGTAAGATTTTCTGCAATTCCGCATCCTGGTCTCCGCCCCCTTTATCCACCTGGTCGTACCGCTTGGCATAATCGCCCGGCCAATCGTACACTTCGAGGTTGGGTAGAGTGCTAAGTTTGTGCGTCACCGTTCCCACCGTCGCGGACTGTGCGATTGGCTTGGCCTGCTCCTGATTTTTGTGAGGCAGTTCGAACGTGTGGTCCCAGAGCGTGAATTTTGCGGACGCCAGATCCTGAGCCTTCGCCATCTGCGTAATCCTGTCCAGACTTTCTCCGGTGGAGCTCATACGCTTGTACTGCACTTTTTCCGGTCCGTCCGGCACGGCGGGGAACGATTGCGGGGTGTCGGCGATCACCATTTTGTGACCGCCCGCGGTGTGTTTGAAGAAATAGAAAATCCCCTCTTCCTCCATCAACCGGCTGCAAAACGCGAAGTCGCTTTCCTGATACTGCACGCAGTATTCCCGGGGGTTGTACGTCCCGGACAATTGGTATTCGGTGTCGACGCCGTTCAGGACCTTCTTCAGGATGTCCTGCACGGACTTCTGCTGAAAGATCCGAGAATTCACCGTTTTGGACAAAATCCAGAACGTGGGAACGAGTTCCAGTTGATAGTTCGTAAACGACACGTCGCTATCGCCCTGCGAAATGCGCGAGCAAATGCCGTGGAAATACCGGACCTTCTTGGAGGCGATTTCGATCCCGACGGAGACCGGTTTCCCGATGAGGCTGTCGAACGACACCTTTTTTTCCTGGTCGCCCCGGGCGTCGAGTGTGAACCGAAACGGTGCGGAAATGGCTTCCCGGCCGGAAAACCCGACGGCGAGGATGGCGTCCGCCCCGAGAGGGGTGGTGACTCGAATCAGTCGGCCGGCTTGGGTGGTGGGTGGCATCGGTGTACCGGAGCGATTCCTGGGACGTGGTGGGTGGCATTCTAACCCGCCCCCGGGCCGCTGCAAGGATTGTGTGGCCCGGGCTTATACACTCATTCCTCGGGGCGGGAAAATCGAAACCGGCGGTCGGCGTATTCGTAGAGCCGGCAATTCGGGGAAGATTTTCCCGATGTATCGTTCAAGCCGGAGAATCCGGTCGGACGATGTGTAAGGGTGAAGGTAGGGTTGCGCCCGAACCGGGCGGGGTCGACCCGCCGGAAGCCGTGAGGATGGTCCGATGAAGACGCGCCTGCTGTCGTCAACCGCCGCAGCCCTTCTGGCCGCCGGGTTCGGCATTGCCCAGTCCCCGTCGCTTCCGTCCATCGCCCCGATCCCACAGGCCCCGGACACTCTCCCGACACTCAGTGCCCCCCCGGCGGCCGCCGCCCCGATACAGGGGCAGGGACAGGGGGAGCGGCCCGTCCCGATGAATCCGACCACGCCTCCGGTGGACCCGGGCCCCACCACCCTGCCCGGCCCGCCGATTATGCCTCCCCCCGAACAGCCCTGCACCGCCTGCGGCAACCGGTTTACCGACCAACACATCGGGCCCAAAGAAAACTTCTGGGTGATTCTCGAATACGGCTACACCTGGTTCGCCCCGGCCAAAGTCCCCGTCCTCGCCAAGAACACCACGACCGGCGACGCACTCCTCGGCGGGCAGACCCAAAGCTTCAATGCCGCCCCGGCGGGCCAGATCGATTTCGGATTCTGGTTGAACGAGCGGCACACCGTCGGCTTCTATGCCGGCGGCATGATGACCGATAAACGGTCCGTCGAAAACTCCCTCGCCTCCGACGCCACGGGAAATCCGCCCATCAGCCGACCGTTCGTCAACGCCCTGACCGGCCTCAACGACACGCTGATCGTCTCGGGACAGTCCGCCACCCAGTCGGCCTCGGGAGCCATTGCCTCCAACGTCTCCGCCCGCATGGACGGGATCAACGCCGGCATCGCCTGGAACGTCCTTCATTGCAGTAACTATTCGCTCAACTTCACCTTCGGCTACCGCTACGTGGACCTCGACGAACAGCTCGCGATTTACCAGTCCACCCACTTCCTGACCGGCGGACCGACCTACCTGCCCCCGCACCCGGCAGCCGGAGTCGGACCGGTCTCCGACCTTCAGATCACCGATCGCTTCCGCACCCGCAACCAGTTCCACGGCGTCGAATTCGGCCTCGACGGCGAATGGTGCTTCGGCCCCCTGTTCGTCGGGATCGCCCCGAAAGTGGCGTTCGGAACGAATCGCCAGACGACGGACGTGGATGGATCGACCACGTTCACCGGACCTGGCGGAACGGTCACCGTACCGGGCGGCCTCTATGCCGTCGGCACGCCGACGGCCGTAGCCGGGAGCGAAGGATTACTCGGCGGCAACGTGGTCAACCGATACGCCGTCCTCGCCGACGTGACCGGTCGGATTGGGGTCCAACTCACGGCCTACACCCGCATCACCGCCGGGTACAACTTCATGTACCTGAATAACGTCGCCCGGCCCGGACTCGAAATCCAGCCCATCATCAACCCGCGGGTGATTCCGGCGAGCCAGGCGTTCGGCACCAACTCCGGACCGAACGCCCCGCAACGCGAGTTCGACCGCACCGACTACGTCGCCCACGGCCTCAATTTCGGCCTCGAAGTGCGGTACTAACAGTTGCCGTGTTTCACCGCTCCCGCGGCCATTTCCCGATCCCAGGCGGGGGAGTGAATAGTTCGGTGCAGGTGGGGTGATCTTTTCGTAATTGCTCAACGAACTCGTTCAAGTCCGTCGGTTCAATCGGCCGTTCGCGGCGGTAGAGGGAAACGGTCACACCACCTTCCAGGTTAAATTCGCCAGGCAAGCGGTCGAACGCCCGGCCAAAGCCTGTCCCGGAATGAATCCGTTCGGCTGCGAGCACAATGGATTGTTGCTCCTCGGGGCGGAGGTGGGTTTGCGGGGGCCAGGCGACGACGACCACGTCGGCTTCGAAGACGGCGAGCGGAAAGCCGTTCACGCGATCTACTTCCGTGGTGTAAAGCACCCGATTCTCGGCAAAGAGAGGCCGCTGCAGCGACCGGTCGGCCGCTTTGAACATGGTTTGGTTGATCGTCGGTGAACTTGCGACGATGGTCACACGGCCGCGGCGGGTTGAGGCCGCAGCGTCGTCCGCCGCCCGAAGCATCCGGGCAAATTCCGGCAGGTCGTTCCGCGTCATCGGCGGGCAGTAGAGCCGAGACACGGCCGGGCGGAGGTAACGGTAGAGCGGCCGCGCCTCCGGCACGAACATGACGGCCATCGCCGCCACGCCCCAAGCAGCCAAAACGCCGACGACCGACCTGCGGATGACCGCGGGACGTCCGCCGAGCCACCGGGCCGCAAGCAGCGACGGGAGCAAAACGATCGCGGGCAGGAAGAGGTAGCAGTGGTGAAGTCCGGGGTCCTGCGTCCGTAGCATGTGCCAGAGCATGACCGGTGGCATGCCGCCGACGACGAAGGCGACGCGGCGGGTTTCCCGACAAGCCGCCAGTACCGCAAATGCGAGAATGTAGGCCGCCACAATGATCGAACCGTAATTATTGACGACGGCCCAAACCCGTTCGCCGAATGACCCCAAGTTCTTGTAAGCGAAATAGGCGTCCGCGTAATCGGTGGTCAGGACGCGGCGGACCCACGGGGTGGCAAAGACACCAACGAGGATATTCAACCAGAAACCGACAAGTGCGAGCGGGCCGGCCCGGCGGATGCCTTCCCGCCAACCATGTCGGACCCAACCTCGTACGGTAGCGAATCCGGTATCGATGCCGGCGAGGAGGAGGAATGCAACGACGGAAAAGCAATACCACCGTCGAAACAGAGCCATCGCGGCAAGGAGGATGCTGAGAGACAGCACGTCGGTCCATCGCAGCCCGCCGGCCGGGCGATTGAGGTAGACGAGCAGAACGAGCGTAGCAAGTGCCGCACCGCCGATGTCGAGATATCCCCGGAGCAAAGGCACCCAAACCGTCGCGGCGAAAAGAATGCCGAGCAGGGGAATCGCGGTCGCCATCGTGCCGCCTGACGGAGCGAATCGGCGGACAAAAATTACAGCGGCGACGGCCACGGCAACGAGGTAGAGATTCGTAACGGCAAGAACGTACACGAGTCGGTCGCCACCAAAAACCGCCGCCACACAGGCCGGAAGCAGCGAGGGCAATGGACCGTAATCGTCGTCCTGCACACCGTGCCGAAAATGGTCCCAAACTTCTGCCGGCGGGTGATCGCGGATTTCGCTGGCGAAGGCCGCGGTTCGTGTCCAATAGTTCATGTAGTCCCAGTAATACACGATTCGTTCCGAGCGGATGCACCAGACCACGAAGAGATTGGCCGCCAGGAGGAACACGATGAACGTGAGATAGGCTCCGAGACTGGGTCGGGGAATGGTCGGGCGGTCGACCGAGTCGGGAGCCTCCGGGCCGAATCGACAAATCTGGACGGTGAGAGCGAGCAGACCGGCGAAGCCCGCGGCCAAGACTCCGATTTTGCCAACCGCCAGCACGACCTGAAGGAACGGCCGTACGTTCGACTGATGTATCCAGAGGTTGTCGACAAACTGTCCGGACCACCACGCCGTCGTGAGGGCCCCCAATGCGACCGGAATACCAACGAACCAGCGGCGATCCGTTAAGGCGAGCGATTCGAACGCCGGTCGAAGAACGTTCCGGGCGTATTGGCTCGCCGGCCACCAAACCAGACCGGCAACGAGCAATTCCAACCAGAACCACAGTTGCCGCGAAGGGGGGGACAAGAAATAGTGCGAATACGAAACCGCAACGACGGCAACGGCGTGAGCTAAACCCAGGGCGAGCGTCGGTCGAAGAGGAACGAAGCCGGCGATCCGGACCATCGACATGGGGACGCCTCAGAAGTGCCGAACAAATCAGGCTGCCATTGATCGGCCATTCCCGCGAACCGCCGCCTCCGGCGGCATTCCTATCGTTTCGCGGACCAGGTATAGCGGACGACTCTTGACCTGCTCGTAAATGCGGCCGACGTATTCCCCCAGGACGCCGAGCGAGCAGAGTATCAGGCACCCGAACGAAACAACGGCGATCATCAGGGCCATCCAGCCCGGCGGGAATTGGGTGTGGCCCGAGGCCTGCGAAATGAGGAGATAGAGGAAGTACAAAACGCACAACCCGGCAGCCGAAACGGAAAAGTAATAGGGGAACCGCAACGGCACGGACGAGCACGAGACGATGGCGTCCGTTGCCAGGCCGAGCATTTTGCGCAACGGGTATTTAGTGTGGCCGGCGATTCGGGCCTGTCGGTCGTAATAGACGTCGGCGGTCGAAAATCCCACCCACCCCACCATGCCGCGGAGGAACCGATGCCGCTCCGGCATGGCCAGCACCGCGTCGAGGCTCCGACGGTCCAGCAGGCGGAAATCACCCGCGTCCGCACGGAGACTGGACGCGCCCAGATACCGCGCCACCCGATAAAACCCGGCCGCCGTCCACTTCTTGAACCGCGACTCTCCGGCCCGGTTCCGCCGGACCGCGTAGACCACGTCGGCCCCCCGCTCCCACGTTTCGAGCATCTCGACAATCACCGACGGCGGGTCCTGCAAGTCGGCATCCAAACTGATGACCGCGTCTCCGGTCGCGTGCCGATACCCGCAGGTCAATGCCGCCTGATGTCCGAAATTCCGCGAAAGGCTAAGCCCGCGAACTCCCGGAAACTCCCGGGCGAAATCCCGAATCTGTGACCACGTCCGGTCGCGGCTGCCGTCGTCGACGAGAAGGGCTTCCACTTCGTACCGGAAGTTCAAATCGCGGATCAGATCGCACAGGGCGGACCGCAAGTGCGGGAAGGCCTCGTCCTCGTTGTAACAAGGCACGACGAGAGACACGCGCTTGCGGGAAGACGGCGCCATCCGTGGCTCCAAACGTACGGTGCCCGAAATTAACCGCGGGAGGATACCCCGGCCTCTTCCGGGCAACAAGAGTACTTTCAATTGGAACCGCAGTCGAAAGGTGAATGCGTTTGAAGTGCGTTTTCGGGAAACCACAAACCGGGCAAACGCGGTGCCAAGAGAAGCGGAATGAATAGGATAGTTTTGGGTTGGACGACCCTTGCTTTGTAAAGCTGAACGGGAACAAACCTTCACCATTTGTCAGGGAAAAAGTGGAATGCTTTCCGGGTCCATGAACGCCGTAGCCTGCATGCTAAACGCAACGTTTGTTCCGAATGTATCGTAGGATGTGTTCGTCGCCCAAATGCTTCGGTGCCGAATGTTTAAGGAAAAATAGTATTAGAGACTTTTGAGCGATAAAATTTGGTTTTGTGCGCAGGTTTATGAAAAGCATCGGCGATTGATTTCGGGGGAGTCCGTCGCCGCTTTGAATTGGAACGCGAATTTGGCAGCGAGTCGTCAGTTTGCCAGCGAACCATTTTTCCGCTCGGCAAAAATTCCCTTATCACGAGGTAACTCCAGTCGGGACACTAACTTGAGCGAATCAACAGAATCCACCATCTCGGCGATAACGCCGGATTGGTCGCGGGAACAATCCCCGGTTTTTTGGGATCCCGGACGCCGGCTTCTACGGTCGATACGTGGATACCACGCAATGAAGCGAAAGCGCTTTCCATTGCGGCTGTTGTCCGTTTTTTGGCTGTTAAGGTTCCGGTTCTGGAGTGCGATTAGCGGGGCCGACATTCCTCTCAATTGCACTCTAAGTGGTGGCCTGCTAATCCCACACCCGAACGGAATTGTGATCCATCCCAATACGGTTGTGGGACCGAACTGCTTAATATTCCAACAAGTCACACTTGGTTTTGGCGGTTCGAAACCGGGCGTACCGATTATCGGCGGACACGTGGATATTGGAGCCGGGGCGAAACTACTCGGAGGCATTACGGTCGGCGACCACGTGAAGATTGGAGCGAACGCCGTAGTCATAAGCGACGTGCCGGACGGGGCCACCGCCATCGGGATTCCGGCAAGAATCATCCTGTCGGGAGAGCGGAATTTGACGAACGTCAATGCGTGAGAGATTCACTTGATTTTGCCTTGTCCATCCAACTTTCCTCCGGAAATACCCGTCTGGGGTGGCCGATTCGTACCTTGGACACTCGTCCAAACGGTCGATGAGGTCGAGCGTTTGGTTCAGGCCGGCCGGCCGACTTATTTCGTAACAGCAAACGTGCACACTTTGATGGTGGCGGATAGGGATCCCCGAATGAAGGCCGCCATGGACGAGGCCGCCTTCGTCTTGGCTGATGGTATGCCAATACTCTGGGCCGCCCGACTAAAAGGGCACCGACTGCCCGAACGTGTGGCCGGGTCAGACCTTCTGCCGGCATTGTGCGAAATGGCGAATCGAAACAGCTTTCGGCTGTTTTTTTTAGGGGGGCCTCCCGGTGTCGGAGAGCAGGCCGCGGAGCGACTCACCGCAAAATTCCCCAAGTTGGCGGTGGTCGGAACAGAATCGCCCCCCTTTCGGCCACTAACAAAAAAGGAAGATGAAGACTTGGTCGCGCGAATCCGTGCAGTCAAGCCCCACCTGCTGTTCGTATTCTCCAGTCAACCCAAAGGGGAATTGTGGATTCACCAACATCTGTCGGCACTCGACGTGCCGGTTTCCGCCCAGTTCGGGGCCTCACTCGATTTTTTAGCCGGCCGGGTGCGCAGAGCCCCGACGTGGATTCAACGGATCGGGATGGAATGGCTGTACCGCATTTCCCGGGAACCGTTTCGGCTGACCGGACGGTACGTCCGCAACGCCGTCTTTCTGTTCCGCATGCTCGTTTCCGATTTCGCGACTTCCTTCCGCCGACGATTCGCCCGCTGAGACCGGATCCCAAACGGCCAACGCCCCGGCCATGAGGAGGTAAAGCGGGTTCGGCATGGCATTGAACAGGTCGTCGATCGCCCACATTGCGACCACCACCGCAAATCCGGCGTAGGGGGCAATCACCGGCGTCCGCCACTGCACCGGATTTGACGTCATGGCGAATTTATATACTGGCAATAGCAGCGACATGCCGAACAACGCCAAGCCGACGAGGCCACGCTCGCCAAGAATTATCACCCACATCCCATCGGTCACGGTCACGTCGTTGTTGCTCGTGTCCTTGACTCGATTCCGTCCCCAGCCACCCCAACCTACGATCGGACGGTCCAGTGCCTTGTGAATGAGAAGGTTTTCATTCTCCAACCGGAACTCGATCGATCCGGCGCGTTCCGCTTCCAAACTGGACGAAACCACCTCAACGAGATCTTTACCCGACCAAATACCAGTTGTACGGACGCCAACGTATGCGAGTGGAATTGTAACGAACAGTATTAACCACCAGCGGGTGGCCGTCGTGATCGAAAGCAGCAGAACGACACCGCCTAGAAACCCCAAAACAATTGCCCCGACAGATTTCACCAATACGGCCACCGGCACTAGTAACAAAAGGTAGCCGGGCAAGTGCGCCGGCCGGCGCAGCCAGACGATCAACAAGGCCCCCGCCACCATGAACAATCCGACCGCCAGTCCGTGCTGCATGAATACCATCGGCCGGAATCCACCGAACCGTATGGTCTGAATGAAGTCGTGTTGCATGTACCCGTACACCTTCATGTGTAATTGGGGGCTCAACCGAATTTCCCACAGGCACAACGGGGCATAGACGGTTGCGGCAATGACCGCCCCAATAGCCAAATCCCGGACCGACTCGCGGGTGCCGAAATAAACCCGGCCGATAAAGAACGGCACGCCCCAACTGACCGTTTGTCCTATCAGCTGCGAAACGGCGTCGTGAAATTGGGTGCTGCCGTCCGGGGGAGGGGCGTTGAGCATCACGGACGGAAGTGGCCAAAGGCACCAGAGTAATACCGGCCAATCTAACTTGCTCGGGACGTAGTTCAGCAACCGTTTGAAGTCAAAAAGAAAGGACGCCAACAGACACGCATAGCTAATCGCATTGAGTTTGTTCAATTTAATCGGCCCAAGTTTTACAATATGCGGCACGGCTTCGGGGAGAAACAATGTTCCGGACAACACAATAACGAGGATACCCCGGTGCGGTCGAAAGGACGGAAACGCAATGACGACCGCGATTAACCAGGCGAGAATGGCATAACAGGCCAGATCGGGATTCATGGCGCTACCACTTCAAAGCACACGCGAG
>DASXPC010000020.1:0-7059 GCA_036493815.1 Fimbriiglobus sp. | reverse complement strand
GAACCGGGGCTTGTAAAACACGCTGCGGACGAGGGCGTGCCAGTCGTTCCGGCGAACGCCTTCCATGACGGGTAGTTGCTCCTCGTCCCCCATTCCGGAAGGGCACAGGAGCACGATGCGGTTTACGAGCGCGGGGTACCGGACGGCGAATTCGATCGAAACTTTCCCGCCCAAACTACTCGCGACGAGATGGTACGGCGGCCGTTGAACGAACCGGGTCAGGTATTCGTGAAGCTCCTGGACCAGAAAATCGACGGTGATCGGCAGCTTCTGTTCGATTCGGCTGTGAAGGGAATCGCCCTGATAAACGATGATATTCGGCGTAAATACGTCAAAATAGCGGCTCCAGAATTTCCGGTTTTTAAACCAGGATTCGGCTTGTTCGGCCAGGCCGTTGATGAGGATGAGAGGCTGCCGCCGAGTGTAAGGCTTTGGCCGAACCCGGTCCAGGATCGAGCGCAGCGAAGCCATAGTTAGCACCACTCCGGCGGGGGATGAACCGGACCGACGCCAGTCAGCTTATCTTTCGTCCGCCGGAGTGAATATCAAAACCGGGGATCCCGGACGGATTTTTCCGGTCTTTCGACCGGTATCGACCCTGCCACGCCTTCCAAAGGACGGTCCAACGGCCTTCCCTCGCCGTGGATAAACGTAACAACCATACCGCCCGACCCAACGAAACGTCCCGGAGTCCGTTTAAGCCACATCCGATACGGATGACGCGGGGCGTTGTGAGGAAATTGCCTTCCCTTTCGTCCCGCCCGGACGGTAAGATACCTCTTACGGCCTACTCTGTAATCGTTCCGTACACTGCTCTTCCGCCCGAACCCGGTGAGGGAAGCCGATGGCTAGTTTTAACATCCCCTGCCCGAGCTGCGAAAACAACGTACTCATCAAAAGCGACGCCCTCATCGGGAAAAAGGTCGAATGCCCGAAGTGCAAATACCGTTTCAAAGTCGAAGACCCGTCGGACGAGGGCGACGGAATGGCCCCCAAGAAAAAGAAAGGGGATGCCAAGAAGAAGGGGAAAAAGGGCAAGAGCGGCTCCGGCATGCTCATCGGCGGACTGCTCGGAGTGCTGGCCCTCGGCTTGCTCGCAGTCGCCGGGTATTTCCTTTTCTTCAACGAAAAAGAGGGGACGAGCAAAGGCGGAACGACAACGCCGCCAGCGAATACTTCGAGTGGGTCGACTGGATCCAAGCCGGACAGCGCAACGCCAGACTCTGGGACAAAACCGCCGGAAGATGGAGCCAATAACCCGGGCGAACACCCGGGCAACGCCAAGTCCACCGGCGGCGAAAAAGACGTCACCAATCTGCTCCCCGGTGAAACGAATGCGGTTTACCGTGTCAACATGAACCGTCTGGCTCAAACCCCACTTTTCGGCGCGTTCTTCGACAGAAATTCGCTCGACTTCTTCAAGAATTCCATGACGTTTGAAGTGGGAGATATCGAGACGTATATCCACTGCATCGTCGGGCCGGACCGCTACAACTACGACATTTTCCGGATGAAAAAGCCGCTCGACGAAATCACTCTGCTACGCCGACTGGATCAGGTGCCCGGCCCGGAGGGCAAAATCAAAGGGTATTACTACGGCACGCTGAAATCGAACGCGTTCGTCGACTCCCTCGGTCGGGCACTTTCGACCCAAGCATTGTTCGGAGAAGCCGGCCTTCCCGTGACGGCTGAAGACAAAAAACGCTGGGGCGAAAACAAACCGACGGCGTATTGCTTGTTCGACCCGTACACGTTAATCGTCGCCGAGCAATCGACGCTCGAACGATTCCTTTACGACCTGACTCCGAGCGGTTATCCCCCGTATCGAACCGATCTGACCAGTCCGGACGCCGCTTCCCCGGAAGAGATTACGACCCCGGGTGGACCCGACGGCCCGGGCGAAGGCCCGGGGCGAGGCGCGGCCCCCCCCGGTGGCGGCGGCCGGCGGGGCGGGTCCAGCCTTTTGGAAAAGGACAAGAACGGCTACGCCCTGACGGGTCAGGGACGATCGCCACAACCACCCGGCGGCGGGGGTGGTCGCGGAGGACGGGGCGGCCCCGGTGGAGGCGGCCTGCAACCCCGATCTCCGGGCACCGGACCGGGCGGTCCGCAACCCCAGGCGCCGGGCACTGGTCCGGGCGGCGGTGGATTGCAACCCATGTCTCCGGGCGCCGGAGGCCCCGGGGGCGGTGGCGGTCGTCGGGGTGCCGGCCCGGGCGGCCGATCGCAGGGCGGTGCTCGGCGAAAGAACTACACGTCGATCCCGACTTATCGGACCATCGACGAAAGCATCAAGGCGATGTTGAATCAGTTGGAAGAAGACGACCGTAACCCGCCGATAGCCGTCTATGCCGAAAAACTCGACCGCCACATTCAGTTGCTGAATCAGCGGTTCCTGGCATATCAGAGTACGGCTTATGAGGGCTATGACATCGGAGCCTTTGCCGCGATCCTTCAGAATGCAAATGTCGTTGGTGCGTCGATCGACGCATTTGCCAGGGACAAATTCAAAGCGAACATCAGTTTTGCGTACAACACGGCCGGGGATGCGAAAAACTCTGCCGAGCAGCACATCCTGCCGATTCTGAATACCTACAAGCTGATATTCGAGTTTTTCCTCGGCACTCAGATCGATATTCGCGGCGGTGCCAACACCACGATTGTTCCCGGTAATCCCGGCGGAGCCGGACCCGGCGGTGGAGTCGGCCCGGGTGGCGACCCGGTAACGGGACCGGGCGGTGGCCGCCGTCAGGCCGGTCCTCCACCCGGTGGGGATTTCGGGGGAACTCCCGACAATGCTCCCGGCGGGTCCGGCGGCCGTCGTGGCTCCGGGTTCCCGGGTTCCGGCCGTCAACAAGGTGGCGACAGCAATGCCCAATCGTTCATCAACGTGGCCCTCGCCGATAAGTCCGTCCTCATCGGCCTCGAATTCCTCTGGAACGAAGAAAAATACAAGAACAACGTTTACGCGATCATTCAGAGCGTCGCGAAGCAATTGAAAGGTCGGATGGCCGTCCTTTCCGGCCAAACCACCTGGCACGACCTCGCGTCCGCATTCCCCAGCATGACGGCGAAGAAAAAACCCTTCCCCCGCGGCACGATCGCAAGAGACGCCCGCCCGGAACGGTTCGGCATGCCCTTCCCCCCGGAACAACGGGCCAGCTTCTTCGTGGAACTGCTCCCCTTCATCGGAAAAGGCGAACTCCACAGAAAGGTGCAGGACAAGAAGTTCCCGTGGTACGCCAAGGAAAACCGACAGGCCGCCCAGGAGTGGGTGCCCGAATTCCTCGTCCCGTACTACCCGCAAAGCTCCTGGCGGGCGTTCAGCCCGCTGGCCGATAACGTCGTATTCGGGGCGACCAATTTCGTCGGGCTTGCCGGCCTCGGACTCGACGCGGGACGGTACGACCCGGCCAACCCGGAACAGGCCAAAAAAGTCGGCATCACCGGGTACTCGTGGGGTTCGAAACCCGAGGAAATCACCGACGGTTTGTCGAACACCATCTATCTCATTCAGGTGAAACCGGGCGGCCTACAGCGGCCCTGGATTGCCGGCGGCGGGGCGACCGTCGTGGGCGTGGACGACAAGGCCGCCAACCCGATCGAAGACTTCGCCAGCACGACACCCGACAACAAGCGGGGGACTTACGTGCTCATGGCCGACGGCTCGGTGCGGTGGGTCAACGACACGATCGATAAGAATGTGTTTATGGGCATGGTGACCCGTGCCGGTGGGGAAAGCCTCGCCGACCTGGAAGCGAAGGCTCCGAAGGTCGCTGGCAAGAAGAAGGAAGTCGAGATTAAGGGTGCCGGCGGCCAGGCCCCCCTCCCCGGCTCGGCCGGCGGCGACGCCCGGCCCGAGGAGACCAAGGTCGACGCCGACGAGGCTAAGAGATTTCAGGGCGATTGGAAGGTCACGTTCCTGGTCATGGAGGGGAGGAAGATCACGGGCGACGACCTTGCGAAACTGAACATGTCGATTTCGATCGACGGCAACACCGTGAAGATTACCGCCCTCGGCGTCCCGCAGACGTCGACGATAACCCGACTCGACGGGAAAAAGAAGCCGAGGGAGATGGATTCCGTCGACACCGACGGCCCGGACAAGGGGAAGGTCGAGTTCGCCGTGTACGAGTTCGTGGGCGAACACAAAATCAAGATCCGGTTCGCCAAACCGGGCAGCCCCCGGCCGAAGGACGTCCAGATCCCGCAGGACGGGTCGACGGACAACTACGTCGAGATCGAGAATTGATCGGAAGCGAGTAGCCAATCGACCCGGCCCGCGGCTCTCCCCTCGGGCCGGTTTCGTTTTCTAGTACAGCGGAATCTGCACCTGTGCCCCGCCCTTCTGGGCACTCTCGTGGGCGCATAAACCAACGAGCGTCCAGTTCGCGCTGGTCGGGGCGTCCGGAAATGCCGGCTTCTCGCCGAGTACGGCCATGAGGAAGTTGTGGGCGAGGTGCGGGTGGCTGCCGCCGTGGCCGCCGCCCTGCAAAAAGCTCAAATGCTCCGCGTCCTGAATCGCCTGCGGCGTCGTGAACTTCTGGATCGGGCCGGGCAACAGCCGGGCGTAGTCCGGAACCTTGACCCGCTTCGGAATTTCCGGTTCGGCGAGCGGCTTTTCGGGCGTGCTCTTCGTATGGATCACCGGCTGCTCGTTCTCCACCTGTTGCCACTCGAAGCTCTGTTTACTGCCGCTGACGTCGAAGCTCTCCCGGTATTGCCGGGCGACGTCGAACAGGCTCCGGGTCACTTCGGTGCAGACGTCCGAACCGGCGACGCTGAACGTGGCCGTCTCCACCGCGTACGGACTACCGTACTTGGTGACGAGTTCCTCGCGAATCCGCCCCGACCCGTAGCAACTCACCTTGTCCGCCAACGCGGGCTGTCCCGGTTTACTCAGGATCGCCAGGCAGGGGCTGACGCAGTGGGTGGCGTACCACATCGGCGGCAGTCCCGGCCAGTAATCCGGCCAACCGTCCATGTCCTGCTGGTGGCTGCCCCGCAGGAACTGGATCCGGCCCAAATCTCCCCGGTCGTACAGTTCCTTCGCGAACAGGTATTCGCGGCTGTACACCACCGTTTCCATCATCATGTACGTGAGGCCGGTCTTCCGTTGCGTCTCGACCAACTGCCGAATCTCGTCCTTCGTCGTGCCCATCGGCACCGTGCAGGCCACGTGCTTGCCCGCCTTCAAGGCCGCCAGACTCTGCGGGGCATGGTCGGGGATCGGGCTGTTGATGTGAACGGCGTCGACGTCCTTGTCTTTCAGCAACTCCTCAAAGCTCGTGAACCGCTTGGAGATCCCGTACTTGTCGCCGCACTTGTCGAGTTCGGCCTTGTTCCGCCGGCAGACGGCGACGATGTCGGCGTTAGGATGGGCCTGGTAAATCGGAATGAACTCGGCCCCGAAGCCGAGACCGACGATGGCGACGCGGACTTTTCGGTCGGACGGCATGGTTTGCCTCCCGGGGAAATGGGACTTTTGGAAGGGTACCGCCCGGGGGCGGACGGGGCAACGGGGCACCCGGCGGAGGGGCTTCACCAATTTGGGAAAAATCCTTCCCGCCGTGGCGAACCCGACTACTCAAGGGCCAGGATTGAACAGAGATCGGACTATTGTGAAGGCGGTTTTGCGCCCGCGGATAAGCGGAATGGTTTCAAAAAGCCTCGATTTCCCGTACTTGAGCAAATACCACCGCCCGGTTACGTTTTTTGGCACGCCGCATGCATTAATTGTTTCGCGGCGGGATGACAGGAGCCAGGTTGAATGGGCGACACCCTGCTCCGTCATCCCGCCAGTTTTTCGCTCCGTCGAATCGACGTACACCAGGATTGACCTCTCGACGAAGACGGGACGACGCGGACCGGGTCGAGTCAATCGCACCCGGATCGCTCGTCCCGTTTTTTCGTTTTCCCGCTCGGAGAATCACCATGCCACGCGGCGACAAGTCGAAATACACCGACAAGCAGAAGCGGAAAGCGGAGCACATCGCCGAGGGGTACGAGGACCGCGGGGTTCCGGCCCGCGAGGCGAAGTCGCGGGCGTGGGCGACGGTGAACAAGGAATCGGGCGGGGGGAACCAGTCCGGCAGCGGCCGGGGAGTCAAGGACACGCACGTTTCGAGCAGGAAGGGTGGTCGGCTCGGGGGCAAGGCCGCCGCGGCCCGTCCGGCGGCCGAGCGCTCGGCCTCGGCCCGCAAGGCCGCCGCGACCCGGAAGCGAAACGCCGCCAGGGGCTGACTACCGCTCCCGGTCAAGCCGGAAGGGTTGCACGCCCAGCGCGGGCGTGCTCGCCCACATCTGCCGGGGGACGAGGCCGACGACCAGGAACGCCAGGTGTACGCCCCAGACGACGGTACACCACGTCGCCAGTTCTTTGCTGAACCCGTAGGCGTGTAACCCCTTGCCGAGTTGGTTGGTTCCGAACCAGCTCCACATCGTAATGATGTTGCCGAAGATGGTAAGCACGGCCACGCCGCGGGCTTTCACGAGACCCGCCCAGCGGGCGTGCAGGACGAGGACGTTCCAGAGAACGATGAGGACGGCCCCGTTTTCCTTCGGGTCCCAGCCCCAGAACCGGCCCCACGACTGGTCGGCCCAGATACCGCCGAGCACGGTGCCTGTGAAGCTCAGGAAAGTCGCGAAGCAGATGGTCCCGTAGATGACCTGGGCGAGCGACTTGCGGACGTCGCCGGTCAAATACGGCGTGGCGACGCCGGTGATGATGTACACCAGGCCGAAGAAGCCGGCGAAGTAGGTGGCCGCGTACCCGAGCGTGACCGTCGTCACGTGCGTGGCCAGCCAGAAGTTCGTGTCGAGCACGGCCTGGAGCATGTTGAGTGTGTCGCCGTCCAGGCCGAGGAAGTAGGCGATGACGAGCGACGACGCGCCCATGACGGTCGCGACCGCCGTGCCGAGCCCGCGGCCGAAGAGCAGCTCGATCAGCACGCCCAGGGCGGCGGTCGCCCAGCCGATGAAGATCGCCGACGAGTAGAGGTTGGTGACGAACACGAGCCAGCGGTTCATCAGGTACATGCGGCAGATCAGCGCGGCGAA
>DASXPC010000019.1:0-5365 GCA_036493815.1 Fimbriiglobus sp. | reverse complement strand
GTGTAGTAAGACATGCGTTACCCTCGTTCCCCCCTCTCCCCTTGGGGGAGAGGGGACGGGGGTGAGGGGTCAGCGGCTGCAACACGACGTGCCGCATCGATCGCGGACCAGATGTCGTTGAGAACGGTTTCCAAATCGTCGTAAATGTCGGGGTTCGTATATCTCAACACTCGAAATCCTTCCACTTCCAAAGATTCCTGACGGGCTTGGTCATCGACTTCGCGGCCCGAATGAGTATCGCCACCGAGTTCAATCACCAATTTGAGTTCGGCACAGAGGAAGTCGACGATGAACGGCCCGACGGGTTGCTGCCGACGAAACTTGGCTCCTTCGAACCGCCGGCCACGGAGTTCACGCCACAGGATCACCTCGGCTGGAGTCATCTCGCGGCGCAACTGGCGGGCGAGCCGGGTGTGGTCGGTCACGTAGTTTCGGTTTGATGTAGGTCTCACCCCTCACCCCCGGCCCCTCTCCCCCAAGGGGAGAGGGGAGAAAGTCAGTAAGACACTCGGACCAAAAACAACCCCTGCGGCGGCGCCGTCGGCCCTGCTTCGCGGCGGTCCATGATTTCCAGTACCTGCCGCACCTTTTCTTCCGGCCAATACCCCCGGCCGACATGATACAGCGTACCGACAATGGACCGCACCATGTTGTACAGGAACCCGTCGGCTTCGACTTCGACCCGGACGGTCCCGTCGATTCGCTCGACACAAAGACGAGTAATCGTCCGGACGCTGGTCAACCGGTTCGGCCAGTGCGTTTCGAAACTGCGGAAGTCGTGCCGGCCCAGCAAACACCGGGCCGCCCGATACATGACGCCTTCGTCCAGTCTTTTCCGCGGCTGCCAGGCAAATTTTCGCAGGAACGGGTCGGGCACCCGGCCGTCGTCAATCTGGTAGCGGTACAGTTTCCGAACCGCGTCCCGATTCGCACAGAACGACTGCGTTACGTCTACGCACGAAGTAATTGCCACGTCTTCGGGCAGGTTCGCATTAATCGCCTTCATTAGCGCGGCACACTCGATCGTCGATGCCGAGAAAAAATTCACCACCTGACCCAGGGCGTGAACGCCGGAATCGGTCCGGCCACTCGCGTTTGCGTAAACCCGGACTTCCCGAGTCACCGAACGAATGGCTGTTTCCAACACCTCCTGAACCGTCCGAACGTTCGGTTGAATTTGCCAGCCGGCGAAATTAGTGCCGTCGTACCGGAGGATGAGCTTAATGTTCCGCATGGTCATATTCGACAGGATTTACGGGATCCTACCGGATTTCAATCCGCGTTAATGCTGTCGAAATGAGCTATTTCACAATCCCGCGCCGAACCAATTCCTCGGCACATTGAACCGCGTTGGTTGCCGCCCCCTTGCGGAGGTTGTCGGCGACGACCCAGAGGTTCAAGGCGTTGGCGTTCGACGGATCCGGTCGGACCCGGCCGACGAAAGTGTGGTCCTTCCCCTCGGCGAGAACCGGTTGGGGAAAATCCCCCTTCCATTCGTTGAGGAGTACGACTCCGGGGGCCTCTTGCAAAAGGGCTTGAGCCGCCTCATGGGAAACCGGGCGGTCGAACTCGACGTTGACCGAGAGGCTGTGAGCCACCTTCACCGGCACCCGCACGCACGTCGGGCTTATGCCGATCGCGGTGTCGCCGAGGATTTTCCTCGTCTCGTTGACGACTTTATTCTCTTCTTCGGTGTACCCGTTGGCGTCGAGCGTCCAGTCGAGCGTCAACACGTTGCCGATGAGTTGGCCCTTATGGGCGGTCGGGGCGGGGACCGGGCTGCCCGCGGCCCAGGCCATCGTCTGGGCGTCGAAGTCGACGAGTCCCTTTGCCCCTTTGCCGGACGAGGACTGATAGGTGGACACGACAATCCGCCTCACCGTGCCGAGTTTTTGCAACGGATGCACGGCCACGCAAAGCGGGATCGCCACACAGTTCGGATTCGCGACGATGCCCTTTTTGATGTGGTGAAGTTGATCGGCATTGACTTCCGGCACCACGAGCGGGCAGTCCGGGTCCATCCGCCAGGCGGACGAATTATCAACGACGATCGCCCCGGCCTTCGCGGCGATGGGGGAGAACTCTTTGCTCACGCCGGCAGGCGTACTGGAAAGGACGATTTGCACGTCGACGAACGCTTCGGGCCGAATCAACTCGACGGTGTGGCGTTTCCCCGCAAACTCGACGGATTTCCCGGCCGATTTCTCGGACGCCAGGAACCTGATGCTTCGGACGGGGAACGCCCGCTCGGCAAGCACCCGCCGCATTAAGTCGCCGACCGCCCCGGTCGCGCCGACCACCGCAAGATTCACGGCCACGGAAGCTCCTACTTGATTGGGCCAACACAGAAGAACTAAGGCATTCTAGCAAAAGTGGAGCAAATTCCTATCTGTCTATTCAGTGCTATCAAGGAGGATTTGTGATGCGCCGTCGAGGTTTCACGCTTCTGGAATTGTTGGTTGTAATTGGCATCATTGCACTCCTGATTGGCCTGCTACTTCCCGCAGTTCAGAAAGTTCGCGAAGCCGCCGTTCGCATGCAAAGCATAAATAACATGCGGCAGATCGCGTTGTGTTTACATAACGTTGCCTCGATATACGATTCCCGGTTGCCCACTATCGATTGCCAAAAGGGGAGTCTCGGCTATCCGTCCGATTCGCCGTTCGATTTTCTATTACCCTACATTGAACAGGATTCACTCTACCGATTACGGCGGGAAAATAGGCCATTTAACTATATCTGCAGACTCTATCGCAGTCCGGCTGATCCCACTTTAACACCAGACATCGATTTTGCATCACTCACAAGTTATGCGTTCAATGCCTGGGCACTGTCTGGATCGCCGAAGCTACCCGGTACATTCCCGGACGGTACGTCTTCCACACTGCTGCTCGCCGAAAGGTTTGCGCGATGTCGGAATACTTCCATCGACTATACATATACAGAAGCTAGCATTTACGGCTCCAGACGGCCCACCTTCGCGGACGGCGGCCCCATTTGCGGCGGGAAGACACAGGGCGACGTTTATCCGATCACGTCGGGGTCGCCCCCGATGACACACGGGAGCATTCCGGGGGTCACGTTTCAGGTTCGGCCGTTGCCGTCCGCCGAAAACTGCGATCCCTCGTTGGCGCAAACGCCTCACGTGGGTGGCATGCTTGCGGCCATGGCCGACGGGAGCGTCCGTACGGTTCGGCCTTCCGTCACGCCCGAAGTCTATTGGGCCGCCGTAACGCCCGCGGGCGGTGAAGTGATCGGCGAGTGGTAGTCAAAACATCGCTGCCGTGCCGACTTTTATTAGATGGCCTTTGCTACCACCGTTTTGAGTTTATCGAGTGCGGTTTTAGCCACGAGGTTCGGGTCCTGCTTCCAGTAGTCGCGGTTGAACAGTTCGACGGAGAGGAATCCCTTGTATCCGATGTCGATGAGCGTGCGGAACACGTCCTTGAGCGGGGCGACGCCGTCGCCGGGGTAGACGCGGTCGGCGTCGACGATGATGTCGCGGCCTTTGTTCGGCGGGTAATCGTTGACGTGGAAGATGCCGATGGCGTGCGGGGAGAGGAGTTTCAGCCCGGCGAAGTCGGAGCCGCCTTTGTAGAGGTGGTAGACGTCGGGGAGCACGCATCCGCCTGATCGGCCGCACTCGGCCGCGACGTACCACGTATCGCCGAGTCGCTTCAGGGCCTTCGAGAAGCCCCAGACTTCCGCCTCCGGCGTGACGCCCATTTTCTGCCCGAGGTCGAACAGGGCCCGGTAGCGTTCGGCTGCGGCCGGAAGGCTCAGCCCTTCCAAATCGGTGGCTCCCCACGGCGGGGCGGCGATTTTGGCCCCGCCGATTTGGGCCACCAATTCCATGTCTCGTTTCGCCTGCTCGAGGCCCTTTCTTCGCACGTTGGCGTCGTCGGCGACCCACGCGGCGAATCCGATCGCGCTCGGCACGACGAGGCCGGCGTCGGCGATCCGTTTCTTCAGGTCCCGCAGCGAACCGCCGGCCCTGACGTAATCTTCGAGTTCGTTGATCCACGGTTCGACGCCGGAGTACCCGGCCTTGGCCGCGATCTCGACCAGGTCCACGATCGGCCGGCGGTGGCCGTCGTTCCGGACCGTGCTCGTGTTCAGACTATACTGAAACGGTGCGGCGGATTTCGGCTTCACGTCGTCGGCCCGGGCCGCGATCGAAGTTGCGAGCCCCGCGGTGCCGGCCAGCCAGGCCCGGCGGTGAATCGTGTTCGTCATGACGGCCCCTGCGGTTGTCGGGCGAAGGCGAGAGGGTAGGCTAAGAAGACCTACCGGAGGGAATCATCGATGTTACTCATCTTACTCGCCGCGGCGGCAACGGCCGGGGCCGAAACGCCCGACACCTATGCTAAACCCGACCTGATCGTCTCCGCGGCGATGCTGGCCAAGGAGGCCGGAGGAACGAAGTTCACCGTTATCGACATTCGCAGGGAAGTCGCTTATCGCGACGGACACGTTCCCGGGTCGGTCAATGCTGTTACGGGGCCGTGGTCTCGGGCGGTGAATGAAGGGAAGGCGGATGCCGCGTTCTGGAAGAAGCAATTTGCCTTGCTCGGAATGAAGCCGTCCGTTCCGGTCGTGGTGGTTTTCGACGATATCAAGAGCGGGTGCCGAGTCTGGTGGCTACTCAAGACGGCCGGCGTGCCCGACGCCCGTTTGCTCGACGGCGGGTGGAAGGCCTACGTTGCCGCGAAGGGGGAAATCAGCAAGGAGCCGTTTACTCATCCCGGCCCGCCGATGGAATGGAAGGCCGACCTGGCCCGGCTGGCGACGAAGGAAACCGTCCTGACGAATCTGAAGGATAAGGCGGCGCAAATCGTGGACGGGCGGTCCGCGGCGGAATATTCGGGGGTGCTGGCGATGTCTAAGAAGGGCGGGCACATTCCCGGGGCGGTGCCGTTGGAATGGTCCGATTTCCTGGACGCGAAGACGAAGACGTTCAAGCCGGCTGGCGAGTTGAAGAAACTGATCGCGACGCACAAAATCGAGTTGGACAAGCCGTGCGTGACCTATTGCCAGTCCGGCGGCCGGGCGGCAGTGGTGGCATTCGGGCTGGAACTGATGGGGGCGAAGCAGGTCCGAAACTATTACAAGAGTTGGTCCGAGTGGGGCAACGATCCGAACACGCCGGTCGAGAAGAAGTAGGCGACCTTCGTCTCATTTCCACACTCACCGTTGGAACGAGACGGAGAAAGCGAAACCGCCCGCCGGTCCGGCGGGCGGTTCGAACGGCTCACGGGCCGTTTACTTGATGACGGTCTTTTTCTCTTCTTTCTTTTCCAGCTTCTTCTCAGTCTTTTCCCGCTTCAAAACGAAGTAGTGGTTTTTGCCGTCGTCGAACTTCGTC
>DASXPC010000018.1:0-1983 GCA_036493815.1 Fimbriiglobus sp. | reverse complement strand
GTCCGCTGGGCCCAGCGACCGGCGGGCGTCCAGCCGGTGACCTGGGCCCTGCGCCTCCGGGTGGTGCGCCGTCTCGCCCTCTGGCTCAGCGCCACGGATCGACGCACGGAGGTGCCGCCCGCCGGCCTGCTGCCCGGCCGTTATGTCCGCAGGCGGCCCTACATCTACAGCGATGCGGAGATCGCGGATCTCGTCCGGACAGCCGGTCAACTCGCTTCGGCCGCCGGCCTGAAGGGCCGCACTTACGCGACGATCTTCGGATTGCTCGCGGTCACCGGCATGCGCGTCAGCGAAGTGTTGGCCCTCGATCGGAGGACGTGGATCTGGACGAAGGAGTCCTGTGGATCCGACGGACGAAGTTCGGCAAGTCTCGGCTCGTGGCGGTCCACGACTCCACCCGTCAGGTCCTCGCCGATTACGCCCGCGAGAGGGACCGGGTCGTCCACCGACCGGCTGCGGCGGCCTTCTTCCTCTCCGAACGCGGCGACCGCGTGACGGGTTGGGCGGCCCGCTACAACTTCGCCAAGGTCTCACGGGAGGTCGGCCTGCGTGCGCCGGCGGGAGGCCGCCGCCATGGCCGCGGTCCCAGGCTTCACGACATGCGGCATCGCTTTGCCGTCTGCACTCTCCTGCGGTGGTACCGATCGGGCATCGATGTCGAACGGGAGATCCCCAAGCTGGCCACCTACCTCGGGCACGTGCATGTGAACGAGACGTACTGGTACCTCGAGGCCGTCCCGGAGTTGTTGGAACTGGCGGCACGCCGGCTGGAAAGCCCCAAGGAGGTTGAGCCATGAGTTCCGACGCTAGCTTCTCCGGTCTGGTGCAGGCCTTCTTCACCGACCGTCTCCAGCGGCAACGCGGGGCCAGCCCTCACACCGTCGCGGGATACCGGGACACCTTCCGCCTCCTCCTGCGATTCGCTAAAGAGCGACTGGGGAAGGCTCCGTCGAAGTTGTCCCTCAAGGATCTGGACGCGCCGTTCATCGGCGACTTCCTTGATCACCTGGAGAAAGCCCGCGGCAACGGCGCCCGGAGTCGGAACACACGCCTGGCGGCCATCCATTCCTTCTTCCACTATCTCTGGTTCCAGGAGCCAGCCTACGCCGACCAGTGCCGCCGTGTCCTGGCCATCCCCAGCAAGCGCTACCAGCGGAGGCTGATTGAATACCTCACGGCGGAGGAGATCGACGCCCTCCTGGCCGCGCCGGACAGGAGCACCTGGATCGGCCGCCGGGACCGGGCCCTGCTGCTGGTGGGAATCCAGACGGGGCTGAGGGTGTCCGAACTCATTGGCCTGCGACGCTCCGATATTATCCTGGGCGCCGGGGCCCACGTCCGCTGCGAAGGGAAAGGCCGGAAACAGCGGTGCACCCCGCTCCGCCCAGAAGCGGTTGAGGTCCTGGCGCAGTGGCTCCGCGAGTGCCCTGACGAGCCAGCAACGCCGGCCTTCCCGAGCAGTCGTGGCGGACCTCTGAGCCGGGATGCGGTTGAGCGACTGGTCGCCCGCCACCAGCGCACCGCCGAAAGGCATTGCCCCTCGCTGAAGCGAAAATGCGTGACGCCGCACGTACTCCGCCATACCGCGGCCATGGAACTGCTTCGACACGGCATCGATCGCTCGGTCATCGCGCTGTGGCTGGGGCACGAGTCGGTGGAGACGACCCAGATGTATCTCCATGCCGACCTTCGGCAGAAGGAAGAAGCTCTCTCCAAGGTGAGGCCGTTGGAGGTGCCGCCCGGGCGGTTCCGGCCTGACGACGAGCTGTTGGCCTTCCTGGAGGGTCTTTGATTATGCCGCGTCAGGCCGTGAAGAACCCGCGCGATTCGCCGGATTTCGCGTTACCCTGCAAACCCCAATCGGCATAATCCGGGAGTCGGCATAATGGCGAAGAGTATGCACGGTGACGTGCTTGCCCAGGCCCGCATCCCGAGCCGCCTGCACGCAGACCCGGTCTACGGTGCTGGTGGTCAGGGGCCGTC
>DASXPC010000017.1:0-23891 GCA_036493815.1 Fimbriiglobus sp. | reverse complement strand
CCGGCGGCCCGGATTATCTCCTGCAATTCCTCTTGCCCCGGACCATCACCGAGAACACACTGCGGAGAGGGTTCGCACCGGAGACGAGTTGAAGAAAGGGGTGAAACCCTCGGATTTATTGGAGAACCAGTGACCAACGGTCGGCTTGTTATCCAATACCCGTTTCGCTCGACAATCATTTCGGCGGGGGTGATGGCAGCGGTTGGGTCGTTAGCCGTTTTCATTCCGGTAACGGCTACCACGCCACTCGCCGTCGTTGGTTTTGCGCTCGGCTACGGACTTGCATTAGCTTGGTTCATAGTTGGGATTTTGCTTTATTCGTTACGTGCTGCCTTTTTCTGGATCGCAACGGAATCCTTTTTGGCTTTAATTCTCTTCGCAATTGCTTGGACCCATTTGTCCCATGCGAAATCGATGGAAATGGTCCATGCAGGTTTGGTGTGGCTCCGGTATATTTTCGCTGCAATGTTGGTTTGTTCATTGATCGGATTGATCTTGGCTGGAATCGGTTGGTGTCGATGCATTTCGGAAAGACTGAACCGGTCCCGAACGACGGTTGTTATTACTGACGGGTAGAGTCCTGCACCGTTACCTTTCCTGGGAGGATTTCCATGTCCGCCGACGCGACGCCGGAAATCAAGCAGCAGCGGGCGAAGGAGTTTATTACCCTGTTGCCACTCACGGTCGAACTGGCCGGGCTGCCGGTCGCACCGCCCGGGGCTTTTTACACTCTCGACCAGATTGACTCCCGGGCAATTCAACTGCGGATGGCCTACAAGGCGTCCCGGAAGTTGATGCGGGAGATCGCGGAAGAAGGGCAATAACACGTGATACGCTAAACTCGCTCAGCCACCGCGGTCGCAGTCGCGAACGCCCTTGTGTAAGCCAGGGCGACGTGAACCGCCCTCACTCCGTGGCCGTCCGCAAGCTCCTTCGCCTGCCCGGCGAATTTCACGACCGGCTCGGCTCCGGGGTCGAAGACGATTTCCACGTCCCGCCAGTCCATGCCCTTTCGCCACCGCGAACCGAGCGCACGATATACGGCTTCCTTGGCCGCCCAAACAGCCGCGAACGTCTCGTTCGTCCGCGTCCGTTCCCGGCCGTAACCCACTTCCCGGGGCGTAAACACCTGCAGCAGAAAGACCTCCCCGTGGCGGTCGATCAACTTCGCCACCCGGGCACATTCGACGATCTGGGTTCCGACGCCGAAGACGCTCATCGATCACCCGTCGGTTTGCTTCCTCCGTACAATAACATGAAACCGGACGAATCGGGAGACTTTGGGCATGGCTGCCGACGATCTGCTGAGCGATTTGACCTCTGCCCAGCGGGCCGCGGTGACGCACGGAGAAGGACCGCTCCTCATTCTGGCCGCGGCGGGGTCGGGGAAGACGCGGGTCATCACGCGACGGGTCGCATATCTCCTGCAGCAGGGCATCCGCCCCGGCAACGTCCTCGCCATCACGTTTACGAACAAGGCTGCGGGGGAGATGCGGGACCGGGTCGAGAAGCTCGTCCCCGGCAACCGCGTCTGGGTTAGCACGTTCCACAGCCTCGGCGCCCGGCTCCTGCGGATGTACGCCGACCGGCTCAACCTCGAAAAGAACTTCACAATCTACGACATCGACGACCGCAATCGTCTGGTGAAGGACGCCCTCGAATCGACCGGAATGGACAACGTGAAGTTTACGCCCGAACGGCTCGCCGGGGCGATCTCGAAGGCCAAGAACCAACTCCTCTCCCCCGCAAAGTACGCCGAGCAGGCGTTCGATTTCTTCGCCCAGACCACGGCCAAAGTCTACCACGCCTACGAAAAGAAATTGCGGGCCGCCAACGCGATGGACTTCGACGACCTGCTGTACCTGCCCGCGATGGCCCTTAAATACAACGAAGAATTGCGAGCCGAACTCGACGCCCGGTTCCAGTACGTGCTGGTGGACGAATACCAGGACACCAACGCGGCCCAATACGTCATCGCGAACCGGCTCTGCTTGAACTACCGCAATATTTGCACGGTGGGCGACCCTGACCAATCGATTTACAAATGGCGTGGCTCGGACATCAAGAACATCCTCGACTTCGAGCGGGACTATCCGGACGCGACGGTCATCGCATTGGAGAAAAACTATCGCAGCTCGTCGTCGATCCTCGCGGCCGCGGGGGCACTGATCGAGAAGAACAAGAAGCGGAAGAAGAAGGCCTTGCTCACCGACAACCCGGCCGGGGAGCCGGTGCGGGTGCTGACGTTCGACAACGGATTGGACGAGGCTGACGGCATTGTGTTGCGTATCAAGGACGCGGTGGCCCGCAAGGCGTATCGCTACCGCGACGCGGCCGTGTTCGTGCGGGTGAACGCCCTCACGCGGGCACTGGAATCGGCGTTCGTCAAGCAAGGAGTGCCGTTTCAGATTGTGAAGGGACTTGCGTTCTTCGACCGGAAGGAAAACCGGGACGTCTTAGCATACCTGCGGCTTCTCGTGAACCCGCAGGATCCAATCTCGTTCATGCGGGCAGTAAACGAACCGGCGCGAGGAGTGGGAAAGACGTCGCTCGAACGGCTGCAGGTATATGCGGAATCGAAGGAAATTACCCTCTTCGCGGCCGCGGGTGAGGTGGCGAAGATTCCGGAGATCAAGGGCAAGGCCGCGGCCGGACTGAAAGATTTCTACAAACTGATGACCGGCCTGCGGGCGCAACTCGAACTGCCGCCGCACGATCTCATCAAACTCGTCCTGGAGGAATCCGGATACAAAGACGCGCTGATGATTTCGAAGGAAGACGACGACATCGATCGGCTGGCGAACGTCGAAGAAATGGTGACGGCCGCGAAACAATTCCACGCCGAGGACGAATCCCGCACCCTCGGCGACTTTTTGGAACAAATCACGCTGGCCTCGGACGTCGACGCCTGGGACGACCAGCAGGACCGCGTTTCGGTGATGACTTTGCATGCCGCGAAAGGACTCGAGTTCCCCGTCGTCTTCTTAATGGCGGTCGAGCAGGGGCTGTTACCGCACGAGCGGAGCCTGCAGAACGACGACGACCTGGAAGAAGAGCGGCGGCTTTGCTTCGTCGGCATGACCCGGGCGATGCGGGAACTTTATCTGACACACGCCCGGCTCCGCGAGTTTCGCGGGCAGGCGTTGTACGCGGTGCCGAGCATGTTTTTGGAGGAACTGCCGAAGGACGTGGAGCACGAGGACAGGTCGGCGAGCCGGAACATGGCCCGGAACGCATTCGACCAGTGGCGGAATGGCGGCGGCCCGGCCGCGGCAAAAGGCTGGGCCGATACGGGGCTTCGGTCGGTTCCGTTACCCCCGATCAAACCGCCCGCCTCTGTATCCGGGATCAATGACCCCGGCCTCGACGTCGGCATCGTGGTCGAACACGGCGAATACGGCATCGGCAAGGTCACCGACGTCTCCGGCGTCGGCGTGTTGAAGAGAGTGAAGATTCGCTTCGCTTCTGCCGGCGAAAAGACGTTCGTGGCCGATAAGGTGAAGGTACGGGTCATCCGACGGTCGGGTTGAAAACGCCCCGCCCTCCTCCTCCGCACGTTTAGCAATACACCGTTTGAGAAACGTACCCCCATCCCCCGAGGGTTTTCGATGAAGTGGCAAGCGTTCGCCGTCGCCGCGGTTGGCTGTCTGCTGCCGTCGTTTGCGTCGGCCCAGGAGTTGGCGTTGACCCACGTCCGCAACACCTACGGCGAACTCGGCGGCACCCGGCCGGACTCGAAATTCATGCCGGGAGACTGCGTGTTCGTCGCATTCAACATCGAGAACATCACCGTCGCCCCGGACGGGTCGTGCTATTACTCGATGGGCTTGGAAGTTATGGACAAGCAGGGCAAGCCGACGTTGAAACAGGAACCTACCGTGCGACACGAATACATGCCGCTCGGCGGGACGACGCTGCCGGCCCGGGCGTTCGTCACGGTCGGCGTCGACATGGCGCCGGGAGAGTACACCATGACCGTTACGGTCGTGGACGAGAAGAAGGCCGGGACAAAGAAGGCCCTAACCCGGAAGTTCGAGGTGTTGAAGAAAGACTTCGCGATCGTTGCGGTTTACACCTCGGCCGACCCGAAAGGGGAGATTTCGGCCCCGACGACCGGCGTGGTCGGCCAGTCGGTCTGGGTCCAATTCGGAATTATCGGGTTCAAGCGGGACCCGAGGACGAAGCAACCGCTCATCGAATACGAGATCCAGTTTTTCGACGACAGTGGCAAGCCGACGTTGAAGAAGCCGATCGTCGACAAGACGGATTCGGGTATCGAGGAGAAGTTCGAAGCATTCCCGAACAATTATCCGGTGCCGTTCACTCGGGCGGGAAAGTTCGTGATGCGGATCAAAGCAACGGACAAGATCGCGAGTAAGTCGTACACGTTCGACCTGCCGTTGGCCGCAGTGCCGCCGAACTGAAATTCGCGGAACGAGCCGGATGCGTAAGCGACGGGTAGAATAGGCCTGTCGCTTACGATCGATTTCGATATTACCTTGAGACCATCATGACCCAGCTCAGCGACCGCATCGCCCAGTTTCGCAAGATGGCGACCGACGACCCGGAGAACGAACTGGGCCACTTTCGGCTCGGGCAATTGCTGTCCGAAGACGGACAGCATGCCGAGGCGGTGAAATCGTTCGAGAAGACGCTCGAACTCAGCCCGTTCTTTTCCAAAGTATTTCAACTGCTCGGCGAGGCACACACCAAGTTGGGGGAGAACGCCAAGGCGATCGAAGTACTGACGAAGGGGTACGCGATTGCGGACGAGCGGGGGGATAAAATCCCCCGCGACGCGATGGCGGCGATGCTCGTCAAGCTCGGGGCCCCGGTTCCGGCCACGGCCACACCGGCCGACGACGGGCCGGAAACTGGGTTCAAGTGCCAACGGCCCGGTTGCCCGATGGGAAAACGGGCGAAGCCACTCGCCAAGCCGCCGATGCCCGACGCGACCGGGAAGTTGATCCAGGAAACCGTCTGTGCCGACTGCTGGGACGCGTGGTTCAAAGACTTCAGCATCAAGGTGATTAACGAACTGCGGCTGGACTTGAGCAGCGAATTCGGTCAAGCTGAATACGACAAACACATGCGGGAATACCTCGGACTCGAGGAGACCCCCGCAGTTCATTAGGAAGAAGATTTCTCCACAGAGGGCGCAGAGGGCACGGAGATAGACCGAAACAATTGAAAAAGAGATAAGAGTGTACGGATTGAAATGTATCAGGATTAATTTGGAACAGCTATTTCTCTCCTTGCTCTCTGCGTTCTCGGTGGTGAAGTTATTCTTCTCTTGTGAGTACCATGCCGACCACGGAGTATCTCGTTCGCTACGGCCGGCCGGCGTTCGTGGGCCGGTTTCGCGATCCGGACGGCCGCACGTTCGCCCGAGGCGCGTCCGTCGCCGTCCGGACACCTCGCGGCCTCGAACCAGGTGAAGTGCTCGCCACTGTCACACGATTTGAAATCGGATTGCCCGGCGACCTCGTCGGCCCGCACGCGCCCGTCCCTGCCCCCACCGTCGAAACCGATTTGCTCGCCGACGCGCAGGCGCGGGTCGCCGATTTGCCCGTGGCGGTGCTCGACTGCGAGCAGCTGCTCGACCCCGTTGCCGTCCTGCACGTGGCCGCGTGGGACGCCTGCGACCTAACGCCGATCCTCGACGAACTGTCCGCGACGTTCGGCCTCGCCGTCCGGGTGCATCACCTCGGCGAAGAACCGGTGCCGGCCCCCGATCCTCCCACCGGTTGCGGCAAGCCGGATTGCGGGCAGGAATCGGGCGGCGGATGCGGGTCCGGGGGCGGATGTTCCTCGGGCAGTTGCAGCCGCGGAACCGTGAAGGACGCCGACGACCTGACCGCCTACTTTTCGAACCTGCGGACACAGATGGAAGCCCAGGGACGGGTGGCACTGAATTAGTCGAGGACAATACTGCGGGCCCTATGATCCCCACGAATAATTGCTCGCAAGTGGCCGGAATAGAATTCGGCCTGACAGACGATTCGGGTCGGCGTAAGCTCTCGGCATGGCACCACGTATTCTTCGCGTCGGCACGGCCGGGCTCGGAATGATATTCGACGATACTTACCGCCCGTTCCTGCTGGCCGTCAACGAGGCAAAACTCTACTCGCCCCAGACTGGTCCGGTGACGATCGAGCTCGCGGCAACGGCCTCCCGCACCGGCGCGCGGGTGGCCCAGTTGAGCGAACCCACCTTCCGTACCGTCACGCATTTCACAGGTGCCGACGCGGGGCGACGCCTGGCCGCTGCAGAACTCGATGCGGTCTGCGTCGCCACGCCCGACGACCGGCATTTCGAAACGGCTCTGGCTTCGCTCGAAGCCGGCAAACACGTCTTGATCGAAAAGCCGTCCGTCCTGTCGCTTCAGGAACTCGACCGGTTGACAAAAGCTGCGACGAACGGCAACGCCCTTGCGAAAGTCGTGTATCACAAGCTTCTCGACCCCGATCACAAGAAACTCCGCACCCACGTTGCGGACGGCGTTCTCACGCACGTGAACAACGGATACTGTTCCCTTTTGGAGCCGAAATCCGTCGGCTTGGGACAGTTCGCCGAATGGGTAACCGGTCGAAACCCAGCCACGTATGTCGCCGTCCACTACCTGAAACTCATCGACTTCACGTTCGGACCCAACTGGCGGCTGGCGCGGATTTCGGCCGCCGGTCAGCGCGGCATCGTCGGTGCGGCTTCCGGACCGACTTGGGACTCGGTGCAGCTGCGCGTGATTTACGCCTATCCGGACGGTCGCGAGGCCGCGTTCGACATCCACACCAGTTGGGTGACGCCGGACGACTTTCCCGGGTCGGTCGAGCAGGAAGTGCAATTCCGGTTCGATAACGGCGTCTGGAACGCAAGCCAGCGCCGACGGGGTGTGGAATTGACGGTCGAAGGCCGGACACCGGGCGAAATCAAAATGACGCCCAACCACCACTACAACGGCACGTTTCTGGAACCGTGGAACGCGCGGTCGCAACGGGGGTACGGGATCGAAGCGATCGAGCGGTTCTTTCGCGAAGTGGCCTACGTCGAATACGGCGGTCTGCCGGACGACCGGCCGGCGCGGTTGCAGGAAATGCGGGCATTAACCTATAACGACCTGACGGCGGACCGCAACGTCGTGGCCGCGGTTCAGGCCGTTGAAGCGATCCTTCGGACACACGCGACCGACCGGCCCGGCAGCCTCGTGACGGTGAACGGTCCCCACGGCGGCCTCGTGCAAAGCTACCCGGGCGAACCGACGATCGACGTCCTCTACGCCCCGCCGGTGTAACGATGTCCGAACCGATCCGACACGAAGATGAGCCCGTCGGGAACGAAACCCGCGCGGCCGCGGTTTCGGTCGAGCCCGCGGCCCTCCGCACGTATACTCCGTCTCTCGCGGTGCTCCAATCGAGTGCGGGCGTCTATCATTGGACGCCTGATGGCCGCCGACTTTACGATTTCACATCCGGCGTGCTCGTGGCCAACCTCGGCCACAACCCGACTCGGTGGATGAAACGACTCGCCGATTACATGAATTGGCCCGCTCAAGGCCTCCATTCGGTAACGACCGATTTCGTGAAGGCGGTGCCGCTTACCAGTTACAACGCCGTCACCCCGCTCGACGCCGCGGCATCACGCCGCTTGATCGCGCTGCTCCGAAGTCGGCCGGGCGGGTCCCGTATGGAATCGGTCCTCTGGGCCGCGTCCGGGTCCGAGGCGATTCAGAAGGCCCTCTGGGCCTCGATGGCACGCGACAAAACCCGGCCGATGATCGTCGCCACGCGGTTCGGCTTTCATGGCAAGAAAGGGTTGGCCAACGCCGTCACCGGGTCGGAATCGGACGCCGAACGCGATCCGCGCGTCCGGTTCATTTCATTCCCCACCGCCGAATGTCGGGACGTCTCCCTCCGCGACGCTCCGTTCGATCCCGAACCGTATCGGGATGAGCTCCTCGCCCTCCGCAATCAATTCGGTCCACAACTCGGATGTCTGATTACCGAACCCTACCTGGGCGGGGGTGGGTCTTACCACCCACCGTCCGCATACCTTCAGCTCCTCCAGCAGTTCTGCCGCGAAAACGACATGGTTTTTATCCTCGACGAAGTGCAATCGAATTTCGGACGAACCGGAAAGTTATTCGCGTTCGAAGCGTACGGGTTGGAACCGGACGTCATCGTCCTGGGGAAAGGCCTGGGGAACGGCGTGCCGGTGGCAGCCGCCGTGGGCCGGGGGGAAGTATTTCGCTCGCTGGGGTATGGCGAAGGGTCGGACACGTGGAGTGCGAACCCGTTGGCATCCGCCGCCGTATTAGCCACGTTGGACGAGTTCGAAGGCGGGGCCGTTTTGGAGGTGTGCCGGGCGGTGTCGGATGAAATCGAGGCGGGGTTAATCCGACTGAAGCGGTATCCGTTTATCTCCCACGTTCGCGGGGAGCGGCGGGGGATGGTTTGGGGAGTCGAAACGAAGGAGCATGGTGGACTCACCGCCGCGGAATGGGCCAATGCCCTGGTGCTATCCGCCTATCGAGGAGACGGATCCACCGGCATTCACTTGTTGGGTCCGCTTGCCACAAAGGTTATCCGAATCGCCCCGCCGCTGGTAATTTCTCCGACCGAAGCCGAGGAAGCCGTAAACTTACTCGACCGGGCCGCGTCCCGCATTGCCGAACAGACCCCTGCCGTATCCCATGCTGGCTAACACCATCGCCTCGTTCGTGGAAACTGTCGCCGAGCGTATCGGCGTCAATCAGTACGAAGTCAATGCCGTACTCGCGATCCTCCTCATCAGCCTGATTACCGGAATGGTCGGCTCTCTCGTCGTCGGCAACCGGATGGCCTTCTTCTCGGACGCGATGGCACACTCGGCCTTCTCCGGCGTCGCCCTCGGCATGTTGTTCTACGTCCTGCTCGGGCAAACGAAACAGGCCGACTCCGTCAGCGAATGGGTGGTCATCCTCGTCATGGTCGCGTTCGGCGTGGCCGTCGGCCTGGGGATCGAATTCGTCCGCGAACGGACCGGACTCTCTAACGACACGGTCATTGGCGTATTTTTCGCCGTCGTAACCGGATTCGCGGCCTTGCTCATTCCCGCCCTGACCAAGCACGTGCGGTTCTTCGACCCGGAACAGTTCCTGTTCGGGTCGCTCATGTTCACCTCAACGGAACAACTGTCCGTACTCCTCCTCCTCTGCATCCTGACCGCCGCAATTGTGACGCTCGGGTATAACACGTTCGCGTTCGCCAGTTTCAGTCCCCTCCTGGCCCGCTCCCGCGGCAAGTGGATTCGCGTCGGAAATTATGCGTTCATCATTCTTCTGGCGGTCGTGGTGAACGTGTCCATCAAGGCGGTCGGTTCGATGCTTATCAACGCGTTACTCATCGTGCCCGCGGCCGGGGCAGCGAATGTGGCCCGAAACCTGCGGCAAATGTTCTGGTATTCGATATTCGCCAGCGTCGGGGCGGGGCTGATCGGTTACTTCGTCAGCCGGACGTACAACCTGTCGCTGGGCCGTGTCGTCCTCGAACTCCATCCGTCCGGTGCCGTCGTCTTAACGGCCGTGGCCTGGTTCTTCCTGACCATGCCGGCCGTTGCGATCCGCAAGCGGCTGACCCGTGCCGGACACAATCACATTCCGGGCAATGACGCCCTGGCTTGCTGCCCCGCCCCCGGCCCGGCCGAATGAACCGAACTCCCCTGCCACGTACGACGTATCATTTGTAACGGCTTCAGGAATCCCGCCATGAGCTCGACCGTCGAACAGATCCAATTCTTCGTCCGTTTGTTTACTTCGATCGTTTGGGAGGCCATGCCGTTCATCGTTCTCGGTGCCCTGATTGCCGGGATTTTGGAGGAACTGCTGCCCCAGCAACTTATCGGCAAAATCATGCCGAAATCGGCCCTGCCCGCCGTCGTCATCGGCGGTCTTTTGGGGCTCATTTTCCCGATGTGCGAGTGCGGGATCGTTGTGGTGATGCGGCGGTTGCTGAGGAAAGGGCTGCCGCTTTCGTGTTGCATTGCCTACATGCTCGCCGGGCCGATCCTCAACGTCATCGTCCTGATGAGTACGTGGGTAGCGTTCAAGGGCCACGGGTACGGTTACGAAATGGTCCTGCTGCGCGCCGGGATGGGATTCTTCGTCGCGTGCACCACCGGTTTGGTCGTTCACATCGTCCACCGCAAGCACGGAAACGCCTTACTCAAACCGCTGGCTATGCCGCAAGCCGCCGCTTCCTCCGAGGACGACGACGACAAGCCGGTCAAAAAACCGTTGGCGCAACGCATCGGCAATATTTCCCAGACGGCCCTGCACGACTTTATGGACATTATGGTGTTTCTAATTCTCGGCTCGCTCATCGCGGCCGTGGTCAAGCTTTACATCACCCCCGAACAGGTCGCGTCGATCACCAGGGACCAGCCCTACTTGACTATCCCGGTTATGATGTTTTTGGCCGTAGTAATGTGCCTGTGCAGCGAAGCGGACGCGTTCGTGGCAGCCAGTTTTACGGAAGCGGCCTTCTCCGCGAAACTGTCCTTCCTGGTCCTCGGCCCCATGTTCGACCTGAAGCTCCTGATGATGTTTACGCGTGTGTTCCGGACCCGGTTGATTGCCGTCATCGTAGGTTGTACGGTGACTCAGGTACTCGTTTATTGCATGATTTTCCACGCGGCGACCGGTGGGGCGAACCCGCATTGGTTCCCGAATTCGGCCGCGGCCGCTACCCAATTGGCCGTTCCCGTGAAATAATAGCTTGGCTCCCGGAGGCACGTTCATGGCGGAAGCTCACGTCCACGGCCCGGATTGCGGGCACGATCACGACCACTCGGCTCCCGCCCACATTCACGGACCGGACTGCGGGCACGACCACGCCCCCGCGACCAAGGCGGCGGGTATGGGCGAATACTACCTCGAACAACTCCTGACGATCTTCGCCTGCGGCGCGTTCGGCGTCGTGGCTTTGCTCATGTACTACAACAAGGACTCGAACGGGAACTCGATGTTGAAGTGGATATTGGCGCCAAGTTTTTGGCCGTGGGTTTTGGGTGCCGGGTTTGTCCTGCTCGGCCTTTCGTTCATTCGCGGGATAGTCGTCTGGCGTCAGGCCGGGGCCGCCGTCCACGCGCACGGCGACGACTGCGGCCACGACCACGGCGATTGCGGGCACGATCACGCACCGGGCGAGGAACATGCCCACGGCAACGCTTACTGGCGGGTGCTCGTTCTCGCCTTTCCCGTCCTCCTGTTCCTGATGGGACTGCCGAATTCCAGCCTCAGCAAGGAATGGCTCGGCGACCGCCTCAACGACAGCAAACTCGGAAAGCTCGACGACGTCGCGGCAAAGGGTGGGGACGTGTTGTTCGACTTTGCCGAACTAAACTCCCTCGCAGCCGACCCGGGCAAGCGGAAAGAATACGAAGGGCGAATGACGCAGGTTAAAGGGCAAATGCGAAAAATATCCGACAAGGAGTTCACGCTCTTCTATCTCAAAATGACCTGCTGCATCAGCGACGCGATCCCGCTCCAGTCGCGGATATTCTCCGATTTCGCCATCTCCTCGATTCAGGACAACGAATGGGTGAAAGTGAGTGGAAAGCTGCAATTCGCGAGACTGCCGGGGAAGAAAGAACTGTACATCCCTGTCATTCGCGTGGCCAAGCCCGAGGACATTGAGAAGACGTCGACGGATTGAGACCGCCCATTGCCTAACGTGAATCCCCCCACAATCGCGAGATGGTGGGGGGATTTGTTATTTCGGTTTCGTTGCACTTCTCAGATACGTCAGCAAATCGGCCAACGCCTCCGGTGGGACCGACTTTTCCAAACCCTCCGGCATGAGCGAGACGCCCGAAGACCGCAGGCTGTCGAGGTTGGATCGACGGACCACGTCCTCCAGTCCGTCCGCCCGTTTCAGCGTGATGCTCCCCGGCCCCTCGGATGCGAGAATGCCGGTCGTCTGACGGCCGTCGAGAAGGGTGGCCGTGTAGCTGATATACCGGGCGTCGACTTCCCGGTTCGGGTCGAGAATCGAAACGAGAAGCTCCTGCTTCGTCTTCCCCGGCACGGTCGCCAATAAGTCCGGGCCGACTTCGTGCCCTTCCCCGGCAAGCTTATGGCAACTGGCACAGGCCTTTTGGAATACGATTTTGCCCTTCTCGATATCGCCGTCGCGGTCCAGAACCGACGAATAGGAATCGATCACCTTCTTGCGGTCCGCGGGAACGAAGCCGGCAAACAACTTGATTGCTCGTGACCGCACGGCCGCGACCGGGTAGGCTTTGAGTTGAGTCATTCGAGCCGGGTCGATTTCGACCGGGGATACTTTTTTTGCTTCGATGGCGTTTAAGAGTAAGCCGGCCCATTCGGCGCGGGCAACGAGTTGTTCCTGCACTTCGCGTCGAACCGTTGGTCCGAGTTCCGGCCAGGCCGCGAGGAGCGATCGGGCGTTGGACGAATCGGACTGAGCCGCCAGACTTCGCACCGCGGCCAGTTGAACGTCGATCGGAAATCGCGGAACCAGTACGCGAGCCAGGGCGGGCCGAGCCGTCGGGTTTGGGGCATGGGCGAGGAGTCTGACCGCGGCGACGGTCGGCGATTCGGATTCGCATTCTCGAACGGCCAGGGCGAAGCGTTGGTTGAGAGAGGTTGCGACCGAAGCCAGCACGGGCGGCGGATTCGCCAGCTTTGCAACGAGAGACTTTCCTTTACGCCCCGACGCGACGCCGTCGAGAACCGCGGCCAACCCGACGGAGACGCCCGGGTTTTTGGCCAGCACTGTGCCGAGCAGGTGCGCGACGGCCGCGTCGTCCCCTTTCCCCGCAACAACGGCCGCGGCGCGGGGGAGTAGGGCCGCCGTCGCCGGACTGTCGGCTTCGAAAAGCCCGGCAATCAGATCGGCCGTCCCTCCCCGCGCGGAAAGCAGCACTGCCGTTTGCACCCACGGGTCGGCCCCGTCCTTCGACGCGATTTTCTCCAACACGGGCACGGCCTCCGACACCGGGGCCGCTCCAAGGGCAAGCGCCAGTTGGAACCGAACTGCGGGTGAACTGTCTTCCGCGAGTTTTGCGGCGGCGGTGCGAATCGAGGGCGACCCGGCGAAATAATCTTCCGCCAAACTGAGGACAAACGCCCGATTACCGGGTAGAGGGTCGGTGAATGCGGTCTCAAGATGTGAAACGCGAAGTTGCCCCAAACCGAGCATCGTGCTCAGCACGTCCGGCAAGCATTCCGTTCCACGGGCGAGTGCGAGCACGTTTGCCACATCAACCTTCGTCGCCCGGTCGATCAACAATCGTCGCACAGTCGTTCGGACCCAGATGTTCGGGTCGATCAGTTTCGCCGCCAATTTTGCATCCGTCATCGCCGCGAAGTCCGGATTCTTCGCCCGTTTCGCGTTCTCCGCCCGGATCCGCCAAATGCGGCCCCGCCCCCGGCTTTCCAGATTCAATTTAGCCTTTATGTCGTCGGGCAACGACCGCGGGGTTTCAATGACTTCGCGATAAAAGTCGAGTAGATATACCGCCCCGTCCGGCCCGTGGCCGAGGAAGACCGGCCGGAACCAGTTATCGGTTGATGCGAGGAACTCGCACCCGCTGTCGAGCCGTTTTGCGACCGCCGCGGCCCCTTGGGAATAGTCGATCCCGTCACGATGGACGAGGTTATTGGCGGGGTCGCAGATGAACGAATTCCCGTTGAAGGCGGATGAGAATGCTCCACCCGCATAAATGAGCGGACTGCAAGCGGAGGTGATAAATCCGCCCGGCACCAGTTCGGTCGAGGGAAATCGTTTGGCGTCCGCCCCGCCGGCCCGACGGGTCGTTCGCTCTACACGCCATGCTTCGAACGGGCTGATGCGGAACACGCGGCAGGCCGCCCCGTGGTCGGGAATGTCGGCCGTCGTCGCCGAAACCGGCAGGTCCAGGTTTCGCCGCAACGCACATTCCGGGATCAGAATCTGGCGGAGGTGCTGGGCGTTCGTGTTGGCAAAAACGCGGCCGAACGGATCGAACGCGAGGCCGTACTGTCCACCGCCGGAAACCGGTTCCAAACTGCCCGGCACGGCCGGATCGAACCGGAATCCTCGGGCTCGTAACTCGACCGGAGCGGCGTTTGCCTTCTGAACCGATCGGACCGTACCACCGCTATTCCCTGCCACGCCGTGAATCCAGTTGTCCGGCCCCCAGGTCAGTCCGTTCACCATTTGCTGAATGTTCGCCAGGTTAAAGCCGGTATAGAGCACGGTCTTTCGGTCCGCCTTTCCACTTCCCGTGGTGTCCTCCAGATAGATCAGGTCCGGTGCGACCGCAACGATGATACCGTTTTTCCAAGGTACGATCCCCATCGGGAAGCGGAGACCGTCGGCAAACGTCGTCGCGGTTTCGAAGGAACCGTCGCCGTCGCGGTCTTCCAGAAGACGGATACGGCCACGGGTTTCCGTTCCCGTTCCCACGCCGTCGTTCGGATACCCCCGCATTTCGCAGACGAACATGCGGCCGCGGGCGTCGAAACACATGGCCACCGGATCGACCACGTCCGGTTCGCTCGCTACGAGATCGACGTCAAACCCTTTTAGGAATTGGAATGTCGCCCGTTCTTCTCGTGGGGTCCGTGGCCCGCCGGCGGCCGGTTGCTGGGCGGGTCCAACGGAAATCGTCAACCACGCCGCCGTAAGGGCGAGGAAAGTTCGCATGATACTCCGTCGGATTGGGGGTTTATTGTCCGGCGTCGAGTTCTTTCAATTGCTTCACGACCTCGGACACGATGATGTCCTCAACCGCCGGCTTCCACCGCGACGGCAGACCATAATAGATCATCGACGAATCCGCCTCGTACCCGCCTTCCCGGAGAACGCGGGCCGAGGCGATGTAGGCCATGACGTCGTTGGAATAGCCTGTCGTCCAAAGCGTACGGCCGCTGAGAGGTAAATCCTTCCGGAGCCGTATGGCGTAGTCGATCACGACTTCGCCACCCAGCGCCGACCAGACGAGCTTGTCGCCGACCCGCCACGTCTGAACCGGATAGGCCGGGTACGCGTCGTCGAGTTTTCCCGCCGATTCCCATTGCTTGAGGAGTCTGCCGGCCCGGGTTTTCTCGGCGTAATTTTTACTCAGCATGTCGGCCCGAAGTCGGTCCTTCGTCGGCATGTTGTCGTACGGCAAGGAAACGGTGGAGTATCGGGAAGCAAAGTCACCGGAGATAGGCGTCAATTTTCCGGCCAGGGTTTTCGCCACTCCCGCGGCGAGTTCCTTGCCGTGTCGGATCGCCAGTGCCTCCGTCCGCCGCGGGTTCGGGTTGGCGTCGGCCCCGAAGCCGATCCAGAACATCGCCACCGTCCCCGGCATGGCTTTCTCGATTTCGACCTGAGCAGACCCAGCGTAATCGCTGCTCCACTTGTAGTAATCGAGCGTCGTATTGTGGCAGGCGTAGCCGAATACGACGGCCAGGATCTTGTCGCCGGCCACTACTTCGAGCACCGGCACGCGGTGATCGACCGGGCCGCCGGGATTGACGCCGATCACAACACCCTTCGCGGTCTCCTGTCGGCGGTTGACCGCGAACTTGGCCTCCCCTTCCCCGAACATTAATTTGGCGAGCTTGCGGTTCCGATACGCCTGGACCATCACGGCCGAGAGGTCTCGTTTCAGCCGTTCGGTATAGGCATCGACTTTCGCGGCTTCGCCTGGCGGCAAGTCGTACATGTCCGGCAGGTTGTCCCGCAGCACCGGACCGCTATGCGTGTGCGACGCCGTCAGCATCAACTGCTCGCGCTTCAGACCCGTTTCCTTCATCACCCGGCCGGCAACCGTGTCGGCCAGCCCCTTCGGCAGACCGATCAGATCGGTCGTCAATAGAACCAGAGCATTCCCCTTTTCGTCTTCCAGCGCCAAAGCTTTGGCGTAAAGGTCGAGAGCCTTCCCTTCCGCCGGCTTGTTGCGCGAGGCATATCCGGCCATCCACATCCGTTCCGCGGGCGTGATGACCGTCGTCGCAACGCCGGCCTTGAAGGAAGAGTCCGCCGCAAGCAACGGCGTTGCAAATAATCCGAGCAGGGTCGTCGAGTACGCGAAACGTCTCATTTCACAACTCCCGGCAACTTGCCGTGAAGGACTTTGGCCATGGCCTTGAGCAATACCCCTTCGGAATCGGGGCGGGCCAGGGCGACGGTCGGTTCGTATCCGCCTTCGAGAAACGCCGCGGCGGTTGGAATGTACCCCGGCCCGCCGTCGCCGTAGCCGGCCACGCAAACAACGCGATCCGGCTTCATTTTCGCCGCCGTCAGTTGATATTCAACGAACGGTTCGCCGGGCAGGTGGAGGGTGGACACCTCCCGTCCCAAATCGAGCGAGCAAATCTCTATCGGCGTGGACCGCCGGGCTAACCAGGCGAGTTGGAATGCCGCATTGTTACGCTTGGCCGCGGTCTGTTTTTCGTCCGCGAGCACTGCCAGGCTTGCTTCTGAACCGAACGCCGGTTCGACCCGAGGGGGAAGTGTCACAGGCTCGACCCGCCAGTTCCATTTTTCGGCCGGAAAGCTTTTCGTCGCCTTCCAGGCGGCGATCATGCCCGCGTACATGCGATCGCGGAGGACGACGCGATTACTTTTCGCCCCGTCGTTGTATTTGCCGGCGGTTATGTTACCCGCAGCCCCGGTGAAGTAGACTTGGAAAACGCCCGGTGCTTCGTCCTGTCGCTTCTGCCGGGCGAGGCCGCAGAAATCGGCCGAAACGCGACCGTCGCCGTAGTAACTCATTGGATGGGTCGCGTAAAAGTGCAGCGCCGCCCGGGGCGACTCCCCGTCCCAGAAGCTGAGCGTTCGCAGGTGGGGGTCGATGAGCCCCTCGGCCGCATCCCGAGCTTCTTTCGATTTCGTCGCACTCGTCCGCGTGAACTTGACTTTCCCGTCCGGCCCTAGCACCCGGCGATTCGAGGCCACGGCACGGACAGTTCCCGTGCCGACGCCGACGTGGTTAAACGGCACCGCTCGCGCCAAACCCGTTTTGAGAGCCGTTACCGAATCGGCCACGCACCGGTCGTAGAATTTGAGGTCGAGCGACGGCGGACCGTTCGCCGCGGCGATGAGTTTCTCGGCTTCGACATCGGCGAACGGGGCGTTGTGTGGGTGAACGCAGTGAAGGGCGACGCGTTCCGGCTTCGTGTGGGCGGCATCGGCCAGGGCTTGTCGCCAAATTCGATAGGCCTGATTTCGCAACCCGGTCCAATCCACCGCGGCCAATACGACCGGCTTTTCCTCCCCGAGCAGCACCACGCCCAGACATTTCAACGGGTCGTCAAAGCCGCGGACCGGCTCGATCCAGCCGCCGCAAAGCGGATGGCCGAGCGGCGGAGTCACGTCGCAGGAAAATGTAGCGAGATGCGAAGCGGGCATGGCACGGCCTCGTCGGCCATACCATTGTGGCCGGAAGCGTGGTGCGGGCAACCGGGAATCGGATTATTCGGCCTTGTTGTCCGGCTTGCCGGTGAGGGCGGGCGAATTCTTCCCTTCCAGATTGACAGATCGGACGGCCCGGATTGCGGCCGCGATCGAAACGGTAGTCGCCAGGGCAATCGATCCCACGGCCAAAAGTAACACGGCTACCCGGAGCCATCGCGAAGGCATTCGCTTGGCGTTGCCGGACGTCAAACGCTGGATAACCTCCGTACGATGGCCCGAATTGCCGGGGAAAGCCCCCCCCGGCCCGACTACGGGTCGGAGGTCCGGCCGTGTCGGATTCGACGTCGGTGAATGAGTCGCCAAGCTCGCAATGAAGCCAAGGTCCGGGTCGATATTTTCCTCGCCGAGCTTCGTTTCCTCGAGGGCGGAGAGAAACTCGTCGGCCCGTTGATACCGGGCCCGAGGATCGAACGAAAGAGCTTTGGTCACCAGTCGATCAAACGAAGCAGGCAATTCGGGCAGAACGTGACTGGGCATGCGGGTTCGGTCCGCCACTTTACTCCGCGAAAGTTCTTCCGGCGTTTCCCCGGCAAACGGCAAATGTCCCGTCGCCAAGTGGTAGAGTGAGGCCCCGAGGGCAAATACGTCGCTGCGTTCGTCCACCAACGAGGCGTTTAGCGATTGCTCGAACGGCATGTAGTACGGCGTCCCGACGCCGTGCGGCACGGCCGTCAGGTCCCCGTCGATATCGAGCTTCTTGGCCAACCCGAGGTCGCACAGTTTCGCCGACCCGTCGAGGTCCAGAAGAATGTTCTCCGGCTTGACGTCCCGGTGCACGAATCGATTGGCGTGCAAATGGGCGAGAGCGCGGCAGACGTCGATCCCGATGCGGACGACCGCCGCAACCGGTAACCTGTCCCGCGTCGATAGCAGGTATTGAGCCGACGGACCCGAGACGTATTCCAGTACCAGGTAATGTTTCCCGCTGGCCGAATCGAAACCGACGTCCAGTCCGCGGACCAAATTCGGGTGCGGCAGGCGTCGGACGAGGTGGGCTTCCCGGTGGAACCGGCGGACGAACTCGGTCCGCTCGGCCAGTTCCGAAGCGAGAACTTTCAGCGCGACATTCCGGTCGTGCTTTTTGTCGTACGCAAGGTAAACCGTGCTCATCCCACCGACGGCGATCGGCCGGAGCACGTGATACCTTCCCACGGAACGCAAAATCGCGCTGGGTGGGAGCGGATGGGAACCGCGAGTCATGGTAACACCTGGCGTCGGGAGTCACCGGTCCGTAGTTACAACTGCGGAGGCAGCCCGGCGTTGGACGCCAACTTCATTAACTTAACCGAATACCGTCGCGGCACAATATCCTTACACCATTGCCCGACCCCCGGGGAACCCGGGACAGGCGGAAAATCAACAAGGACGGTAATTGTCATTCGAGATGGGCTTGGCGCACTCCGGCGAAAACGTCCGTCGCAGCAATACTTCGGGCTTGCCCGTCGATTTCCATTCCGCATCCGGGACTGCCCCACGGGGCGTCGTCCGCCCATTGATCCCAAGTCACGTTTCGGATTTGAGGCAAGCCGACGGCCAGGGATAGGAGGCCGTGCAATTTTCCAATGGCCGTGAGGTTGATCGATTGCAAGGCGAGCGAGGTATCGGTTTCGTCAGCCGGGGAATCGCCGAGGGAGGTCACGGCACCGATCGGAAAGGACACGTTCACTTGCAGCGGAATTCCGAGTACGGAAAAGCTTTCGATCAACCGGGCGACGTCGAGAAGGTCTCGCCGTGCTTCCACGGCGTTCGTCCGCAAATCGAGGTCCAACGCAGCCAGTCGTAAACCGGTTCGCAACAGCGTATCGGCGAAAACGAGAGGGGAATACGAAATCGCAGGATTCGTCTTGTACTCCCCCCACGGGTCGGTGATTCCGATAATCACGTCTCCTTCCGGATCGGCCTGCCGGGCCGCATCGATGACCCGGGCGGCGAGCCGGAGCCGCTCGTCTTCCGTCAGGCCCAAAACCTCGGCGTGATTGAACCCGGTGAACACGAGCCACCGCCCGGCTTTCCCCCGGAAGCGGGAAATAAAAGACTCGACGTAATCGCAGAAAAACGCGGCCAGGCTGGGCAGGTCGCCGGCCCATTCATTGACCCATTCCGGGAGGGAATGCGGGTTCAGGTCGAGAATCGGGCCAACGGTCACGCGAAGCCCGGCCGCCCCCGCCCAGTTCATCAACTCATCAAATCGGGACCACTCGAATTGAGCTTGCGAGGGTTCGACGGATTTCCAGACGGGAACGAGCGTGGCCGCGTTGAACGCGGCAAGAAACACCTCCGCCCCGGCCGCATCCGGCACCACGGAGAGTTTGCAGCCGAGGCTGGTATCCAACCGCGGCATCTGTTGGTGCCGGGTGGTAAACACCTGCTCGGTATAGGTCCGTACCAGTCGATCCGCGAGATTGTAGGCTTCGACCAGCACGGCCGTCGCAGTTTCGTCCGCATCCGGCTCCCCCCCGTTCACGGCCGCGGGACCGAAGCGCTTCGTCACCAGATTGAGTTTCTCGATAAACCCCGGGCCCGGTTGCAAACCGATGTCGATCCATTCCGTCGTCTGATTCCGGACCTGGTTGATCTTCCCACGGGCCATTTCGACCGTGAGGTGGTACGGCTCACTCCGGCCGCGGAGGGTCGCGGTTGTAGTGACCATCAAACCGAACCCGTCCACCGGCCACGGAACCGCCACGTAGCCGCTTTCGAAATCCGGGCTCGAAAGCGTTAAGACGTTGTCCGCCACCGTGACCGAACCCGGCATGGGTGCCTGATCGTAGCCGCCCGCCAGATGCGCACGGGACAACCCGGCCACCGCTTCCGGCGGGGCATTCGAGGGGATGAAAAAGGAGAGTTGGCCCATACGCGGGAGTGGCTCAGGATGACGGGATATGAGCTTACATCTCTATGATCCATGTTACGACTTACCGGCCCGCCGCAACAGATTCCGTCCGAAACGCCACGACGGTCAATCCGTACCGGTCGGCCAGTGCCAGCGTTTCGGCTTCGTCCAGGAGAATGGTTTTCCCGGCCTCCACGGCCAACGCCGTCGCCCCGGCCGACCGCATCGCCTCGACCGTCGCCGGCCCGATCGTCGGAACGTCGAACCGCATGTCCTGCTCCGGTTTCGCCAACTTAACGACAACGAATCCGGCATTCCGGCAAAGCTCCCCGGCCCGAGCGATCGCCCGATCCGTTCCTTCAATGGCTTCCACGGCAAGGACCGCCCGGTCGCGGACCATAACGCTCTGCCCGACGTCGAGTCGGCCCATCTCACGGGCCAGATTCCAGCCGAACTGCACGTCTCGAAATTCGGCCGCCGTCGGAGGCCGCCGCGTCAGCGTTCCTTCTCGCACGAGTAACTCCGGGCAGAGGTCCAGGGCCGACAAACACTCCATCCCTTCGGCCCGGAATTCGGCAATCAACGCGCACAACAGGGTGTCGTCCTTGTTGTCCCGGCGGGGCCGGAAAAACCAGAGCCGGATGAACCGCCAATCGGGCAATAAGCGGAGCCACCGGCCCCGCTGGAATAGCAAATGTTTGTGAAACTTGCCCGCCATCGTCCAGTGCCCGACTCTGCCTCGGCGGAACGCCCGGATCGCGCCGCCGAGCGACGCCCGTCGGAGCAACGTGAAACTCTGGCATTCATCCGCGAGGTCGGGATCGGTCAGCGACGCGTGTCCGACGGCGACGACTGGAATCCCCAGACTCTTCGCCTTTTTCGCAAAAACGATCGGGAAGCGGCCGGCACCGGCGAGCAAACCGACGGCCGGGCGGTCAGACGCCGAGCGTGCGGAAGGCGAGGCCGCTCGGGGCAGGGCTCCGATCATGCCGCGTCCTTCCCTTCGGCCGGTTCCTCCGAATCGAAGCGGTCGGTGAGTCGTTTGAGCAGGGCCAGCGCGGCGGGAAGCTTCCGTAATGCCGCCATCATCCTCAACTGCTCGTGATAGGTGGTCACCGGGAATCCGAGCATGCGGTTATTTGATTCGATGTCCGTGTGCACGCCCGCTTTCGCCCCAATCGTGACCCGATCGCCAATGGCGAGATGGTCTGCCACGCCGACCTGCCCGGCCATGACGACGTAGTCGCCGGTGGTTACCGAGCCGGCAATGCCGACCTGACTACACAGCAAGTTGTGCCGGCCGATCTGGCAGTTGTGTCCGATCATCACCAGGTTGTCAATCTTCGTCCCGTCCCCAATCCGGGTCGGGCCGAACGTTCCGCGGTCCACGGTCGCCCCGGCCCCGATTTCGACATCGTCGCCGACTTCCACGTTTCCGAGTTGCGGTGCCTTCAAGTGTTTACCTGTAGCCGACCGGTAGCCGAAGCCGTCGGCCCCGATCACCGCGTGGGCGTGCGCAATGACCCGATTCCCCAGCACGCAATCGTCGTAAAGCACGACGTGTGGGTGAAGGATCACGTCTTCGCCGACCGTACAATTCCGACCGACGACGACTCCGGTTTGGATCGACGTCCGTGGTCCGATCCGCGACCCTTCCCCGATCGCGGTAAAGGGTCCCACGGTGACGTCCGGGGCCAAAAAAACGCTCGGGTGAATGCGGGCTGTCGGGTCGATACGGGCGGCCGTTGGCGCGGATCCACGGGCGTGGAATCGCTGGACGGCGACGGCGAAAGCCGCAAGCGGATCGGGAACGCGGATGACCGGTTTTCCGTTGACCGGGGCGTCGGTCGGCACGAATGCGGCCGAGGCCGCCGACGCGTGCCACGCGGAATAGTACTTCGCATCTTCGACGAAAGTGATGTCGCCGGGTCGGGCATCGGTTAACGGGCGGGCGTCGGCGATCGGCTGACCGCCGTCCCCCACCAGTTCTCCCCGCACCCATTCCGCGAGTTCTTGGATGGTCACGGTCACGGCGGTTCGCCCTCCCTCGCGCGCCCAACCCCCACGGCCTTGCGGGGCCGGGGGAACTTAGCGAACCGGCGAAGATGACGCAACCCCAACGGTGTAGCGGAAATGTTAAAACAAGACCGGCTTTCCCAATTTCCGCCGGACGACGGAAAATTGCCCCGCGTGCATCATCGTGTGATTGCCCACCAAGACGAATAACGCCCCAAACGTCGGTGCCCATTGGGCCATCGGTCCGGAGTTTGGTTTGTCCAGAAACTCGGCCGGAAGCTGCTTCAGCATTTTAATCGAGGCATCCCGAACGGTTTGAAACGTGGCCAGATACGTGGCCTTATCGAAGAACCCGGTATCGCGGGAAGCGGCTTCTTTCTTGTGCGCTTCGGCGAAACCGTCCGGCAGCTTCGGCTCCTGGGCGTCGGGCAACTCCGCGACGAATTTCGCTTCGCCCGCGGTGAGGTGGCCGAGTTGCCAGGCGATATGATTCGCCCCCGGACACGGGCGGACCAGCAGGTCGGCATCGGACAGGTCCGCCAGGAACATGCCGAGTATGCCCCGCGTCGATTCGAGCAGTTGAACCAAAACTTCTTTCGAGGTCACGAGAACGGTCTCCGTTAGGGATTGGTAACTAGTCGATCAGCGTTCCGCCAAGGTCAAGGAGGGATTGAACCAGACGATTCCTTGCGGCTTCCAGGACCGGATCGGTCGATCCCCAGGTTACAACGGAAATCGCGTCGGCGGTTCGGCGCAATGTGAGCATGGTCCCGGCCAAGCCGATCCGAAGTTCTTTCCAGCCGTCCTCCGGAATTTCGTCCGGGAACGCCGGCAATCCGTCGATCATGCGAACGGCGGGGGGGTCCCCGGATTCCGACAACTTCGCAGCGATGTGGTCCCAACTGGGCATGCCCGTAGTTTGGAATTGGTAGTTCGTTTGAACACCCATAGCGGAAGATTACCCGTTAAATGACGACCGTATTACAGACCTTATGGAATCAATCCGGTTACTCTTCTTCTGGAAAAACCTCGTCGAACGGCACCTCCCACTGACCCAACCCGACGCTGACCTGCACCGTTTGTTTTTTCGGATCGACCCGGACGACGCGGCCCGTTTTGTCAAACCGGGCCACGCGCACCAAGTCGTTTGGCCGAAGCGTGACTCGCTTTTCCCGTAACTCCGTCTCCGCTTCGACGGCCCGAACCAAGGCGGCCGATTTCTCCTGAAATTCCGCCTTCTCCCGCTCAGCCGCGTGGCGGGCGGCCAGGGCTTCCGCTTTCGCCCGTTCGGCGTCCGCACGAATCTCCTGAAGCCGTGCGAGGTCCGACGCCCCCCCCTCCCGGCCGTCGAGATAGGATTGCGCCCGATCCAGCAGCTCGGGCGGCAGGTTCAGACGCCGGGCAATCTGAATCGCGTTACTCATTCCGAACTGACCGATCAGTAATCGGTACGTCGGCCGAAGCGTCTCTGCATCGAACTCCACCGCCCCGTTTTCTGCATGCGGGTTGTGAAACGCGTACGTCTTCAAATCGCCGAGGTGGGTGGTGACAACAGCACGGCACCCCACCGCATCGAGCTGGTCGAGAATGGC
>DASXPC010000016.1:0-17800 GCA_036493815.1 Fimbriiglobus sp. | reverse complement strand
CGGATCGTGACGAAGGAATCCTTCGACGAGGAATTGACGACGGTGGCGGCGGCCGGTGGGAAGAAGAAGAAACCCTCATTCGAAGTCCCCCAGCCGGCGGATTCCGAGGTCCAGTTGCTCGGGATCACAAAGGCCGCGGTGCAGTCGGACAGCTTCATTTCCGCGGCGTCGTTCCAGGAAACGACAAAAGTACTCACTGAGGCGGCACTTGCGAGTAAGGTGGACCTTTTGGTCGGGCTGAAGGAAAACGTGATACTCGGTCACCTGATCCCGGCCGGGACCGGGTTCAAGATGCACCACGATTCCGAGGTGCGGGTGAACCTCCCGCAGTACGACGACGGAGCTTACTACGCCGGGGAAACGCCGGCCGAACCGGTCGCCGCCGCGGGATAGCGGGCAGGAACCCCCTGCGGCGTCGGTTTCCCGATGTACCTTTTTTTGCGTCCCCCCTTGCTGGGCGTGGCGCAATTGATTGAATAGAAAGTCCGACTGCCGAGGACGCCGACCGATGCCGACGATTAACCAGTTGATCCGCGGGCCCCGCCGGCCGCAGCGATCCAAGCCGAAACACCCCGCCATGCAGGGATGCCCCCAGAAGCGGGGCGTCTGTACCGTCGTCAAGACGATGACCCCGAAGAAGCCGAACTCGGCCCTCCGGAAGGTGGCGCGCGTTCGGCTGTCCACAGGGGTCGAAGTGACGGCTTACATCGGCGGCGAAGGGCACAACCTGCAGGAACACTCGATCGTCCTAGTACGGGGCGGCCGGGTCCGCGACCTGCCGGGCGTGCGGTATCACATCGTCCGCGGCAAGCTCGACTGCCAGGGCGTGCAGGACCGGAAGCAGGCCCGGTCGAAATACGGAGCCAAGTCGGACGGAAAATAACCTGACCGTTTCAGAGTTCCAAGTTCCACGGGACCGAACTTCGAATCGAAACGATTGAAACCCGAAACTTCGGAAGTGAAGAAATGGCAACGAAGGGTCGCACCGCCAGCTACGACACGTTGGGGCCGGACGTCCGGTACAATTCGCTGCTGGCGAGCAAGTTCATCAACTGCCTGATGCTCGACGGCAAAAAGAGCACGGCCACCCGCGTGTTCTACGGAGCCATGGACCAGATCGCGAAGCGGATGGACGGGGTGAGCCCGATCGAGGTCTTCACCCAGGCGATCGAGAACGTGAAGCCGCCGCTGGAAGTCCGGTCCCGCCGGGTGGGCGGGGCGAATTACCAGGTGCCGATGCAGGTGAAGCCGAAGCGGCAGCAATCCTTGGCCATCCGCTGGCTCATCGCCGGCATCCGCGGAAAGGCCGGGCGATCGACCGCCATGATTCTCGCCGACGAACTTTTGGCCGCCTACCGCAAGGAAGGCGAGGCCATGTCCAAACGCGAACAGACGATCAAAATGGCCGAGGCGAACAAGGCGTTCAGTCACTTTGCGTGGTAAGGGTAGTGGTTTGTGGTTTGTGGTCAGTGACCAGTGCCGAACCGGGCACCGGCCACTGACCACGTTTCATTTGTAGACGCGTCTCGACCACTACACTGACCCTTGGTTACAGCCTATTGGACACTGGTATGGCCAAAGCGAGCGACCAAGACCTGAAGTTCATCCGCAACCTCGGCGTCATCGCCCACATCGATGCCGGGAAGACCACGACCACCGAACACCTGCTGTACTATGCCGGGGCCAAGCACCGGTTGGGCGGGGTGGACGAGGGGACGACTGAAACCGATTACGACCCCGAAGAGCAGGAACGCGGGATTACCATTTATTCGGCGTGCGTGCCGTTCGAGTGGAACGGGTACACGGTCAACCTGATTGATACGCCGGGGCACGTGGATTTCACGGCCGAGGTTGAACGGGCGCTGCGAGTGTTAGACGGTGCGGTGGTGGTGTTCGACGGGCAGAAGGGGGTCGAGGCCCAGAGCGAGACGGTCTGGCGGCAGGCGAACAAGTACGGCGTGCCGCGGCTGGTGTTCGTCAACAAGATGGACGTGGTCGGGGCGAACTTCGCACAGACGCTAGCGACCATTAAGACCCGACTGGCGCCCGACCCTGCATCCCACGGCCGGCCCGTGCCGATCGTCATTCCCATCGGGTACGGGTCGGAGAAAGACAGCCCGTTGCCCTTTCGTGGCGTTATCGACCTCATCGACTTCAAGGCCCGATTCTTCGACGCCGGGGATTACGGGAAGACGGTTCGGACGGATGCCGTTCCCGACGAGTGTGCCGCGGAAGCCAAAAAATACCGCGACGCGATGTTCGACGTTCTCACGCAGGCCGACGACCGGGATCTTATTACGACGGCCGTCTTGGAAGGTCTCGACCCCGACCCGGCCAAGGTCCGTCAACTGGTCCGCGAGCAAACCCTGGCCCGCCGCATCTACCCGGTCCTCGCGGGCAGCGGCCGGGAACACATCGGCATTCAACCGCTCCTTGACGCGGTGACGTACTACCTGCCGAGCCCGCTCGACCGCCCGCCCGTCGTCGGCACGAACCCGAAGAACCGTGACAAGGAAGAGAAGCGCAAGCCCGACCCGAAAGAGCCGTTTTGCGGTCTGGTGTTCAAAGCCGCCTGGCATCCGAACGGGCACCGATTCTTCGTCCGTGTCTACTCCGGCACGATGAAGCCCAACATGCGGGCGTTGAACGCGGGCAAGGACGTGAAGGAAAATGTGGCGAAATTGTTCCACGTCCACGCCGACCCGAACCGGGGACTGGAAGAGGTTGCGGCCGCCCCGGCTGGGGATATCGTCGCCGTCGTCGGGTTGAAAGATTCGGCCACCGGCGACACCCTTTGCGAAACGCAGCACCCGATTTTACTGGAACCGATCACGTTCGCCGAGGCCGTCGTCAGTCAGTCGATCGAACCGGAAAGCGGGGGGGACAAAGACAAACTCGCGGCATCCCTCAGCATTCTTCAACTCGAAGACCCGACGTTCAAAGTGAAGGCCGACAAGGACACCGGGCAGACGCTGATGAGCGGCATGGGCACGCTGCACCTCGAGGTCAAGCGGCACCGGTTGGAACGGGATTTTCGGCTCAAAGTCCGGGTCGGCAAGCCACGGGTCAGTTACCGGGAAATGCTGCGGTCCGGTAAGACGGTCGAGGTGACGGTAGACCGGCTGGGCGACAAGCCGGCGTACGCCCACTTGCGGGTGTCGTTCACCAACCTGAAATCCGACCGCCCCGTCGCGGTGGCGAATCTGGTTTCCGCCGAGGAACTCCCGCCGCTCTTCGCCGCGGCCGCGGAACGCGGGCTCACCGACGCGCTGCAGACCGGCGAATTTGGCTACCCTCTCGTCCACGTCCAGGCCCGAATCGTCGGGGCCCGGGTCGATCCCCAACTTTCCAGCGAGAACGCTTTCGAGGCCGCGGCCATGTACGCCTACCGCGAGGCCGTGGCGGGGAATATTCAGTTGCTCGAACCGATCATGAAACTGGTCGTGACCTGTCCCGCCGAGTTCCTCGGTAATATTCTCTCGGACATCGGCGGCCGACGCGGGGTGATCGAACGGCAGGAATCGATTGGCGGCGACCTGTTCGAGGTCGAGGCCCACGTCCCCCTCGCCAAACTGTTCGATTACGCCGACAAAGTGCGAAGCCTCAGCCAGGGCCGGGCGGCGTCGGCGATGGAACCGTACAGTTACGAACCGGCCCCGGACGACGTGGTCAGACAGATGCTGGGAGAGTAATGCGACGGGTTCCGACCGGAGAATTTCCTTGACACCCGGGCGAAAAAGATGAACGCTTGGGCTGCAACAACTCGGTCCGTCATCCTCACTTCCGCCGTTCCGAGTTGCCTGTAAAGACTCGCACCGACTCGACCGTTTCGCGTTCACGAGGTGCGGAGATGGCTTCCCATTCAAACCGGCGATCATCTGCGTTTACGTTGATCGAATTGCTGGTGGTGATTGCGATTATCGCCGTCCTGATCGGGCTGCTCTTGCCCGCCGTCCAAAAGGTTCGGGAAGCCGCCGCCCGCATCCAGTGTGCGAATAATCTGAAGCAACTGATCGTCGGCCTGCACAATTATCACGCGACGGTGGGCGTATTGCCGCCGGCGTATACGAACAAGCCGGCCAGTGCGGGCGACTACATCCCGGGGTGGGGATGGGGCACGCTCGTTCTACCCTACGTCGAACAACAAAACCTTTACACTCTCCTCGATCCGGTGAATCGAACGTTCGGCGACGGGGCCAACCCGGCGTTGCCGACCTCTGCCACAAAAATCAAACTCGTCCTCTTCCGGTGCCCGTCCGACACCGGACCGGACACGAACCCCGAGCGGCTCGACCACGGCATGGCGAACTACCGGGCCGTGGCCGGGGCGATCACGATGACCGTTTTCATCACGAACCAGGACATGGGTGGGGTGATGTTTCAGAATAGTCGGATCAAGTTCGAACAGATTTCCGACGGGACGTCGAACACGCTCTGCCTCGGGGAGTGCATGTTTGACCAGAGCGTCGGAAAACGGGCCGCGATCTGGCCCGGGATGAGTGGAGACCGCGACGGATCGGTCTGGATCAGCGACGTGATGTAGTGGGTCGATGAAAGTTCAGCCCGGATCAACGGCCCCGCGCCGCAGGCGTTCAGCAGCCGGCACCCGGGCGGGGCGTTTTTCGGCTTCTGCGACGGGTCGGTGCGGTTTTTCCGGGAAGGGGGCGATGTGGACACGCTGAAATGGCTCGGGGGGCGGGCGGACGGGCACGTCGTGACGCCGGATTTCTAACCGGTCCGGCGGTCACTTTACGGGAGCCTGCCGGACTGTTATTTCTACCTACTTCTTTTTCCCATGCTTTTTGTGCTTGGCTGCTTTCTTGGAGGCTTTTTTACCGGCCTTCTTCGTGGCCCGCTTTTTGCCCTTCTTCCCCTTGGCCTTTTTGGCCCCGTGCCGTTTTCCGCCGGCTTTCTTGCCAGCTAATTTGACGAACGGGGCTGTGGGAGCGGCGAAGGCCGGCACGGACCCGCCCAAGGCTACCCCGGCGGAAAGAAACGCGACGAGCAGCTTGCGAAACATGAATCACCCAGTTTGTGCGAGGAATGAAACGGTGCAATTGTAGAGTAAACCCGGATTGGGTCTTGCGGTTCCGCACTCTCAGAAAGGATTCATCAATCCGTACGATGCTCTTCCCGCGTCCGAAAAATCGAACGAGGCAACTCGCGGTCATGAAATTCACCAATATCCAAATACGGGAAATCCACTACGACTTCGAGGATTATCTTTACCGCACGCCAATAAAATTCGGCGGCGTCGCACTGGATCGGGTGACGATACTCAACGCGAAAACGACGGTTGAAACCGTTAGCGGAAAAATGTCTTCCGGGTTCGGATCGATGCCGCTCGGAAACGTCTGGGCTTGGCCGTCCCGGGGTATGACGTACGAACAGACGCTCTCGGGGATGAAACAGGCAGCCGAAGCCGTGGCCGCGATTTATCGCGCGCACCCAATGGCAGGCCACCCGGTCGAATTGTCGCACGCACTCGAACCGACCGTTCGGTCTTTCGATCCCGGATTGGCGGAACCGATGCCGACGCTTGCCGTATTGGTTGCCGCCTCTGCGTTCGACGCTGCGCTGCACGACGCCTTCGGCAAGGTCCACCGCCTCAACAGCTATCGAACGTACGGCCCGGACTTTTTCGAACCCGACCTCGGCTATTTCCTCGGCCCCGAGTTCGCGGGCGAGCGGCTCGACCGGTACGTGCGGACGGAACCTCGACCGATAATGCCGCTCTATCATCTCGTCGGGGCACTCGACCCGTTGACTCCTGCCGAGGTGAAGGATCCGGTGGGCGACGGATTGCCAGAGCACCTCGGTGAGTGGATCGAAGCCGACGGCTTGACGCATCTCAAAATCAAGCTGAACGGCGACGACCTCGGCTGGGACGTGGACCGCGTGCTGGCGGTGGACCGCGTGGCCGAAAATGTTCAGCGACGGCGTGGTGTCATCACATGGTACTACTCGCTCGATTTCAACGAGCGGTGTCGGTCGGTGGGGTATTTGCTCGAATTCCTGGGTCAATTGAAGACGCGGTGCCCGGCAGGGTTCGACCGTGTGCAGTATGTCGAACAGCCAACCGCCCGGGACTTGAAGGCCAATCCGGCGAATACGATGCACGAGGCTGCCAAGATCAAGCCGGTGGTCATTGACGAATCCCTCGTCGATTTGGAGTCGCTCGACCTCGCCCGGGACATGGGCTACACCGGCGTGGCATTCAAGGCGTGCAAGGGACAGACGCAGACGCTCTTACTTGCAGCAGCGGCCCAGAAGATGGGCCTCTTCCGCTGCGTGCAAGATTTGACCTGCCCCGGAGCCTCGCTCATTCATTCCGCCGGTATCGCCGCCCATATTCCGGGTGTTGCGGCCATCGAAGCGAACAGTCGACAGTATTGTCCCGCCGCCAATGCCGACTGGGACGCACGATTCCCCGGCGTGTTCACGATCCGGGGCGGCGTGATGAATACCGGGATATTGACCGGCCCCGGTCTCGGTGCGGTGCCGGTTTAACACCGCGCCTCTTTCTTCTTTCGCCCGACCCGGCCCAATTTCTCGACTTTGGCGATGTATTCCGTCGCCAGTGGCACGTTGCAGGAGGTGTCACCCATATCGACGCCGACTTTGCCCAGAGCTTTCGCCACCGCTTTAGCTTTTTCCGTCAACGGGGTTACGTAGCATCCGACCGCGATCACGAAACCGTTCATCGTATACTTGACGCGGTTCGGGGCGGCGGCAATCTCTTTCTTCACCCGCTCCAACAACCCCGTAATTTCCTTCAGGTCGAGGTCTGCGTCCGGCGTGACGGACACGATGCTGGAATAAGTGGACCACCCGGCCGTGGCGGTCATCTCGTTTTTGGAATCCATCCACTTCAAAGCGAATTCCCGGCCGTACTTCGATTCGGCCGTCACCCACGCCACGGTGTAATCGGCCAGCATGTACCAGTTCGCGGCCTTGATCCAGCGATTCAAGTCCGCCTTCGTCATCTGTTTCGGGTCGCAAATGAGACCCGCGAAGTATTTCGCGTCGGAAATGTCCGTGTCGAACAGTTCGAGGGCGAGTTGGTGTTGGCCCATCAGTTTCTTCTTAAGCGGCTGCATGTCGCCGATCTTGGTGCCGAAAAACGGCTCCTTCGCCCCGTGTTTCATCAACACCTTTTTGACGGCCGGGCTGCCGAGTTTTTCCAGTTCGTCGAGTACTTCCTGGGCGGTCATTACCGTGGCTCCGGATGCGTCTGAGAGACATTCTGACCACGTTGCCGTCGGAAGGAAAGGGCCTATCGATTCGCCGATCCGGTAGAATGACCGCACCACCCCCGGGATACCTGGATGACTCTTCTCGCCACCGCCCGCCTTGCCGCCAGGATGGTCCGCCGGACGGACGTGCATACCCTCTGGAAACTCGGCCTCAACATGGGAGTGAAGGGGTCGCTGTCCGTTTTCCGGCACCGGGCCCGGTTGCGGCGGGGCGAAGTCTTTCCACCGTTTCTTTACGTGTCGATTATCAACTCGTGCAACCTTCGTTGCCAGGGGTGCTGGGTGGACGTGGCGCACAAGCAGCACACCATCGATCCGCCCGCATTCCGCAAACTCGTCCGCGAAGCCAAGGCGATGGGCAACGTCTTCTTCGGCATTGTCGGCGGCGAGCCGTTCATGCACCCGCACCTGCTCGACATGTTGGAAGAGTTCCCGGAATGCTATTTCCAAATCTTCACGAACGGGCATTTCATCACGCCGGAGCGGGCGAAGCGGATTCGGCGAATGGGCAACGCTACGCCGCTGATTTCGGTGGAAGGGACGGAAATCGTTTCGGACGAACGGCGGGGCCGGGGGAATGTTTTGTCGAAGACGATGCAGGGGTTGCAGAGCTGCCTCGATGAGCACGTCTTCACGGGCGTTTGCACCAGTCTGTGCCGGACGAACATCGACGATTTGCTCACCGAAAAGTGGGTGGATCGCCTGATCGAAATGGGGGTGATGTACACGTGGTTCCACGTCTATCGGCCAATGGGACCGCAGCCCAACCCCGACCTCTGCCTGACGCCGGAACAATCGCTGCGGGCGCGGAAGTTCGTGGTCGAGATGCGGGCGAAGAAGCCGATCGTAATCGTGGACGCCTATTTCGACGGTGAAGGCCAGGCCCTCTGCCCCGCCGCCACCGGCATCAGCCACCACATCAACCCCTGGGGTGATATCGAACCCTGTCCGATCGTGCAGTTCAGCAAGGAGTCGATCCATTCGACGTCGGACGATGGCCGAACGCTAAAGGAGAAGTTCCTCCGTTCGACGTTCCTCAAAGACTTCCGCACCCTGTCGCAGGAGACGACCCGCGGCTGCATCGTGCTCGAACGGCCCGACCTGTTGAAGAAACTGGTCGAAGTCCACGGGGCGAAGGACGTCACGGCCCGCAAAACCGCCCTCGCCGAACTCGCGGCGATGCAGGTCCGCACGTCGCAATTCAGCCCGGGGAACGAGGTCCCCGAGAAGAACTGGGTCTATCGTCTCGCGAAGCGGTTACTGTTCAATGACTTCGGCGTTTACCGCGGAAAAGACCACTCGACCGCCTCAGCCCCGGCCGTATTGGCAAACGGCTCATGACCGATCCGGTACTCCTCACCTTCGACCGCGGCACTGTCCTCGCCGCGGGCGGGCCGCCTGGCTTCGACCCCGGCACCCTTCCCGGCGTCCGGTTCGACGAACGCACTTCGGCCTTCCGTGCTCAGGGCCGCTACTATCGGCCCATTGTCGAAACGCTTCTCCGCACCAAGCAGCCGTACCAGGACGAAGCCCGGGGTTGGCCGAAGGAACCGGCCGGGTTCCGGCTGGAAGCGACCCGCGACCCATTTCCGCACCAGCGGGAAGCCCTTGCCGCATGGTCCGCCGCCGGGCGGCGCGGGGTCGTCGTGCTGCCGACGGGGACCGGGAAGACGTTCGTCGCCGTCCTTTGCATCGCCGCCGCGGACCGCCCGGCACTCGTCGTCACCCCCACGCTCGACCTGATGAATCAGTGGTACGCGGAGTTGAAAGACCGCTTCAAGATGGAAGTCGGCCTGCTCGGCGGCGGGTATTACGATTACAAACCGCTCACCGTCACGACTTACGATTCCGCGTATATCCACCTCGAGCGATGGGGCAACAAGTTCGGCCTAGTCGTCTTCGACGAGTGCCACCACCTGCCCGGGGCGACCTACGCCGAGGCCGCGATCGGCAGTCTCGCCCCGTTCCGCCTCGGCCTTACTGCCACGCCCGAGCGGCAGGACGGCGCGGACGCGATGCTGCCCGAATTGATTGGGCCGATCGTTTATCGGAAGGAAATTCGACAACTCTCCGGCGATTATCTTGCCGAGTACCGTACCGAACGGGTTTACGTGGACCTGACACTCGAAGAGGCGGAGCGGTATCGTGAGTGTCGCGACATCTATCGTCGATTCGTCGCGGACCGCGGGATTAGCTTGAGCGGACCGAACGGCTGGCAGCGGTTCATTTTCGAGGCCCTGCGGCATCCCGACGGCCCCGCGGCGATGAAAGCCTACCGCGAGCAGAAACGGATCGAACGCGCCCCGGCCGGCAAGTTCCTCGAACTCGAACGATTGCTCGCGAAGCACGCCGGGGAACGGGCCATCATCTTCACCGCCGATAACGCGACCGTCTATCAGATCGCCCGCCGATATCTCGTCCCGGCGATCACGCACCAGACAAAGATCAAAGAACGAAAACAGGTGTTGGAGCGGTTCCACAAGGGGGAATACTCGGTGGTGGTCACGAGCCAGGTGCTGAACGAAGGCGTGGACGTCCCGGCCGCGGGAGTGGGCGTCGTGTTGTCGGGGTCGGGCAGCACGCGCGAGAACGTCCAGCGGTTGGGCCGCATCTTGCGGAAATACGAGGGGAAGCAAGCGGTGCTTTACGAAGTGGTGGCGAAAGGCACGGCCGAGGAATTTTCCAGCGACCGCCGTCGGCAGCACGGTGCGTTTGAAGGATGATTCACCGCAGAGAACGCGGAGTACGCAGAGAAGGAAATCTGTTTTCTATAAATCAAAATGGATTTCTTCTCCGCGTTCTCTGCGTCCTCTGCGGTGAATAAACTTGTTAACCGGTCAACAAATCCGCGTCCGCACCGTCCGGCACAAACTGGTGCCGTTGTATCTTTCGCCGGACGACCCGTCGGTATTGGCGGCCGCGGGCCAGTTCGTTCTGGCTTACCGGGAGGCGGCGGGGAAAACGCGGGGGGAACTCGCGGACTTGTTGGCCGACTTGCTGGCCGAGGGGCCCACACAACTGGTGCATCAGGGTTTTTCGAAACTGCTGGAAGACCGGTGCGAGTTTGAAGTGGCGTCCGAATTTCCGCCCGAGCAGATTCGCGAGGCGGTGTTTCGGCTTTCCGCGAAGTCGCGACAGGCGGGAGAACCCTTCGATCGGCCTGCCCTCCTCTTGGCTGCAGCCGCGGATTTGAAACTGCTCCCCGAGCAAGTCGACGTCGGCCTCTTCGCCGACTTGAAAGACGAACAACGCGTCCTGAAATTCGACGATTGCACCCCCGAATACCTGGTCCGCCGGTATAACGTCGCCCTGGCTCAAGCCCTGCTCGTGCGTTCCACCGGCATGGAAGTGCAAGTCACCGGAGAAACCCCCGCCCGGTTCCGGCAACTCTTCCGGGCGGTGCGGTTTCACAAGCTGATCTGCTCGATCAAACCGGTCCCGCACGGCTACGCCCTGCACCTCGACGGGCCGTTGTCGCTCTTCAGCGCTACGCAGAAGTACGGTCTGCAACTCGCCCTCTTCCTGCCCACCCTTCTGCACTGTAAGGCGTTCACGTTGACGGCCGAGCTCCGCTGGGGCGCCCAGCGGAAGGAGAAGACGTTCGAGCTTTCCTCAGCCGACGGCCTCGCGTCGCATACGCCCGACTTCGGTGTTTATCAACCGAAAGAGCTGCAGGTGCTCGCGGTGAACTTTAAGAAACTGATCAACGACTGGTCGATTTCCGATGACCCCGCCCCGGTGCCGGTGGGGGACGAGGTCTGGGTGCCCGACTTTCAACTCGTTCACAAGATAAGTGGAAAGGTTGTCTTTGTGGAAGTGCTCGGCTATTGGCGGAAGGTCGACCTCGACCGGCACTTGGCGAAACTCCGGAAGCACGTGCCCGGCGAATTTATCCTGGCCGTGGGCGATGCCACCCGTGCCGACGAAGGGGGCGACGTGGAATCGGCGCGGGAGGTGTATCGGTTCAAACGAACCCCCTCGGCCGCGGAACTGGCGAAGTATGCCTCTGCTCAACCGTAACGTGGCGGGAATAAAAGAATGCCAAACCCCGACGGCGGCAAAAAAAGTCTCAATCGTACCCTTGCATGGTAATAATATCTCCCCACCTATCCCGTATCTTTGCTTTGAGCTCGTCCGTGATCGCGTATTTGTTCGTCTCGTAATTCCGGGTTTTCGCCACGTAGGCTTCGACTTTCGACCGGACCGCTTCGAACCCGTCGAGTCCGATCCCGTGGTAGATCGCCTCCGTCCCGCCCACCAGGTCTTTCACGATTTCCTCGTACCGTACCTCGACGAGTCGGCCCGGGGGGATGAGTTTTTTCCCCTCTTCGTACCGTTCGTGCATAACCCGAAAATTCCGTAGGACCTTTTCCTCGATGGCCGATCGGTCCCGTAGCGTTTGCAGGCCGTGCTTCTTGGCCAGGGCAATCCAAAGGTTGACGGTACTCGAATACACCACGTAAGGATCGCGTACGATGTGGACGAACCGGGCGTCCGGGAACAGGTCGAGAAGGGCCGGTATCCGGGCGGTATGCGGCGGGGACTTGAGCACGAGCCGACGCGGGTCCGTCATCGTGATTGCCTGCACGAACCGGTAATACGCCTTCTTCCACTCCGTGAGTTCCCGCGGAGTCAACCCGGAGAGATCGAGCGAACCGGGGTACGTCGGCGGGTGATTGGGGAAGGCAATGTCGGCGTACGGACTGGGCTGGCCCAGGAGGCAGAGGGCGAATTCGCATTCCTGCGGCCGGTCCCATCCCGTGGCCATGTTGTCCATCGGCCGCTTCTGCGGCATCAAAAACCGCAACCACCGCTTGAAGAAGGCTTCGGTCACGAGCGGGTGGTTCGGGACCATGCAGTGGAACGTGTCCGGGAACGTGTGGCGGTCGTCCAGGATGAGCAGTTCGTGCAGCAGCGTCGTACCAGTCCGCCAGTGGCCGAGAACGAAAAGCGGGGCAATCGGCACCGGCGTGGCGACGATCCGCTTCCGGTAGACAACGTATTCGTGCCAGCGCAGCATCGTGTGGACGAAGCTGACCGGGGTCGCGACGGCCGCGATGTACCAGTACGGCAGCGGAATCGCGAACCGATTCCGGCCGAGCAGACGCAGCCAGGCGAAAAAATCGCACCCCTGCCACATCCGGGGCGACCACTCGCGGGGCTTGGCGGGCGGTTTAAAGGCCATGGTTCACCGCGCGGACCGCCGAATTCGCAGAAAAATGAGGAATCGGTGACACGCCTCGAAAATCCCGGGTCGGGAAAAATGGACCCGCGAAACGAGTTCGAGGCACATTTCTTCTTTAGTTTCCAATTCGCCTCCCCGACGTTCCCGGCGACCGCCGCGGCGAAAATATCGAGTTAATGAATCGAACCGTAGCAATCCGGCAAGATCGCGCGACGCGGGGGACTGTGACGGGGCAGTACAATGTCGGGCGGTGGAGGGGACATGACCGGGAATCACGCGGCACTATACCGGCGGATGGCGATCGAGGCCGGGGAGGCCACGCCGGACGTGGACCTGCTAATCCGGTTCGCCTCGAACCGGGACGAGGCCGCGTTCGCGGAGCTGGTCCGCCGGCACGGGCCGACGGTATTCGGCGTCTGCCGACGAACGGTCGGCCACCACCAGGACGCCGAGGACGCCTTCCAGGCCGTGTTCGTGGTGCTGGCCCGGAAGGCCGGGCGGATCGCCCGGCCCGAATTACTCGGGAACTGGCTTTACGGCGTGGCCGTGCGGGTCGCCGGCAAGGCCCGCCGCCGGGCCGCCCGGAGGGCTGATCGCGAACGCACGGGGGCAGCCATGCCGGACCCGCCGATCCGCCTGGCTCCGCCGGCGGATGAATTTTCGGGCGTGATCGATGTCGAACTCGCCCGACTGCCGAAGCACTACCGCGACGCGATTCTTTTGTGCGACGTTCAGGGCGTGCCCCGGCCCGAAGCCGCTGCCCGGCTCGGCGTGCCCGACGGCACGCTTTCCAGCCGGCTATCGAATGGGCGGAAGAAACTTGCCGCCCGGCTCACCAGGCGGGGCGTAATCCTACCCGCCGCGGGCACGTTCCTCGTGGCCGTGCCGGACGGGTTGGCAAAAAGTGCGGTCGACACGGCCCTGGTCTGGTCGGCCGGGGCCGCGGTCCCTTACTCCATTCTCGAACTGACACGAACGGGAGGCTCGGTCATGCGATACGCCATCGGGGCGGCGATTCTGACGACGGCGGGGCTCGTGGCCGGCGCGACGGCCGGATGGCCGCAGGAGAAGAAACAAGACACGCCGAAACGAGGCGAAGTCACGGCCAATGCCGGAGAGGCAAAAGCGAAGTCGAACAACTCGCCCGCGTTGAAAGTGAAGCGGTTAAAAACAATCGACTTGGATTTCAATGCAACCAAGGCATTCTGGAGTTCGGACGGACGGTACATGATCGCCGAAGGGAGCGGTCGGCTCGTATCAGTCGATACGAAAACCTTTCGAACCCGAGAAATATCTGATTCCAGTCAAACATGGCAAGTCATCGGGTTTCTTCCGGGGCAAACCGCCTTCCTGGCCGTTACCCCCAATTCCAGCCGAATCAGTGCCGCCTACCAACTCTCTATTTGGGAATGGTCGGATAAGCCCGTTCACAACAAGGACGGGTCCTGGTTAAAGGCTAACTGGTTACAGGCTAAAACGATAGAATTGGATACACACCCGGGCTACTGGTACAGCATTCTTCCGAACGGAAAACAATTCGTTTCGATTTCCAGTGCTGTTAACACACGCAAGGCAACCGATCCGGATCCGAAAATCGCAAATTATGTGTTTCAAGCACACGTTTATGACATTGCAACGGGAACGGTCGTCCGGGATTTTCCACTTCCATATAGTTACGTTTTTAACGCAGCCCTTTCGCCCGACGGAAAATCCCTGGCAATTTTGACCAACGACAATTCCAAAGCCGGAGTCGTTTTGGTCAATCTCGACGACGGTCACTCGATCTGGAAGACTTCTGTATCGGGTGAAGGCGAAATCTACTCCCCGGCAAATCCAAGAGTTGTTTTTTCGCCCGACGGAAAGAAATTGGCTGTCTATGTCCTGTTCATGCCGGCTGAAGTTTTGAACAGCCGCGGCGGCCGGGGAGGTCGGCCCGGCGGTGGTCCGACGAGTGGAAGAGGAAGTTTTTCGCCACGGGGTCTAGGCCAACCGAATGGTCCACCATTACAAGGTGCTGGATCCCGGAGTAACGTTGCAATTACCATGTTTGACGCCGGGACGGGAAAACCCTTGCCGTGTCCGTATGGGACGAATCGCCTAATTATGCGAGCATGGATGGGCGGCTTTTCGGCTGACGGGAAATTGTTCGGGATTGAGGTTGACGTGTACAACAGGGATGTGAATACAAATTCCTCCTTCGTTGAAATTTGGGACACAGAGTCGGGTCAAGTCGTTAAGTCCTGGTCGGGGTCCGCCTTGGCGTCATTTAGCCCTGTCAAACCTCTTCTGGCTTTATTGGAAGGGTATTCTGTCGGGTCGGCCGTCACGAACACGAGCACGAGAAGAACATCCCTCGGCTTCTGGGACTGCACCACACCGGCGAAGTGAATGTGATACCTCTCGGTTTGCCAAGATGCGATCACCTGGGTCTTGACAACCGCCGACAGTCTGCGACTCTGAGCGTACCCCCTCGGAGTGGCTGCCATGCTCGTTCTCAAGGCCAAAACTGCCCGGGAGCTAATGACACCAGAGCCGGTGTCGTTGGCCGAGTCGGCCGGGATGGACGAGGCGATGGCGTTCGTCACGGAGCGAGGTTACGGGGCGGCGGTGGTGATCGACGACGCCGGGCACCCGCTCGGCGTGGTGACGAAAACGGACATACTGGTTCACGCCAAGCAACACCCGGCCGTGGGGGACGACACCACCACCGTGTCCGACGTAATGACCCCGGCCGTGTTCTCCGTCCGCGAAGACGCGACGGCCAAGCAGGTCGTCGAGCAAATGCTCCTGCTCAACGTCCACCACCTGTTCGTGGTGGACGACGAAGGCGTGGTCGTGGGAGTCATCAGCCCCCTCGATATCGTCCGGCGACTCGGATGAATCCTTTTTTCGCCGTCATTCCGTCGGCCGTCATTCTCGCGCCGTTGGCCGTACTCGCCGCGATCTTTCCCGGTGCGGCGGCCGTGCTATCGGTCCTACTCAAGCGGTGGCGTGCGTTCCTCACCGTTGTCGGCGTCAACTCCACTCTGGCCGCCGCGGTCGCGTTTTGGCGGCCGGGGTGGGAGCCGATGCTTCGCGTCCTAATTCCTGTCATTACGGCTATGGGCCTCGTTTGGGCCGGGGTGCGGTATCGGCGACTCGTGGCGAACGATCCAACGGCGACCGAGCCACCCACGCGAAGAACGGTCGGCGCGCTCATCGCCGCCACAATCGTTGGCTTCACGATCCTGGCCGGCGCGGTCCTTTGGAAGGGCTGGCATCTGCTGACGACACATCCCCTGAATGAGTTGGCGACCGCCACGGCGGGTCTTTTCGCCGCGTTGGGATATCTCGGCTACCGGCGGTTGCTCGTCCGTCACCCGCACACTTCACCGCAAGGCGTTGGCGGACGGGGAACTGCCGGTTTGTCCGAAGAGTTCGTCGCAATCGGCGTCGTGCTGATTGCCACGTTAATCTTGCTCCCCCGCGGGAATCAGGGCCCGCGGATCGGCCCCGCAATTCCCACCGAACAAACCGAATCCGTCGACGGCCCCCGGCTCGAATCGGCCCGCGTCCTCTTCCGCACGGCGGACATGGACGAAGTCATGTCGGCACCGGTCGTGGATGCCAACCGCATTTATTTCGGCACGGGGAAGTTGACCCCGTTCGGTTCGTTCGGGGCGGTTTATTGCGTCGATGCGGAAACCGGTGCGGTTGCGTGGCGGTTCGACCACGGCAACACACTCCGCCCCGCCTACGCCACGCCGGCGGTCGCCGACGGCCTCGTCTACTGCGGCGAAGGATTGCATTCCGATTCCGGGTGCCGCCTTTATGCCCTGAAGGCAGGCACGGGCGAACTCGCCTGGTCCGTGCCGACGGCGAGTCATACCGAAGGCACGCCGTGGGTTCGGGGCAGCCGCGTTTACTTCTGCGCCGGGGACGACGGCCTTTATTGCCTGGAAAAGGGCAAAATGCTCTGGCACTTCGAAGGGGCCCGGCAACGACTGCACGTGGATTCGTCCCCGACGATTGCGGACGGCAGGGTCTACGCCGGCAGCGGGTATCGGACCTGGGCCGTTTTCGCCCTCAATGCGAATTCGGGAACGGAAATCTGGAGGGTTCCCGAAACGCTCCGTTCGTTCGGGCAGCCCCTCGTGCTGGGTTCCCGGGTGGCGTTCGGCCTCGGGACCGGAAACCTGACCGACGACCTGACCCGCGAGCCGGAGGTGGGCGAGCCGGAGGAGAAAGAAGCGGCCGGGGCGGTACTGTGCGTGGAAGGGACCGGGGGGAAGGTGGTGTGGCGGACGACGTTGCCGAAGTCGGTGCATACGGAAATGGCGGTAGACGCTTATCGAATTTACGTGACCTGTCACGACGGGTGCGTGTACGCACTCGACCGGAAGTCCGGGGCGGTGAGTTGGCGGCGGCCGGTGGGCACGGCCTTCGCGGCCGGGCCTGCGGTGGTCACCGCCTTTTCCGGCGGGGCTAGTCTAGCAGTCTACGCCGTCTCCCAGGAAGGATTTGCCGTCTGCCTCGACCCGGTAACGGGGGCGGTCGTCTGGTCGAAAGAGTTGTCCACACTGGCCGGCGGGCATATGGACGTGTTGTCCACGCCCGCCGTTGTAACCGTCGGCCCGGACGGGGCCCGGCGGGTCATCTATGTCGGCGGTTCGGTCATTAACCGCGGCACCGGTCGCGCCGAGGCCGTGGTATTCCGACTCGAAGACGCAATCCCGGGCGACTAGAAGAAGAGTCGCCAGATGTCGAGTCCGACGGCAAAAAGCATGAGCGACAGTACGGCCGCCAGACCGATGTAGGTGAGGACGACCTGCACACGTTCCGGGGCCGGTTTACGGCGGATCAGTTCGTAACCCAGCAGCATCATGTGCCCGCCGTCGAGCACGGGAATTGGCAGGAAGTTCACGACGGCCAAATTGATGCTGATAATCCCCATGATCAGAATCAGCTTCCACGTCCCTTGCCCGGCAAGAAGATAGGTGACCCGGGCGAGCGTGATCGGGCCGCTGATGAGCTTGACCGAAGTGCGGCCGGTGACGAGAGAGTAAAGGTTCTGATAGGTCGATTTGATCGTTCGGACGGCACGGTATCCTCCCATCGATAAAGCTTCCATCACGCCGTCCGCCTTCTGTGTCCGCTTTTCCGTAGCGAAATCGAACCCGAAATCGGTGCTCGGCCAGGTTTTGTCTTCGACCGTGGCGACGTTCGGAATTTCGACCGTTTCGTCCCCGCCACGCTTTACTTTCAGGTCGAACAGGTACGGCGGAGATTTCTGGATCGCCCAATCGATAAACGGCCACTGGTGCAGTTTGATCTCCTGCCAGTCACCGGGTTTGATTTCCCCCTTTTCGTTTGTGACGTG
>DASXPC010000015.1:0-3795 GCA_036493815.1 Fimbriiglobus sp. | reverse complement strand
ACGAACAACTCCCCCTGCACCGGCTCGTCGGACCGCTTGCCCATCGCCATCCGGAGGCCCTCCGTCAGACGCACGATTCGGACGGCCGAGTGTAGCGCCACCGGCGGGGATGTTCAAGAGTTGTTCAACAGGCTGCTAGCGCGCTTACTCACGGCGGCAACAAAAAGCTCGAATTGAGCATCGCGGCCGGGTGTGTTATCCCTGCCCTCTTCCCGGAGTGTTGGGTCGGAAAGGCATTTCTTGATAAGCTCTCTGAAGATTGGGTCCTCAACATCATTGACTTGGTCAAAAACGAAGCCGAGCATCTGGAGATCTCGCAGAGCTTCGACCGCAATAAAGAACTCATCTGTGCCAAATGCGATATCGGCAATATTATTCACAAGTGTATTGTGTTGCTGCATGACTCTGGACGATGGGTTCACTCGGAAGCCCATTTCCATGAAGGACTTCACTACAAATCGAGCGAGTTCTTGTTTTGTTCTTCGCATTCCAAATAGACTCGAAAATAATCTAGAGGTTCACTCGGAACGACATTAGTATGGAGCAGGTTGGCAAGGAATCTCAGCAGGTATTTGGCTCGCCCCTCACATCCGCACCCCCGGCAACTCACTCGCCTGCTTCACCCAATCGGCAAACTGCTCTTCATCAAACCGGTCGTCCTCGCGGATATCGAGATACCGCACGTCCTTTTGCTTGGATTCGCCGGGGGGCATCGGCCGCAGCGATCTGCCGCGGAAGAATGCCACCTTGACGTACTTCGTCATGCAGTGGAAGCCGAGGAACCAGGCCCCCTCCTCGGTGCCGTAGAAGGGCGTGTTCCATTTGACGGCCTTGTGCACGCCGGGGACGGTGCGGACGATGACCGTGTCGAGGCGGCGGCCGAGGTCGCGCTTCCAGCCCGGCATGGCCGCGATGTAGGCCCGCACTGGGGCGTCGCCGTAGCCCTTCGCGATCTGCGGGTTGCCGCCGGAAAGCAGCTTTGCCGGCTTGCTTTTTCCAGCCGATTTGCGTGGCTTGCTTGCACGCGACTTGCTCCCGGCCTTTGCCTTACTCTCTGTCATCATTCGACCCTTTTTGTGTGTGTATCCAGTCGCCCGCGGGGTCCGGTAGTTATTCGCGCGTCACGCGGATTTGGTCGCCGTGGAAGGCAACGGTTCATAACTCGGCAGTTGGATATCGTCCCGAATGGCGCTGCCGAGCAATCGGTTTCCAAGAAAGGGGATCGACGTGACCTTCATCAGGAGGTTTCGCAGGAACAGGCCGCGGGCGGTTTTCGGGGCGAAAAAACCGATGATTCGCGTCGCGGCCTTTTGCTTTTGCGCCAGGAACGTGCGGAGTTTCGCCTCGTATTGCTCGAACGCGGTCTGGTAATCGCCGCCGGCGCGGTGCAATTCGCCGGCCAATACGTATGCTTCCGCAATCGCCAGACCGGTCCCTTCGCCGGCGAGAAACGAAACGCACGCGGCGGCATCGCCAACCAATGCCACGCGTCCGGTCGTCCATCGGTCCATGCGGATCTGGCTGACCCGGTCGAAGTACACTTCTTCGACTTCGTCCAGCCGCGCCAGAATCTGGGGAATTTCCCATTTCATGTCGCCGAATACTTCGCGGAGGATTTGTTTCGGATGCGTCCGGGATTCGGAAAGAGGGCCGAGTAGATCCGACCGGAAGATAAAAAGAAACATCGACACGTCGTTCCGCAATGCGGCACGGCCCACCTGACGTTTGGGCACGGTATGGGTGACGTAAACCGATTCGTCCCGCGGTCGGTAATTGGCGAGCGGAAAGGCCGCGACGTGGCAGTCGAGGTGGTGTTCGAATTGCGCTTCCGGTCCGAATGCCTTGGCACGGACCTGGGAATGCAGACCGTCCGCGCCGACGACGAGGTCGAATTCCCGCTCCGACCCGTCCGAAACTTCCACGATTACGCCGGCCGCATGTTGTCGAATTCCCGCAACGGTCTTGCCGAAATGGGTTTCGAGCCCCCGGCAGGCCCGAAAAATGATCGATGCGATATCGCCCCGCGCGATACTGAAGAATCGATTGCCGAGGAGCGATTGGAAAGAGCCGACGTCGAGGCTCGCGATCTGTCGACCGTTGCGGTTTACCATTCGAACCGACTCGAATCGGTATCCGGCTTCCCGTAACTCCGGCAACAGTCCCATCTTCTCGGCCACGTCGTACCCGATTCCCCAAAAGTCGATGATGTAACCGCCCGTTCGCAACTCCGGTGCTCTTTCAAACAGGACGGGTTCGTGGCCATAGTGTTGCAACCACCAGGCAAGGGCCGGGCCGGCAATGCCCGCCCCGTTTATCGCGATTTTCATTCTCCGACCCCCGTCTTCTGTCCAAAAGAAAAATTGCCTCCGACAATCTTGGAACGACGTCAGGCGTGGTATTTACATAGCCCGATCGACAATCCACATAATTCAGCACCGCTCGCGAATGGTTGTCCCGGGCGGATACGGAAGGCGATTCGGCCGGACGAGGGCGGAAAGCCGGCTATGCGAAAAAACGAAAATGCGTTGCGATGTCATTTCCGTTGACTCGGTATCAATTCGAGCATAGCCTCGGCCATCGCCTTGCCGATGCGGTCGAACCAGATCGCACTGCCGAGGTAGTGGTAGCCGTGGTCGCCGCCAACCAGTTTCCATTGTTCGGCATTTTTCTGCCAGGTGGGGTAAAGAGCTTCGGCCGCCTTGTCGACCAGAACGTCCGTGCGAATCGCTTTGACGTTACCCTTAAACTCCGACACGTCGTTCATGGCAAGTTGGGCCGTCTGAATGACCTTCATGGCCCCGGTCGCCGGCTTCGACCCGTTCTGGCCCATGACCCCGATCACGACCGGCAGCTTCGGTGCGTTCAGGTCCTTACGGACGTCGCGGATGAAATGCGTCATGTTCGATTCGTACTCGTGTTCCGCCCCGTACTGGTCGTTCCATCCCTGAAACCAGACGAACCCGGCCAGTTCCACGGGCATGCCCTTCAAGGCCGGGAAGAGGGTGCCGCAGTGGGCCGTCGTGTCCTTCATTTCCGCCAACATATTGCGGTAACTCGACCCGTAGTCTTTCTTGATGTCTTCCATCGTGGGTAACGGTCGATTCTTCTTGTCTTTCTCGTTGGCCTTCCGGACATTGGCTTGCGCCTGGTTGAGTTCTTTCTGCAGGACCGATTCGGCGGGAAGCCCGGCCGAGGGCGAACGGAACAGCTTATACAGCGAATGCCCGCCCCACGCCGCTTTGACCAGGACGACCGGCTCGTCGTAGTGGTTTCCCATCACGGTGCCGAATTCCAATTCCACGCCCGTGCGGCCGGGGGAGCCGTAGCCGACCGTCAACGGCCCTTTGCGGTCGAGGAATTTGATGAACACGTCGTCGCGGACGATCCACTCGCCGTTCTTGCGAAGGTGGGCGAAAATCGCTTTGGTCTTCGCGTCCGTGGCCTGAAGTTCGAGGAGGGTGTTCGGTGCCTTGCCCTCCATGTTCGATTGTCCGGCCAGGACGAAGACTTTCACGGTCTTCGCCGGCTCGCCCGCTTCCGCGGGGCGCACGAAACTCAGCCCGGTGAAAACGAGAAGAAACAGAATTCTACAAGGAGTCATGGTGCTGCCCGGTATGAGAGGACGGAATGACCGGCTCGCGGTCGGCAAAGGTATGGCAACGACGCCGTGAAACTCGAATCCCGCGATCCCGATTAACTGTCTTCCTTCACTCCGTTCATTTTGCCGATGCGGTCGAGTTCGGCGAGCAGGTCTTTGGCCGATTGGTAACGGTGGTCGGGGTTTTTGGCGAGGAG
>DASXPC010000014.1:0-6301 GCA_036493815.1 Fimbriiglobus sp. | reverse complement strand
GAACACGCAGTGCTCCATATGAAACATCGGCATGTGCTGATGGATCACCGGCTCGAACCGGGCCGGGTCGAACCGCTGCAATAATCCTTTCAGTTGCTCCCAGTTCAAATCAAAACTGGGCACGAGCCGGGAGCATCCTTCGCGGACGAGCAGGTCGGCGGTCAGGTCGTTCGACACGTTCAGGCTGAAGTCGCCGATCAATTCCGCGGCGGGAAGTTCGGACCGAAAGTAGCCGAGTCCGCCGAGGGTACGGATCAGCACGGCGTCCGGCCTCGCCCGGAGTATCGGGCCGTGGAAACCCTCTTCGCCCGGTTTCTGAATCCGCAGCGTGGCGAGGCCGACGGGAATGCCGGCCGCTTTCGCCCGGGGCACGGCATCGGCATACCGGCGGAGGTCTTCGAAGTCGCAGTAAACCATTCGAGGACGGACGGAATGGGCAAGGACGACGTCGAGTTGGTCGAGTGTGCGGCAGAGGACCGTTAAGTGCGGAGTGCGGAGTGCGGAATTCGAAATGAAAGACAGGCCGGTCCGAATCGACGAAAGAGCATCCGGATCGCCAATTAAATGCCTCGCTGCCGTCGATTTCTGGGACAGCAAGTCGGCAACGACCCGTCGGCGAAGGTCGTTCAACACCGACTTGGGGACGAGGACACTTGCGGGAAGGTCGATCGCGACGTCGCCCAATTCGTACGGCGTTTCGCCGAGGCGGGAGAGGGCGTCGCGGATTTCGTCGCCGGTCGTCGCACGTTTCGTGGCGACTTCGAGCGGACCGGGCCAGGTCGCGATTGCGGTGCGATTGCGGTCGTCGGTCAGCGAAACTGTTAACGGCCCCCCGACCTCGCCGCGAACGGTCGCCCGGACGGAAACGCGGCGGGCGGGTTTGTCCTGCGAATAGCTCTGCTCCAGTCGCTTCTTGAGGGCCGGGTCGTCCGTCTTCCAGACCTCGCAGCCGACTTTGACGGACGAAAGATCGATATTCTCGGGGTCGAACTGAAGCTCGACGAGCGTGGCGGATTCGCGGACGGCCCAGACTCGTCCGCCCGGTTCCGTCGTATCGGGTCGGCCGAGATCGAACAGGACGCCGTCGCCGGGACGGATCAAGTCCGCGACCGGTAGGGATTCGGCCAATTTAACTTGAACCCCGTTCCTGAAAAATCCCGTCACGGTCCCGAGTCGCACGCCCCGGCTTTTGGGGAATCGCCCCCGCACGAGTCTTTGGTGGTCGTTGCCGTCGAGGAATCCGTGCGTCAGGCCGCGGCTGAACGTCTGGGCGAGGTCCAGCTCTTCTCGCCGGGTCGGGTCGAACGGTCGCTTACTGAGGGCCGCGTCGATCGCCTTGCGATACGTCTGGCACGTCGCCGCCACGTACGGGCCGCCCTTCAACCGGCCCTCGATCTTGAACGACGTCACGCCGGCCGCGATCAGGTCGTCAATCAACTCGTATGCGGCGAGGTCCTGCGGGCTGAGGAGATATGCCTTGTCGCCGAGGTCGCGGGGCGTGCCGTCGACGATCATTTCGTACGGCAGCCGGCAGGCCTGGGCACATTGTCCGCGGTTGGCACTGCGGCCGCCGAGGGCTTCGCTCGTCAGACACTGACCGCTGTACGCCACGCAAAGCGCCCCGTGGACGAACACTTCCACCGGCATGTCGGTCCCGGCCGCGACCGTGCGAATGTCGGCAATCGACAGCTCCCGGGCCAATACCACACGGTCGACACCGAGCCGTTTGGCGAACGCGATCCCCCGCGGTTCGGTCAACGTCATTTGCGTGCTGGCATGAACGGGCAGCGACGGGGCGATTCTCTTGATGAGCCGCACGAGGCCGAGGTCCTGCACGATGACCGCGTCCGGCCCCGCGGTAGCAATCTTCCGGACCAGATCGGCCACTTCGGCCAGCTCGTCCGGAAAGATCAACGTGTTGACCGCAACGAAGCCCCGGACGTTCCTCGCGTGGAGGAACGCCAGGACGTCGGGAAGCTCGTCGGAAGTGAAGTTGGCGGCCCGTGCCCGGGCGTTGAACTGCGTCAGCCCGAAGTAAACCGCGTCGGCCCCGTTGGCGCAGGCGGCCCGGAGGGCCTCCCAATCCCCGGCCGGGGCGAGCAACTCGGGGCGAGCCGGCAGCGTGTCCATGCCGGCCATTGTAGCGGGTGACTATTTCACCAGTTCCTTGATCGATTCAATAATCCGCTTGTAATCGTCCCGGTTTTGGACGGCCTCCAGATCGGTATCCGATTCCATGATGTCCCAGCGATGGAAGCCCGCTTTCGCCGCCCAGCGGAGGAGGTTGACGGCCCGGTCGGCGTCGTTCGGCTCGATCTGGCTCGTCAAGGCGTAGGCACACGCCGCGTGGTAAATCGTTGTCGGAATCAAATGCTCCGTCATTTGAAGGCCTTTTTCGACGTCCTTGATGGCCTCCTCCCGGTTGCCGAGCCGGGCGTACGTCAAACCGCGCCCGACCAACGCCAGGGACGATTTCGGACTCGCGGTGACCGCTTTATTCAGGACGACGATCATGTCTTCCGATTTCCCGTGGCTCTTTTCGATGACCGTGGCCTGGTTGTACCACGATATGAAGTCGGTCGGATTCAGGTCGGACGCTTTCCGATACGCTTCGAGGGCCTCCGCCCATCGCTTCTTATTTTGCAGGGTGTACCCGAGGATTGTGTAATCGATCGCGGTCTTCGCGTGGAACTTCAGAATGGCCTGACGGGCGGCCTCGGCAGCCGGCTCGTTGTGCAGTTCGGTGTAAACCCGCACCCGGACGTTCAGCAACGGAGCCGTCTCCCCGCCCAGATCGGCGGCACGCGCCAAGTCGGCAAGGGCGTCCTTCGGTTTGGATAATTGCCGGGCCATCGCCCGCTCGAAATAAGCGGGGGCGTAGGTCGGGTTCTGAACGATCACCGCGGTGAATTCCTCCTCGGCGTCGGCGTTGCGGCCGATCTGGAGGAGCGACAGTCCGCGGTTATAGGCCGGCCGGTAGTCGTTCGCGGCCAAGGCCCGGGCCATGTCGAACCGTTCCTGGGCCCGGGCGTGTTCGCCCAGTTCGAAGTGGCAGCGGCCGAGCAAAAACTGCGCCCCGTAATGGTCGGCATGCGCCCGGGTGACGGCCTCGAATTGCTGCACGGCTGCGGGGTACCGTCCGGAGACGAATTGCGCCACCCCGCGGAGAAACGTGGCCCGCGAGGATTCGTCGTCAACGATCAGGTCCGGTTCGGGTTGGGACCCGGCCAGGGTGGCCTGACTGTCCCGGATTGCGGCCGGCACGGGCTGACCACGGAAGCACTCCACGGCCGCGGCGAACCACTTGCCGGCCCGTGCCTTGGCGTCGTCCTTCTCCCCGGCCGGGACGTCCTCCGGCCGTTGGGCAAAGCCCAATAAGGCCGCGGTTTCGCCCAAATCGGCCGCAAACGCGGCACGGTCGGTCGGGTTCAGTCGAGTCAGTACGGGGTGCTTGGCCCACCCGGTCGTGCCGGCTTCGGACACGCCGAAAATGGCCAGCCATTCAGTCGCCTTGGCCACGCCGCTGGCGTGGGAGGGGGAATTAAGCGGGCTGGTCAGATCGACCCGGAGTGTTTCCAAGTCGTTCCGGTATCGGCGGACGACGTCGTCCGCGGCGGCCACCCGGCTGGCCTGGTGGGCCGTATATGCCCATGCCCCCGACACCGCGACGGTCAACGCCGCGACCGCAAACCCGACGCGGCGGAATACGCCGGGATTCCGATACCGCCACTTCCGGAACGATTCGCGAATGCTCGGCTCGTCCGTGTAGAGAAGCGGGAGGTGTATTGCATGGCGGTCGAGGTCGGTCCAGAGGTACTCGGCCGAGGCATACCGTTTCGTCGGGTCCGGTTCGAGGAGCCGTTGGACGACGGCCTCGATGGCGGGGGAAACGGCCGGATTAATCGACCGGACGGGCGGCGCCCCCGCTTTCCGCAGTTCGAGTGCGGCGCCCACTTTGTTCGCCTGACCCGACAAGGCGAACGGGTGCCGGCCCGTCAGCAGTTCGAAGAAGATGACGCCGAGGCTGTAGAGGTCGGTCTGTTCCGTCACCCGGCCCGGGGATTGATCCCGGACTTCTTCGAGTTGCTCCGGGGCCATGTACATGATGGTGCCGCCGAGCTGCTCGCGTTTTCCGGCGGCGACGTCGTGGGCGAGGTTGAAATCCAGGAGCATCGGCTGGCCGTCGTCGCCGAGGAGGACGTTGGCCGGTTTGAGGTCGTAGTGGCGGATGCCCCGGCGGTGTGCGTGCGTCAACCCTTCCGCCAGGCGGGCCACGACCCACGCTACCGCGTCCAGATACGACATGCGGGACAGCATGTCCCGGACCGGCTGGGGCGATGCTTCCGCGTCGAAAATCGGAGACGGGATTCCGACCGGCGGGGTGGGAGAGTCGACCGGATGCTCGGGCACCGTCGCCGCGTCCATCACGGTGCTGAACAGTTCGCTGCCGGTTTGCGGACTGATCCCGTTCTTCCGCATCGCGTTAATGGTATCGGCCAGGGTCGCCCGACCGAGGTACGGCATGCACACCGCCTGGAGCATCCCGGCCGAGTGGACCGAGAAGATCGGGACGATGTTCGTGTGCTGAAGTTTCGCCAGTCGGTCCGGTTCCTGCGTGGGCCGGGTCGTGACTTTCAGTGCCACGGCTCGATCCGCGAGGGCGACTTGCCGGGCGAGATACACGCGGGCGAAGGCACCGCGGCCGAGTTCTTCCGTGAGGCGGAAGCCGAGGAACGTTTCGCCAATGGCGGGGAATTTGGCGGAATGGGCCGGACTGATATTGATCCCGCCGGCCACGTCGGGCGGCAGGAGGTAATCGTTCGCCCCGGGCATTTCGTCGGGCGTTTCGCGAACGACGTTCACCTTGCCCGCGACCGTATCGGTCAGCACGTTCGCCCGACGGATGCGATCGACCGGGATCACCCCATAACTATGGGCGTATTCATTGGGGTCCGGATTGTCGCCAAAGGATTCCCGGATCTGGTATTCCTCGCAGGCGATGGCCCGGAGCACGGGAGCGTCCTGGAACAGTTCGGGGAAGTCTTTTTTGTAATCGCCGAGTCGGCGCTGGCGGCCTTCCGTCCAATTCATTTCCAGGTCGGCCCGAACCATTTCGCAAAGAATCCAGAGGTAGTCGGGGTCGCCTTTTGCCGGCAGCAAGCGGGCGAGTTCGTGCGGCCCGGTCCGGGCCGGACCGGCAGACGACGCCGGTTGTCGCGACCGGGTCATGGAGAGCGGATTGGCCATGAGCGTGGGCATAAATGACCCTAATAAATGCAAACCGGGCGCATTGCGCCTAATGTGGTTACCAAGTAATAGACCGCAACTTTTTGGGTTGCAACGGTTGTTCGCCGGTCCGAGTGGGTTTCCGACAAACCCGTTACGACCGGGGGACGAAAAGGGTGTTTCGGCGGGAATCGTTCGCGCCCTGCGCAAACGGCGCAGGAATGAAAATCGGTAGGGTTTACTAGGAGAAAATTACGTGCTTGACGCGGCCGGGGGGCTTCGGGTCGCATTGGCCGAAATGGAATATTTCGACCGAATGTGAATTACGCACGTTTCGGCCGATCCTCCGGAAAGAATGTCGGAAAATACTTTTCCCGCCCCGCATGGTTCGGTGGTTTTTCTGTCGCGGTCATGGATTTCGCGCTCCGGTTCGAACCGTGAATTCGATTCACGAAGTGGGAAATAGCTCGCGGAGCGGACGTTTCGCACTTGACGTTGCCCGGGCGGATCGCAACCTTCCAGTGGCGGACGGTCGCTAGCGATAGGATGGTGGTGGAACTTTGCGGTCCGACAATACGTCGATAAGGAAGGGTGTTGCTTCCAAATCGCGATTCGAGTCGAATTCGGTTCCGCCCGTCCGTTCCCAAAACCCGTTCGCAGGTTGCGCGATCTATGGCACGACTGTTGAAGACCCGGCTGGGATTTCCGTTAATTGTGGCGTGTCTGGTTTTGGCCGTCGCACTGGCCGAACCGGCGGCGGCGTGGGCTCAGGACGCAGCCGGGGCGGACGCCGGAGCTCCGGTCGTCGAGAAAACGCCCGTTTTCGTTTACATCATCAAGTCCATCGGCCTCGTTTTCGGGGTTATCCTTCTCTCCGTGTCGATGTGGATGGTCGCACTGGTCGTGCTTCTGACGCTCGACTTGCGCATGGCCGGGGTCATCCCGGCCGGGTTCGTCGAAGAATTCTCCGACACGGTGAACAAGCGGAAGTTCAAAGAAGCCTACGACATGGCGAAGGCCGACCCGTCGTTTTTGGGGCGTGTGCTCACGGCCGGGATGTCCCGGCTGCAATACG
>DASXPC010000013.1:0-5466 GCA_036493815.1 Fimbriiglobus sp. | reverse complement strand
TTGCCGTTGAAGAACGTGCTCGGCGTCGAGTTCACCTTGTAGTAACTCGCCCGGGCGAGCGTGTCCCGGTTGGTTAAGGGGTCGGGGCCGGGGATGTGCAGGTGGTACTGAAGCAACAGCACGTCGGAATGCTTATAGCTCTTGCCGAGGGCGTCGAAGGCGACGTCGGCGGCGACGCACGGCGGGCACTGGGCGCCGGTGAACAGTTCCATGACCACAACCTGGTTCGCTCCCTTCTCCGTCCGCCCGGCGTAGGGTTCCGGCTTGAACGGCGGCACGGAAGCGAGGTATTCCCGGTCCAGCCGAATTTCCAGCTTGGCGAGCCGCTCGTCGATCGGCTTGAGTTCCGGCGTCCGGCCGGCGTTCTCGAGGGCATTTCGGTAGATGGTCAACACCTTCACCTGGTTCGTCGCCGAGTCCGAATTCTTCAACTCGTTCACCATCGGCTCGATGACCCGGACGGCGATCGGGGACAATACCTTCACGTCGGCCAGCGTGTCCGCGACCTGCGTCAGTGCGGGCGTGGCAAAACGGGGTCCGTACATGGCCGCCTGAGATTCCACGACGGCCACCCACTCGGACGCCTCGGCCGTGGTCGCGTGCGTTTTCCCGGCCGAGCGGATCAATGCGAGTGCCGCGTCGTACCCCGCCGGAGTATTCCGGTAATGGGCTAAAACGTCGCGATAAAGTTTGGGCACTTCCGTCTCGGCTGCTTTCATCGCTTCGGTCGCTTCCTTGAGCAACTGGGCTTTCTTCTCCGCATCTCTCTCCTGCCGAGCCTGAGCCTGAAGACGAGCCGGCTTGATCTGGGCCTGGATCGCTTTCGAATAAGCGTCGGCCGCCGGGGAACGAACCAGATATTCTTTCGGATCCAGTTTGTCCTTATCCGTAGCGGTCAACTCGGCCCGGATAGTGGATGTTTCGGACCCGTAACTCCCGAGAATTTTCTTCGGGTCGGAAGTCTCCGTACCGACGAACGTCAACGCGGACGTCGCACCGCCACGGCCCGGCAGGCGGAAGGTAAACGAGATCGTTTTGTCCGAAACTTTGAAGTCTCGAACCTCGGGCTTGCGCGGGTTGGCGGTAGGATTGCCCCCGCGCGTTTGTGCACGAGTCGGGGTGAACAGGACCGTGGCGGTTGGGACGCCGTCTTTGGTTTCGACTTTAAGGATGGCTTGGGCGCTTTCACCGGTGGCGTTTACGGTCGAGAGCAGCCAGTTGCCGTCGGCGATCGGGCCGGCGGCAACCGCCTGGGATGCCGCGGCTGCAAACGCAACGGCGACGGCGACGGAAAATTGCTTCCGCATACTGACCTCGGGGAACACGGAGATGGGATTGTCGGTGGGACTCGTTCTTTTTGTAGTCGGCCGGGCTGGGATTTGGCAGCGGAATTCTCCCGATACAGATTTTCCCTGCACAAGATTCCGGTTACGATGACCACCTGAGTTGTTCCCGCCGAACTGTCATATTTCTGAGCCTTATTTTCCACGGTGCATTGGAGGAAGTTTTATGCTTCGGTTGTTCTCCCCGTCACTTTTGGTTGTTCTTCTTTGTGGCCCGTCCGCAGTGGCCCAGGAGAAGGAGGGGAAAGCTCCCGTTTATTCCGGTCCGCAAGTCGGCGAGAAACTGCCCGGGTTCAAGGTCAAAGGCGTTTTCGGAGATGCCGCCGGGAAAGAGCTCGACTTCGTTAAGTCGGCGGACGGTAAGCCGATCGTGCTCGTCTTCGTTCACGACCTCAACCGAATGTCGCTGAGCTTGACCCGGACGTTGACAGCGTACACCGCCGGCCGGGCGAAGGACGGGCTGCACACCGGCGTCGTCTGGCTGACGGACGACGTGACCGAAGCGGAGAACACGCTGAAGCGGGTGAAGCAGGCGCTGGCGAAAGATGCCCCGCTGGGGATCTCGCCGGACGGCAAGGAAGGGCCGGGCAGCTACGGCCTCAACCGAGCCATGACGCTGACGATCCTCGTCGGGAAGGACAATAAAGTGACGGCAAACTTTGCTTTGGTGCAGCCGAGCCTGCAGGCGGATCTGCCGAAGATCCTCGATGCCGTGGTGAAGGTGGCCGGGGGCAAGGCGCCGAAGATTGAGGATCTTATGCCCAATATGGCCGCTCGGGACGGCCGTGCCCGACCGGCCGCGGCCTTGGATGCGAAGGTGCGAGAACTGCTCGGCCCCGTCATCCGGCTCAACGCGAAGTCGGAAGACGTCGAAAAGGCGGCGAAAGCGGTCGAGGATTATGCGAAGTCGCACGAAGCCTTCAAAAAGGATATCGGCCGGCGCGCCAACATCATTATCGATGGGGGTAAGCTGGAGAATTACGGCACGCCCAAGGCACAGGAGTATTTGAAAAAGTGGGCCAAGGAATATGGCGGGAAAAAGGACAAGTGATGAGACGCCTGCTGGCATTGATTTTGGCCGTACCCTTCGCAACGTCGCCCGCGATGGCGGTCGATTTCGACACGGAAATTGTTCCCCTGTTTACGAAGGCCGGTTGCAATGCCGGGGCGTGCCACGGGTCGGCGGCGGGGCGGGGCGGGTTCAAACTGTCGTTATTGGGCGGCGATCCGGCGGCAGATTATAATGCGGTCGTTCAGGAACGGAAGGGCCGGCGGGTCAACCTTGCCAGACCCGACGAGAGTCTGGTCTATCTCAAACCGACCGGCGACCTGCCCCACGAGGGCGGCGTTCGGCTCGCGGACGGCAGTGCCGGTGAAAAGCGGCTGCTGGCTTGGCTTGCGGCCGGGGCTCCGCGGGCGAAGACGCCGCGACAGTTGACGCACTATTCCGTCGGCCCTGCCGAATTCCTCGCAAGTAAAGTTGGGGAGCGAATCCCATTTTCGGCAACGGCCCGCTTCGACGGCGGGAAACCGGAGGACGTATCGCAGTGGACGGTGTTCACTTCGGCCGACCCGTCCGCGGTAGAAATCGATCCGACGGGAACGACGGCGACCATTCGCCGCCGCGGCCGGCACGACGTCGTTGCCCGCTTCCTCGACCGCGTCGTGCCGGTCCGAATCACGTTCCCCCTTGGTGAAAAGCCCGTAGTTCTCTCGCACGAACCGCGGGGCAATTTCATCGACGAGGAAGTCTATCGCACGCTGACCGCACTTCGCCTGCCCGTTTCCAGCCGGTGCGACGACGCCACTTTCCTCCGCCGGGTAACGCTCGATCTCACCGGCCGTCTGCCGACGGATCGCGAAGTCCAAAACATTCTCAACGGTACTCGCTTGATTTCGCGGGCCGAACTGGTCGATTCCCTTCTCGCCGGCGACGGGTTCGTCGAATACCAGACGTTCCGTCTCGCGGCGCTATTCCGCATTCGCCCGCTTTCCGGCGACAAGGTCGGGGCCAAGGCGTTTCACGATTGGGTACGAAGCCGGGTGAAATCGAACGCCCCGTATGATGAGACCGCCCGGACCATACTTGCCGCAACCGGCGACACCCACGCCGTCGGCCCGGCCTATTTCGCCCGACTCACAAACGATGCACGGGGTGAGGCGGAGCTGGTCGGGCAGGTCTTCCTCGGCGTTCGTCTGCAATGCGCCAACTGCCACAACCATCCACTCGACCGCTGGACTCAGGATGATTATCACGGCCTCGCGGCCGTGTTCGCCCGGCTCAACCGCGGCCGGGTGGTCGCGGTGGCGGCCCGTGGCGGGGTGACCAACCCGCGCACCGGTGAACCGGCGATCCCGCGAATCCCCGGAGTTAAATACTTGCCGGACGGCGGCGACCCTCGCATCGCCTTCGCCGACTGGCTCACGGCGAAAGACAACTCCTACTTCGCCCGGGCCGCGGTCAACCGGCTTTGGAAGCAAATGTTCGGCCGCGGCCTCGTCGATCCGACCGACGACCTCCGCGACACCAATCCCGCAACCCATCCCGAATTGCTCGACCGCCTCGCCCGCGATTTCGTCGAGCACGGGTACGACATTCGCCGAACCCTCCGACTGATTGCCACGAGCGAGACCTACTCGCGGAGTAGTGTCCCGACGGCCGCGAACGCGGCCGACGACCGATACTACTCGCACGCCTACCTTCGGCTGCTCGAACCGGAAGTGCTCGCCGACGCCATTGCCGACGTAACCGCCGTGTCGGACCGCTACGGCGACAACCCCCTCGGCACCCGGGCGATCGGACTGTTCGACGTCACCACGCCGTCCCGCTCGCTCGACGTCCTTGGGCGATGCACGCGGACGGTTTCGTGCGACGGGCCGTCGGCCGCGGGTGGATTGCCCGCCAAACTGCATCTGGTGAACGGTGAGGTGATCAACCGAAAGGTCGTCAGCGCCGACGGCCGACTGCACGCGCTCCTCGCCGCGGGAAAAACGGACGCCGCGATTGTGGCCGAAGTTTACCGGCGGGCCTATGGTCGGAATCCGACGCAGACGGAGGCGGGCACGTGGGCGAAGCGATTCGCCAATATGGCGAATGCCGACCGCACCGACGCCCTGGAAGACTTCCTCTGGGCGGTCTTGAATTCGGGCGAATTTGCTCAGAACCGGTAACCGGAGCCGACAGTGTTCGCATCCCGCCGCGACTTTCTCCGCGTAGGCAGCCTCGGGGCCCTCGGCCTCACGTTGCCTGCCCTTGCCCGGGCCCAGGCAACGGCGAAGGCGAAGTCTTGCATCCTCCTCTGGCTCGATGGTGGGCCGAGCCACCTGGAAACGTTCGACCTGAAGCCCGATGCCCCGCTCGAAGTCCGCGGCCCGTTCGCGCCGATTTCCACAAACGTTCCCGGGATTTCTATCTGCGAATTTCTCCCGAATACGGCCCGGGTGATGGATAAGGTTGCCATCGTCCGCTCGGTCACCTCTCCGCTCGGCGAGCACGGTATTGCCAACCAGTATCTGCTGACCGGATACAAGCCGTCGCCGGCTCTCGAATACCCGAGTTACGGGGCAGTGACGGCGTACTTCCGCGGCGGGAAAGCGACGCTGCCCCCGTACGTTGCCATTCCGGACGTGAAACCCACCGCCGGGGCCGGGTATCTCGGCGCCGCGTGCCGGCCGTTCGCCACCGGCGGCGACCCGGCCAAGCCTCATTTCGCCGTTCGCGACCTCGACTTTTTCCCCGGCGTCACCGCGACGCGCATGGACCGCCGCAAAAACTTCCTCGCCCAACTCGACCTCTTCCACGAACAGGCGAACGCCGATCCGGACCTTGAACGGGCGTACCGGCTCACCACCACTCCTGCGGCCAAGAAAGCGTTTGACCTGAGCGAAGAAAAGCAGTCCGTACGGGCGGCGTACGGCCCGCGCACCGTCGGGCAGAGCTGCCTACTGGCCCGCCGCCTGGTCGAGCGGGGTGTGCCGTTCGTCACCGTGAACAACACCGGTTGGGACACGCACAACGGTCTCGTCCTGCGGTTGAAAGACGGTTACGCCGGAGCGAAAATCGGCGTCGGGCTGATCCCGAGTTTCGACCTCGCCTTCTCTGCACTCGTGGCTGATCTAGCAG
>DASXPC010000012.1:0-9982 GCA_036493815.1 Fimbriiglobus sp. | reverse complement strand
CTTCTTCCACTAAACTTCATTCTGAGTTGCTTCCTGCTCGCGTCGGGTGGATTCGGCGTATTGTCTCATTCCCCGTCTTTCGAGTGGGCCGTTTGGCCGCCGGCGGGCATCGGATTGGCCGCCGTCCTGGTGTTCGGCCGACGTGCCTTTCCCGCCATCGCATTCTCCGAAATGATTATCGCCTTTTGCACGTCCTGCCTGATCAATCCGGACCTCGGTATTTTCCCGAGAGGAATCGTGGCGGTGGGGTTGGGCGGAATCGGCGTGCTTCAAGCTGGTTTCGGGGCATGGCTGATACGAAAGGTGGTCGGTGCCGACTGCCCGCTAACCAACGAGTGGGACATCCTGAAGTTTCTCGTTTTGGCCGGCCCCGTTTTCACCCTGCTTCCTTCCAGCCTTTCCGTTCTCGTCGCCTACGGTTTTCAAACCCAGCCGTGGCAGGATTTCTGGTCCGCTGTCGGCGAACGGTGGTGGAGCGCGGCGGTCGGGGGGGCAATTTTCACGCCCATTACGCTCGCTTTTATCGCCACACCAACGGCCGTCTGGCGTCCCCGCCGTCTTACCCTCGCCCTTCCGCTGTTGATCGGAGCCGTTGCCGTCGTCGGGATATTGGCAGTTGCTAACTACTGGGACGACCGGGCCGTGCGTCGAAAGTTGGCGGACGACACGCGCTCGGCGGCTGCCGAATTGGCCGACGATTTCAATCGATTTATCAATACGCTGGATCGGGCCCGGGCCTTTCTCCCGTATGACTGGAGTTCGTTGCCTACCGGGGGCCGGGGGCGGCTTTTCCCCGCCGTCTCGAATTTTCGCTCGTCGTATCCCTTCGTCACAAGTGTCAGCCTGTCGTACGACGTGCCGCATTCCCAAATCGAATCGTTTCGGGAAAAAGTCACTGCTTTTACTTCAAAGACTACGCTTGCACGCGTTTGGGAGTCGGCGGAGAACGGCGACCGCATCGACGTCCGATCCCGGCCGATCCATACGTCCGTTGTTGTGAATTTTCCCGATGAAAATGCACCCTGGCCGGACGGGTTCGACCTGGCTTCCGACCACTCGGTCCGCACGATCCTTCAAACCGTCCGGACTACCTGTCTGCCCGCTCTTTACCAATCCGACGCTCACCAATCGACGGGAGAATGGGTCGTTTTTGTTCCCCTGTCGGCCTTCGGGCAGTCAAAGTTCGCGGCACGCGCCGCCACCGGATTTCTTGTGGTCGGAGTCGATCCGACACGACTCCTGGCTCGTTTCGACGGCTCGGCTCGGACTTTCGGCGTTCGGTTGTCTCTGAGACCTCCGACCGAAAGGAAACCGAACGGTGAAATGGTAGATTCCGAAACCATTTCCCTCCTCGGAACCGAATTCCAATTCCTCGGCCAAGCCGAACCAGCTTACCTTTCAGAAAGCCGGACGTCACTGACTTGGGTCGTAGCCGGGATTGGATTCGGACTTTCGATTCTGTTGACGGCTCTCTTATTGATCGTTACCGGCCGGGAGGCCGTCGTTGCGGAGGCCGTCATGTCCCGAACCGCGGCACTTCACGCCGAGATCATTTCGCGGACCGAAATCGAGGGAAACCTTCGTGCGAGCGAAACCCGCCTTGCCGAGGCCCAGCGCATCGCAAATCTCGGGGCTTGGGAATGGGACGCCGACCCGGACGCGGTCGCGTGGACGGACGAATTGACAATGCTTATCGGTCCGCCTCCGGGCCCGGACCCGAATCTTAGTGACCTGCTGTCGTACGTTCGGCCGGAAGATCGGTCCGCCGCCGAGCAATTGGTTCGGGCGGCGGTCGAACAGAGCCGGCAAGGGGAAAAAGAAATCCGCGTTCGCACGGCGTCGGGACAGGACCGCATCGTAGCTTTTACAGTCGTCCCCGTATCCTGCGGGCTTCCGGGCCGGGCCGTGCGGGGTACGCTACAGGACGTCACCGAGCGGCGACGATTCGAGGACAAGTTGCGCGACACGCAGCGGTTGGAATCTCTCGGCGTTCTCGCCGGCGGTATCGCCCACGATTTCAACAACCTTCTCACGGGAATCCTGGGCAATGCGGCATTAATTCGGGAGCAGCTAGCGCCCATTTCCCCGTTTCACGATTCCCTTCGGGTGATCGAGCGATCGGCCGAACACGCCGCGGCATTGTGTCAACAGATGCTGACTTATGCCGGGAGAGGGCCGTCGGTCCGCACCGCGGTCGATCTGAATCGGATCATCGAAGAATCGGCCGAGCTCATCCGCCTCTCGGTCCACAAAAAGATCGACCTGCGGCTGGAATTGGCAGACGGGAATCCCGTGCTTCGGGCCGACGCCGGGCAGTTGAGGCAGGTTCTTTTGAACTTCGTCGTCAACGCTTCAGAGGCAATCGGCGGGAATGTCGGACGGGTGACGATTCGCACCGGGTCGGACCGTTCGGCCTGCCGTGCGGTCGACGGCTTTCACGGGTGCGATCGCCTGCCCGCGGGAAGTTTCGCCTGGCTCGAGGTGGAAGATACCGGATGCGGAATGACGTCGGCCGTCAAAGCCCGCGTGTTCGAACCCTTCTTTACCACCAAATTCACGGGCCGCGGTCTCGGACTTTCGGCGGTACACGGGATCGTACGGGGACACAAAGGGGAAATCTGTCTGACGAGTACACCCGATCAAGGGTCAACGTTTCGAATCTGGCTGCCCGGCGCCGGGGATTCGGCCGAATTGCTGATCCGCACCCCGCCGCCACATAGTACGTTGACCGCCGTCGTCGGCATACCGAAGTCCCGAATCCCGGCCCCGCCTTCTTCACCCGTACCCAATTCGACACCGACAGCACCAATCGGGCCGGACGAGGTAATTCTTGTTGCGGACGACGAACCGGCCGTGCGAACGTTCGCCGCCACCGCCCTCCGCACGTCGGGATATGCGGTTATTGAAGCGGTCGACGGCTACGACGCCGTCGCTCAAGTCACGGACAATTCGGCAATCAAGGGCCTCGTTCTTGACGTCACCATGCCCGGGATGGACGGTCGGGACACGCTCGATCTGTTGGCTCGGATTCGCCCCGACGTTCCCGTTGTCCTCATGAGCGGTTATTCGGAGCACGAATTGCAGGACCTCTTTACGACCGGGACGGTGAAGGGATTCGTGTCGAAACCATTCCGCCCAGGCGACCTGATCGCATTCGTCCAGCGGGCAATCGCCCGGTCGAACCGGATCCCGGCCGGCCGGTGACGGATTGCCTTCCCGTCCCCGTCGCAATCTCTAAGTTGAAAATAATAGATTCCCCCTTGGCGAACGGACATGCCGGGCGACGCTGCTGGACCTCGACACCTCAACATATTGTTCGTTTGCACGGGCAATACGTGTCGAAGTCCGTTGGCCGAAGCCGTATGTAAACGCCTGTTGGCGGACCGTCTGCATTGCCCGATCGAAGAGCTGCCAGCCCGGGGATATGTCGTGGCTTCCGCCGGGGTTGCGACGTGGGGCGGCCTTCCCGCCACTCCGGAAGCCGAAGCGGCGGGACGGGAGGTCGGTGTGGATTTGTCCGGACACCGGAGTCGGCCGGTGGACGGGAAGTTGTTGACCGAAGCAACCGCCGTCGTCGCCATGACGGCCGGTCATGCGGCCTTGCTTCGGACCCGATTTCCGGACGCCGGTCCCACCCCGACGTTGTTAACGGGAACCGACGACCTGGACGATCCGATCGGCGCGGATGCGGCCGTCTACCGGGCCTGTGCCGAGTCCATTCGCCTTCATCTGACCCGACTCTTATCGGACTGGCTGGTGTCGCCATGAACATCGCAGTAGGGAACGATCACCGCGGGGTTGCCGCCAAGCAACGCATGGCCGCACTCCTGACCGGTCTCGGGCACGCGGTCATGGACATGGGCGCCACGTCCGCGGCCAGTTCGGACTACCCGGACTATGCGATTCCGGTCGCCGAGGCGGTGGGCGCGGGTAAAGCCGACCGTGGCGTTCTCGTATGCGCCACGGGCCACGGGATGTGCATCGCGGCGAACAAAGTCGCGGGCGTGCGTGCGGCGAACTGCCGGGACGTGGTGGACGCCGAGATGAGCCGCCTGCACAACGACGCGAACGTGCTGTGCCTGGCCGCCGATCTTATCGGGGAAGACCAACTCGTCCGGATGGTCAAAACGTGGCTGGGCACGGCCTTCGAGGGAGGTCGGCACGCCCGCCGGTTGGAGAAAATCTCTCACTACGAGCTGACGCACGACAAATAATTGGCTACATCGTCGGCGATAAAATCGGTTCGCACGGGCCGTCGAAACCGACGTCGTCCACGACGGCCGGCATCGTGTCGCTCGGCAGCCACGTGTTCCAACCAAGCCGCGGACCGAATCCCGGTCCTTCGGCCAGTTCACAGTCCGGCACGTCCTCACCCACAAGCTCCAACCGCACCTCGAAATCGAACTCGGGACCGACATAAAACCGTGTGACCTGTGAGAGCAGGAACACGCTTTTCCGTACCCCGGCCGGGGCGGGGTCGGGCAGGTATTCCTCGAACGCGGCATAGCGGAGCGGGCCGATTCGCAAACGAAACTTACTTCCAACATCCCACACGCGTTCCCCCGCCACGGCGTTGACGCCGAGCCGGGCCGTCTCGCCGAGTGTGGTTTGAGCGGCCGTGGGAAGGTCGAGCCACTGGCCGGAAAACGTATCGACCCGGACGGGCACCTGGAAGTAGTCGGTCAGGATCGCCCCCAGATCGTGTGCGGACGGTTGCCTCCGGGCGAACGACCCCGCGTAGTGCAACAAGGCCAGATCGTTGACCCGGGCCACGGGGGGCTGACTCGACCTCTTTCCCGGCGGCCCGGCCGGAACCACCCGCAGCCGATTCCGCAACGACGGCACACCCAGCCCCACAAGACTCAGCAAGGATTGCGTAAACTTGTCCGGCTCCAGGGTCGGCGCGTCGTCGTCCAACGCCCGCCGTGCGAATCGGGCGAAACCGACCGGAAACCGGTATTTCTCCCAGGCACGATACAACAGCGCCGTGAGCCGGTGGTTGAACAGGTCCAGCCAATCGCGGAGCAGCGTTCGCTGATGGCCCTTCGCCTTGTCCAGTTCACAAAGCCGCCGGGTGTACGGCAAGGGCAACGCCCCGACCGGCCCGAACAGACCAAAGAAATTCACCACCACGATCGGGACGTGGCCCGGTGCGTACCGCCGACGAATTGCGTTCGGACCTTCGACCGGCGGGGCGGTCGGCGGATCGACGTTTTTCGGCACCGCGGGAATGATCTGGGCCAGCGGACTCGGCGGGAACGCAAGTGATACGTTGGCCTTGAACCGAACGAGATCGTCGATCGACACGGGTCCGTCCGCCAAATGCTCCAGCACGACGACGGCCTGGAACACGTCGAACTCGCAGCAGAGCTCGGGGTCGAACAGCCTGTCGCGGAGGGAAAGCGTCACACCAGCACCTTCTCTCCCGCCCGGGCGGGCCAGGCGGCAATTTCACCGCGTTGCTTCGTTTTCAGCGTAAACCGGGTGTAGGAATTCAACGACGCATATAGGGCATAGAATCGTTCGAGCACGGCCCCGAACAAGTACGCGCCGACGCCCAGGTAATTCTCTTCTTGCAGTACGACGGTAACGGCAGTCCCGCGGGCATATCCCCCGCTGTATTCACCCGGAACGTACGCCACGTCCCGGACTCCCGTAACGGAAAGAATGCCGTCTCGGACCTTCTGGGCGATAATCGTGAGTTCCGAGGCCTGATCCGGGTCGGTAAAGTCGTAAAGGGTAAGGTATTCCTGCAGCGCGGACTTGCCCGAGCTCTCGTCGGCGATCGAGAGGTGATTGAGCGACAGGTGCGAGACAAGCCGCCAATACGCCCCATGACTGCGCGCTGCGTCGTCGGTCGAACCGTCGCGGCCCGAACTCGTTTTGACCCGGCCCAATTGGGGCCGCAACGTGGGCGTCGGCGCCCGAAGGCATCTCACCGACACCGGCAAAACCGAAATCGGCTCAAACTTCAACTCGGCCCCGGCCGCCTTGAGCTTCTCCGGCAAATCCCGGCTTAGGCATGTAACCTTGGCCAAGACTATCCCCTCGGCCGGCAAAGACGGGTCAAAGTCCAGGTCCACGAAGTGAAGGGCAACGTCCGTCCCCCGGTCCCAAAACGATCCGTGCCGGTTGGAATACCAGTATCGTCGGCCGGAATCGCGGTCGTGGTGCCGGTACGAATAAAAGGGCTCGTACGTGACTTCCAACCCGCTCGACGGGTTTCGGTGATACACGGCGTCGACCGAATACACTTCGTGCCCGCTCAGGTGGTGACGGTCCGGAACCAGCGGGTATTCGTACGTCCGTTGCGTCAGTGCGATCCCGTCAGTCGTCTTTTCAAACAGGTTGACCACCGGCGTACACCCGAGCCGAAACGTCCGCGCCGTTACGGCCCGCTCGTAATCCGGATTGGCTTCCCGGCTCAAATACAACGACACGTCCACCCCGTTCCGGGTGACGGCTCCCGCGTCTCGCGCTTTGTCCCACCCGGCCAAGTCGAAGAAGAGAAATTTCTCCCGGTAGGCGAAGAATTCGGTCAGCAGCCGATAGCCCGGGAAGGCGGTCGGCGGGTAGGGGAGCATACCCTCGTCGATCCGGAAGCCGACCGGCAACAGGATGTCCGCCGGATCGAGCCGGCACCGTTCGGGTCCGGCCGGGTTCGCGAAATCGACGGCGAGAAGGTTGTTAAACAGAACCTCGTATAGAGCGGCCGTGAGGGGGCCGTCGCCCGACAGAAAAATACGCACCGGCAGGACACGGCCGTCATTCCCCGGCCGGCCGAGGCCGGACTCGTGGAGCGCCGTCGTCCCTTTGGACTCGAACCGAAATCGGAGAATACACCCGGTCCCGGCCGGCCGGTCGTCCGGGAGGGGGGGACCCACCAGTTTCGCTTCCGTCAAGGCGATCGGCCAAAGCGTTATCGGGGCGGTGGACCGGTATTCGCACGTGATCGTATCTTGTCCGTCAACTTTTGTCGGCACGTTTGCCCGGGCCTGGAACCGCGTGTGCCGGGGGACCGTAAGGCCGCCTGCCAAATCGGCCCCGGAATTCGGAACCAATTCGAGTATCGCCATTGACGGGACGGGGGCGAGGTAGTGCGGGTAGAGGATTTGAAACAGGGCGTTGGTCAATTCCGGAAAATCGTCGTCGACTTTGTGCCGGACCCGGGCCGCGAGAAGGGCCACCGATTCGATCAGCCGTTCGACGTGCGGGTCGTTGCTCCGCCCGGCGTCGTCCTGCCCGAGGTACTGAGCCTCCCGGGGATACTTCCGAGCAAACTCGACGGCAAGTTCCCGGAGGAACCGCAATTCCTTGTCGTAGAACGGCCATAGTTCCTGGCTCATGACAACAGGGTACGGCCTGAGCCGCACGACTGCAATGCGCCGCCTTACCCGGTCTGTCGGCGAACGACCCGGATTGGCTTCCAGAGCGCGAAGAGTATCAACAAAGTCATCCCGGCGGCCCCCAGAAAGAGCAGTTTCGGCAGCCGCCGAAGATCGTAATCCGGGGCAGGGTTAGCCCCTTTCCGGACCACGTCCACGTACCGAACCCCGCCCAGCGAATATTCTGTAACCGTCACGGCGGGAGACACCTCACTCTTCGTGGGCACCGCCTTGTCCAAGTCGAAGTTCGGTTCGCCGGCGTCGGCCGGTTCGATCACGTGCCGCACCAGTTCCCGAAGCGAAAGTGGGTGATGGTCCTCGGCCGGCTTTCCAATTTCCAACAGCCGGCCGGTTTCCTCCAGCGCCACCTCGATGTGGACCGGCCGGCCGCGATACATATCGACCCGGGTTAGCAGGCCCGTGCCGACCGGAGTCCGGTGCGTGACTTCCGGAACGAGCCCCGTCCGCTGGGCCAGGTAGACAACGCCGAAGAACAGGACGGACGCCAGAATCGCCCCCGTGACGTTGGCAAAGTTGCTCGTGGCAATCAGGTCGCCCTTGCTCGCTTTCGGCGCGGCGTGCTGAAGCAGGGTAAACAGCGGGACCAGGTAAAACCCGGTGAAGAACCCGATCCCGATAATGCACCCCACGAGGACGGGAACGCGTTCGAGGAAGACGGCCGCGCCCAGGCAGCCGAATATCATGCCGAGCGCGCCGAACGGAACGAGCCGCAGTTCGATTTTCTTACCGGATAACCAGCCGGCGAGGGGGCTACCGAGGCCGATACCTAGGGCCACCGTGCCGACCACCACACTCGTCTTCAGTTCGTCCCACCGCGGGTTACGGGACTCGCCGAGCATGTACACCGTCGCCCGCATGAACGAGACCACGAACGTGAAGAAGACGAGTCCCATGAGCGCCACGCGCAGCGAATTGTCCCGAACCAGCCGGCGGAGGTTCGTCCACAATGGCCCGTATACGTACCGCGGGAACGGCTTGCCGGGGTCGGCGGCGGGTACGGGGCGAATGAACAGACTGGCGGCCGCCCCGATCAAGGCGAGTGCGAAAAGGATGATGCCGATCACCGCCTCGTTCCGGAGAAACAGGTACGAAAGAACCCCGCCACTGACCGTTCCGAGAATGACGGCCAGAAACGAAAGGGATTCGAGTAACCCGTTCCCCCGGGAGAGCTCTTCCGACGGGAGAATTTGGGGCATGATGCCGTACTTCGCGGGTACGAAGAACGCGGAATGAGTCCCCATGAGGAAGACGCAGCCGAGGACGATCCAGGGGCCGAGAGGACTGCCGAGCGAGAATCCGAGGAGAGCCACGGCAGTAATGCCGACCTCGGCCACCTTCCAGGCCACGAGCGACGTCCGCTTGGAATACCGGTCGGCCAGCCAACCGGCGACGGTGCAGAAGATTGCCCACGGGGCATAAAACAGGATCGGCATGAGCGAAATCGCGTCCCGCTCGGTCATCGATTGGGAGTTGATCGCATAGAACATGGCCGCGGCATGAATCGCCTGATCGTTGAACGCGGCCAAAAATTGGGCCGCGAGCAACCCGACGAACGTGCGGGAACGGATTCCGGGCGGCGCGGTCGTCATGAGCGGGACATTCTAGGACCGCCCACGACGACCGCCAGCGTACGGTCCGATTACCGCTTCGGTTCCTTGTACTCGAGCAGGAATTTCCGCCGCTGGTCGGCGAAAGCGCGAATCGGATATTCGCGACCCCGCGGGGTCGTTCCATCGTCCGCGGACGCTGCCTGGAAAGCCTCGAACGAGTCGAGCTTTCGCGTATCGATCTCCACATCCTTTTCGATCAGCTTCCGGTACTGGGCAACCACCGGCCCGAGTACTTTCCAGTCGAGAGATTTCTCGGCCAGCGTCCGAATATCCTGAAGGTATTGTTCGCGGTATTTCGGGACGGCGAGCACCCGCATTCGGAGTGGTTTGCGGGTGTCGTCGATATTCACGAGCGGGTCGAGGGTCACACCGCCGCCGTTTCCGCCGCCAAAGCCACCCATCGGACCGCCGAAGCCACCCCCCATCGGACCCCCCAACCCGCCCATTGGGCCGCGGTCTTGCATCTCCTTGAGTTGCTTGTTCTGCTCGGACGTGAGAAGCTTTTCGATCTTTGCGTCTACATCCTTTTGCAACTCGGCGAGTTTCCGCCTTTGTTCGTCCGAAAGTTGGAGCTGTTCTTGAAGGGGCGGGGGAAGAATGACTCCCGGTCGGGGTAATTGGAACTGGAATCCGCCTCCACCTCCTCCCGGCCCGAAGTCGGGCTGCCCGCCTTGCCCCCCGCGTCCGCCGCCCTGTCCACCGCGACCCCCGCGTCCGCCGCGACCCCCACGTCCGCCGCCCTGCCCGCCGCGTCCTCCGCCGGGGCCGCCCATGCCGGGCCCTTGGGCCGGGCGGAACGCCTCGTTGATGTCGGCCGGGAGAATGTGGAACTTCCCTTTATCGTCCAGAAAGATGCTGTAATCGCTCTGGCGTATCCAGTACCCGTCGCAGTTGATCAGGCCGACGTCGAGGGCCAGGAACCACAGCAACCCGTCCACGTCGCAGATCGGTTCGAGCGCGGCGGCA
>DASXPC010000011.1:0-6930 GCA_036493815.1 Fimbriiglobus sp. | reverse complement strand
ACCCATGCGGATGCCGACCACGTGCAGGCGTTGGCCACGGCCCGTGAAATCCTGAAGGCGAAGACGTTTGCCCACCCCCAGGCCGCGGCCCTAATCGAGGCGGGGGATACGGAGCAAACCTTCGCCGCCATCCCGGCACAGGGGTTCGCCATCCCCATGCCCCCATGCAAGATCGACGTGACGCTGAGCGAAGGAGACAAACTACAGATCGGCGATGTGGAACTGACGACCTGGTCCACGCCAGGGCACACGCCCGGCCAACTCGCGTTCAAATGCCGGAACTTGCTCTTCAGCGGAGACAACATTTACAAGGACGGGTGCGTCGGTGTGATCGACGCCCACCACGGATCAAATTTGCCGGACTTCCTGGCGTCCCTCAAGCGGATTCAGTCCGACGACGCGGAGTACTTGTTGCCGAGCCACGGGCCGGTTTTCAAGCGAAACCCGGCGATCCTGCAAAATGCCATCGACCGGTTGACGAAGTATCAATATCTCGCGGATTTCGGCCCGTGCGCCGTACGCTGGCCGCTCCAGGAAGAGTGGGAGAAGGACATCCTCGCCGGGGTGATGCCCGACTTGTGATTGTCGTGGCAGCCGCCGTTTCCCGACGACAATTTGAGGGACATTCCATGCCCCGTTCGGCAATTGCTCTCGTGTTCCTGCTCCCGCTTGCCGGGTGTGGGCCGCACGTCGTCGGATCCGGTCGGGTGGTTTTCGACGACCGCGAATTGAGCGAGGACGTTCGTGTCATCAATCTGACCGACGTCGGCGACCTCACCGTCGAGTTCGGAGACGCTCCGGGGATCGAAATCGAAACAGACGACAACATCATTCCCCTCGTGGTCACGTCGGAATCAGGTGACGTGCTCACGATCCGGATCCGGGGAAGCGTGTCTCCGTCGGCGGGTATCAAATACCGCGTGACGGTGAAGGCGCTCGACGAACTGTCGCTTTCCGGGGCCGGAAACGCGACCGTTTCGCACTGGGCCGGTTCGGACGTGAAGGTGAAAATCAGTGGAGCCGGCGACCTGACAGCGACCGAAATCGCCGTGAACTCCTTTTCCTGCAAGCTGAGTGGGGCAGGCAACATGACCGTGACCGGCGTAACGAATAAGGCGGACCTGCGAATTTCCGGGGCGGGAAAAGTTGCCGCCGACGGCCTTCGTGCGGCCGAGGTCAAGGCGGACGTCAGCGGGGCCGGCTCGGCCCAGGTCTGGGCGGAAAAAGACCTTCGTGCGACGATCAGCGGGGCCGGTAGCATTTCCTACCTGGGCAACCCGCACGTCCATTCCTCCGTTTCCGGAGCCGGAACGATTCAGCCGGCACGATAACGTCTTTCACCTCATCCGTTCCGCAAGGGGGCTAACGCCCCCTGCGTTCGTTTCGTACATCACCTGCACGAGTCCATTCCGAAGGGACAGCGTCATGAAGGTCGGCCTCGTGGGATTTGCCGGGTCGGGTAAGAGCACCGTGTTCCGCTGGCTGACTGGGGTTACACCCGATCCGGCCAAGATCCAACAGGGGCAGATCGGCACGGCCAAGGTCCCGGATGACCGGCTCCGGGCCGTTGCCGAGAAGATCAAGCCGAAAAAGCTCACGTTTGCCGAGATTCAGTTCCTGGACACGCCGGGGTTGCTCGCCGACGACCGTAAGGATAATCCCCGCCGGCTCGGCATCCTCCGCGAAGCGAACGGCATCTGCGTCGTTCTCGACGGGTTCACCCGCACTGACTTCGCCGAGCAGTTGAAGAAGTTTCGCGAGGAACTCCTGTTCGCGGATATGGAAATCGTGGGGAATCGAGTGCCGAAGGTCGAGCAAGCGATGAAGAAGGCGAAGCCGGCAAAAGAGCGGGAGGCGGACGAAGTCGAATTGGCCCTACTCAAACGAGTGGTGGCTGCTTTCGAGGCGGGAACTCCGGCCTCGGCCCAAAACATCAATTCTGAAGAAGAGAAACTGCTCCGCAGCTTTCAACTGCTCACGCTTAAACCCGAAGTAGCCTTCGTCAACCGCGGAGACAACGGGTTCACCGATCCGCTCCCGACGGACCTGCTCGCCTTGTCGCCGCGGGCGACCCAAGCCCCGGCGAAGCTGGAACTCGAGCTTGCCGAGCTTCCCGCCGATCAACGGCCCGAGTTCATGGAGATGATGGGTTTTTCCCATTCGTTCCGCGAACCGGCGTTGCGGGCCATCTTTTACGCGATGGGGCGGATCGTCTTCTTCACGGTGGGCGAAGACGAATGCCGGACCTGGCCGATCACCGCCGGGACCGAAGCGATGCTCGCGGCCGGAGCCATCCACAAAGACCTGAGCGAAAAGTTCGTCCGAGCGGAGGTGATCGGGTACGACGACTTCCTGGCCTGCGGGTATTCCGAAAAAGAGGCCAAGGCCAAGGGACTGCACCGGCTCGAAGGCAAGCAGTATGTCGTGAAAGACGCCGACGTAATGCACATCCTGGCCTCGAGTTGAGGACGAATTCTTCCCGAATTCGGCAAATTCGTTAAAGTCGAACGCCCTGACGCACCGATCCTTCGGTACATTACGTTCGTCCTTCGATTCCGCACGGAGGCGGCCGTGGCACACCCTCATCTCGCCCCTTCCGACGAATCCGGCGAGCCGGGCTGGACGGTCCCGTTGCACGGGACCGAAGTCCCAGGCGAGTCCGATCCCGCCGCCCCGCCCGACCTTTCCGCCGGGTCGTACCTGAATTCAGAAGACATCCCATCCGTCGATTTCCATCCGCGATTAAGTCGATTTGGCGAAGCCGCGTGACGAAGGTCGGTTCTTGGGATAGGATGGGACGCGGATGTCCCAGTCGCACCCCGACGCCGACGCCCTCATGCGAGCCGTTCTGCGGTCCCCCGCGGATGCGGTCGCCCGGCTCGTCTTCGCAGACTGGTTAGAAGAAACTGGCCAGCGGGGGAATGTAGCCTGGGCGAAGTACATCCGGTTCCGAGCTGAGGCTGCGGACGCCGATTCAGTTATCGCAAAAGATCTCGCCCGGCACAAAGCCGCGGAAGTGGCCCCCGAGATCACCGCTCGTCTCACCCTTCCGGCCGGGCAGTTCGTTCCCCATTTCGATCAGTTCCTCAACCTGCTCCCGGCGGTGCGGTTCACCATCACGCTCTCCGGGTTCGCCCCGCCGTCTGCTCTGTTCCGCGAATTCCGCGAACCCTTGCTCCGCGACCGTGTCGTAATCCCCTTGGCCGAGCGGGACGCGACCATGCTACTGGCCGGGGTGCGGTGGGCGCAATCGCTGCAAGACGATCCGCAACCGATCTACTCTGGACCGACGGTCTGGGTGCGGGCATTGGCCGAAGACATTTTGGCCGCACTCGACGCCCAATATTCCCGCGACCGTCGGCGGATCGAGGTCCAATCCTCCACATCCACGCCAGACACGCCGAAAATTCACGACCCCGATGCCATTCTCAGTGAAACGACTGCGTGGGCCGGGATACTTCGCCTCATTCGCGAGGCGAAGGAGGAAAAGGCGGGCGGGGTCGAGATCATGGCGACGACCGCCGATAAGTACGCGATTCGATTCGTGCTTCAGGGTCGACCGGCCCGCCGTTACGCCGCGACCCACGGCTGGGGCAAAGACCTCGTCGAAGCCGCCCAGCGGTTGAAATGGGACAAACAACCCGGCGTTCGCCTCCGCGATCGCAACACCATTTTCGGCCCCGGCGCCCGTCTCGTTTTCGACCTTTAGCCTAAGGGACCGCGTGCGTCCCGCCCGCTCTTCTTTGATTTCCATTAAACGAAAGTGGTCATTCAAAAAGAGCAGGCGGGCCTCCCGCGGCCCAGTTGTCATGCAAGAAGGGCGGGCCGCCCGCGGTCCACGCCCGATCCGACCGAACCTTTTCACAAAAGCTGTCTCCCTTGCTCCGGGTAGAATCGCCGCATGTACGAACTGTTCGACCACACGGCTGATCTGGGCATCCGGGCGTCGGCACCGACTCTGAACGAGTTGTTCGCCGACGCCGCGGCCGGGCTGTTTTCGTGCATCGTCGAATACCCCGAGAAGATCGAACCGAAGATCGAAGAGCGAATCGAAATTGTCGGCGACGACAAGCCGTTCCTCTTGTTCGACTGGCTCCGCGAATTGCTGCGGAAGAGCGAAACGGACGGCATGGTCTACACGAAGTTCGAAGTGGATGTCCGCGACGCCGGCTTGGCCGGAACAGCATGGGGCGAACCGCTCGACCCGGAAAACCATGGATTGGGCCGCGAAGTCAAAGCAATCACCTACCACGGCCTGACCGTGGAAACGACGTCCGATGGATGGCTCGCGGAAGTCATCGTCGATATTTGATATTCGGTATTAAGTGTTTGGAACGAGGAGCCGCGATGCAAAAGGTGTTTGTCGGCCTCAGCTCATGGATCATCCAAGACGGCAATTACAGCGATTTTCGAGCAGGACAGGTTGCAAAGTTTGCGTTGGAATTCTACCCACAAACGATTCAAGTCGCCCGTTCCAGTGATTTGTCTTTCGAGCGCATTAAGGCGAGTCGATATCGAATCCGTGGGCAGGTTGTCTACGAGGGTCGGTCCGCTTGGGTCCTCAACTTTGGCGCGATGGCTTATCAGAACCACGAACCTCCACCGGTTGCCAAGCAAGGTACTTGGATCGAAGGGGAGGTCTATCTGGGCATCGACCCGTTCTTTTACTTTGAAGATTTGCATGCACTTCCGGGGATGCCGGCCCTGCAATACGAGTGGAATATCAGGAGCATCTTCCTCGAAACGACGTCGTGGTTGAGCGTGAAGGATGAAACGGGAAGGACGATCCGTACCCGAGATGAACAACATGAATCCTTCATCGAGGTAGCGGAGACTAACGCGTGGGACGACGATGGAGGGAACGGCCATTACGTCTTGGAGTGTGAGAGAGTCGGTTAACACTGCCGAATCGACAACTGTTGGAAATCGGAGTAAACCATGGCCAAGGCCTCCTTCACCGGCCCGCTCGAACGCATCGACCCCTGCTGCGTCCGCATTCCCAAGTGGTACAAGCCGGGGATGCGCGTCGACGGCCTCATCTTCGCCGACGAACGGCTGATGCAAGCCATCAAGCTCGACCAGTCCGCGGACCAGGTGGCGAACGTCGCCACGCTTCCCGGCATCCAGGGGGCGAGCCTGGCCATGCCGGACATCCACTGGGGCTACGGCTTCTGCATCGGCGGCGTCTGCGCCACCGACCCGACCGAGGGTGGTGTCATCTCCCCGGGGGGTGTCGGGTACGACATCAACTGCGGTGTCCGCCTTGTGAAGACCAACCTCTTCCTCGACGACGTCACGGCCCACGTCCGCACGCTGGTGAAGGAACTCTTCCACGCCGTGCCCACGGGCGTCGGCCGCAGCGGCAAGTACCGGTTCGACGAAGTCGAAACCCGCCGGCTGATGGGCCAGGGGCCGAAGTTCGTTATCGACCGCGACCTCGGCGTGCCGGCCGACCTCGCGCACACCGAAGCCAACGGCCGCATCGACGGGGCCGACCCGGACGCGGTCACGAAGCACGCGGTCGAACGGGGCAGCAAGCAGTGCGGCACCCTGGGCAGCGGGAACCACTTCCTCGAAGTGCAGGTGGTGGACGCCGTGCTCGATGAAGACGTGGCCAAGGTCTTCGGCCTCGAACTCGGCCAGATTTGCGTCATGATTCACTCCGGCAGCCGCGGGCTCGGCTACCAGGTCTGCGACGACGCCCTCGCCGCGTTTCGGGGCGTGCCGAAGAAGTACGGCATCGACCTGCCGGACCACCAGCTCGCCTGCGCTCCAGTCGAAAGTCCGGAAGGCCGCGGCTACCTCGCGGCCATGCGTGCCGCGGCAAACTTCGGGTTCACCAACCGCCAGTTGCTCATGCACCAGGCACGGGAAGTCTTTTCTTCCGTCTTCGGCCGGCCCTGGCAGGACCTCGGCATGGACCTGCTCTACGACGTCGCCCATAACATCGCGAAGTTCGAAGAGCACACCGTCGACGGCAAGACGAAGAAGGTCTGGGTCCATCGCAAGGGGGCGACGCGGGCGTTCCCCGCCGGGCACCCGGAAGTGCCCGAGCCGTTCCGGGCCGTCGGCCAGCCCGTCATCATCCCCGGCGACATGGGCCGGGCGAGTTGGGTGCTGGTCGGCAGTGCCGGCAGCATGGCCAAGACCTTCGGCACCACCTGCCACGGCGCCGGCCGGGCGATGAGCCGCACTGCCTCGGCGAAAGATGCCCAGGGCCGAAAGATCGACCGCGAACTGGAGGCGCGGGGCGTCATTGCCATGGCCGCCAGCCGCGCCGGCCTCGCGGAAGAGCAGCCGAGTGCCTACAAGAACGTCGATCATGTGGTCGAGGTGGTGCACAACGCGGACCTCTCGCGGAAAGTCGCCCGGATGCGGCCGATTGGGGTGATTAAGGGGTGAGTGACACGCCAATTTGAATCTCCTTTCCAAGTTGGCAACCGCTGCCGGTTTCGGCTTTTGACTGCTCTTGTAGGGTGGGTCGAGCGAGGCTTTGCGAGCGATGACCCACCGGCACCGGCACCGGCAACCGCTTCTGGCATCGCTTGGTGGGTCTGCGTCCGCAGAGCCGGGCTTGACCCACCCCTACAAGTTCATCCCATCACCCACATCCGCGGTTCGCGGTACGAGAGGATTTCTTCCGTCCCCATCGCCGCCGCGTCGAGCAGGTCGTTCGTATCGCCGAAGGGGTACGACGTCATTTCGCTCCACAACTCCTGTTGACTCGGGTCGAGGCCGGTGAAGCCGGCTTGCAGGCGGAAGCCGCCCGACCGCACCCGGACGGAGAAGGCGGCGAACCGGGCCGGCTTCGACGTCGTTTGATGGATCCCGACCAGTTTCGGCCCGAACCGGGCGTGGCGGGCGAAGACGTCTTTGATCCCGCGGAACGCCGCGTTCGACTCGAACACCACCTTCGCCGGGTTCCACCGC
>DASXPC010000010.1:0-8371 GCA_036493815.1 Fimbriiglobus sp. | reverse complement strand
CCGCTCTCCGCGTCGTACGCCTTCACGATCGGGATCGAGCCGGACTCCGTGCCGGCGAAGATCACCGGGTACGGCAACGGCCGGCCGTCGGGAACGAGACGATCTTCCAGCGTCACCAGCCCCGGCCTAAACCGCGCAGCGCGAGGGGGGGGGGGGCGCTAGTTTTACGATACCGCGGAATCCGGAGGCGAGTCATCGGGAACTCCGATGGGGGAAGTGTTTCAACGGTCGCATCTTCACTCGATAATCTGTCCGGTCAAGAGAATTTTGATCGAATCGGCGATTTTTCACAAATCGACTTTGGTCCGCTTCGGATTGCCGTCCCTCGACCAACCACAAAATGCTTCCAGCCGAGGGAAGGCGTTCGCGGCCCGTCCGTCGCCGACCATCATTTGGCCGTAACGCCTTCATTCCCTTCCACTTGCAACTTGGTTCCAGCGTCGGGAAATGGTTCCAGCGACCACTCCCCCGGGTGCTGGAAGAATAATCTTCTCATATGTGCGGAGGCTATACGTAACACTCCGCCCATGAGCCTACTTCTGCTTCACGTCATAGCAGAGCAGCACGTCCTGGTCGCGGAAGTACAGCTTGCCGTTCGCGATGACGGGGTGGGGCCAGGCCATCTCGCCCGAGCGATCCGGCTGGGCGAAGCGGCCCTTCTCGACGTATTGCTTGGGATTGGCCTCGACCAGAATGACGTCGGCCCCGCCTTCGTTGCGGCAGTAGAGCCTGCCGTCGGCGTAGGTCGTGGACCCTTTTCGGACTTTGTCGGTCGTCCAGACGAGTTTGCCGGTCTTAAATTCGATGCACCCGAGTTTGCCGCTGCACTCTCCGTAGAGGTAGCCGTCGACGAGGACGTACCCGCCGTGATGATTTTGGAATCGCTTCTCGAAGTACTTTTCGTCAGCTTCGTACTTGTCGCCAGTTTTCTTGATTTCGGCCATGCCGCCGCCTTTGCTGTAGGCCGACGCGGCGAAGATGCAGTTGTCGTGGAAGATCGGCGTGGAGCAGTTTGCCGTGCCGTTGGCGGGTGCGTCGTACCGCCAGAGGAACGCGCCGTCGGACGCGGCAACGGACACGACGCCGCCCCTGACGAATTGAACGTACTGCCGTTGGCCGCCGATTTCGATGGCGGTGGCGGACGCGTACTGCGCCGGATCGGCCTTCGGCACGGCCGCCTTCCAGACGACCTCGCCGTTTTCCTTATCGAGAGCCACTATGGTGTTTTTCCCGCCCGGCGTGCAGATGACCTTGTCCCCGTCGATCAGTGGCGACTCGGTATACGCCCAATGTGGTATTTCTCCGCCGAAGTCTTTGACGAAATCTTTCAGCCATTCTTTTTTGCCGGTGGTCGCGTCCAGCCGGACGATTTTGCCTTTGCTGCTGACGGCGTAGAGTTTTCCGTTGTCGAACGTCGGAGTGCAGCAGGGGCCGTTATTTTGGTTGGGCGAATTCGTGTCGTCGAACGCGGTGAACCAGAGTTCGCTGCCGTCGGATTCCTTTAAGGCCCAGACGCCGTCTTTGCCGTCGCGACTTCCCATGCCGAAGATTTTTCCCGCGGCGACGGAGGGTGTACCGAACCCGAGGCCGAGGTTTTTGGCGGTCCAGGCGAGGGGCGGACCGCCCTTGTCCCAGGATTGGAGCAGGCCCGTTTCTTTGGAGATGCCATTGCGGTCCGGTCCTTGCCACTGGGGCCAGTCGGCTGCAGCCGAGCGGTCGGCCGCGGCCATCGCCATCAACCCGACGATCAAACCCGTGACGCAGCGTTGCATGAGGAACCTTTACGGGAAGGGAGTTGGGGTGGGATGCCACTGGTAGTCGAAGCTAACGGCCGGAGGGTCGGAGGACAAGATAAATGCCAAGCCGGATGGATCGTGATATTCTTGGTGCCGGCGCCGGGCGCTGCCATGTTTGGCGGAAATAGAAGATAGGACCCAGGCCGTTGTCCCGGCCGAACTCCGGAAACGACTCCATGCCGATTACGACCGCCCCTCCCTCACTCACGCCGATCTTCCGCCGACTCGCCTTGGCCCGGGACAGCGGCGGACTGACCGACGGGCAACTGCTCGGTGAATTCGTTCGGACCGGTGACCCGGCCGCGTTCGAAGCCCTGATTCGCCGGCACGGTCCGATGGTTCTGGGCGTCTGTCGGCGGGTCGTTCGGGATTCGCATCTGGCAGACGACGCGTTTCAGGCCGTCTGGATCGTTCTCGCACGCCGGGCCGGGGTCATTCGTCCGCGAGAACACGTGGGGAACTGGCTGTACGGCGTCGCATACCATTCCGCCCTGAAGGCTCGACGTTCGGCGAGTCGGTGGAAGTCCCGGGAAAAGCAGGTGATTGCCATGCCCCACCCCGTGGCCCCGCCCGCGTCGTCGGCGTGGTCCGACCTGGCCCCGATCCTGGACGAGGAATTATCCCGGCTGCCGGACATACTTCGCCTTCCGGTTGTGTTGTGCGACCTGGAAGGTCGGCCGCAGCGGGAGGCGGCCCGGCAACTCGAGGTGCCCGTTACCACTCTCGTCACCCGCCTCGCTCGAGCCCGTCGCATGTTGGCCAAACGCCTGACCGACCGTGGTGTGACACTCTCGGGCGGGGCGTTGGCTTCGGTTCTCCTGGCGAATGCGGCCGTCGCGGCCGTGCCCGTTCCGCTCACCACCACAGCCGTGGCCGTAGCGACATCGATCGCGGCGGGAGAAACGGCCGCCGCCATCCCCGCCACCGTCCAATACCTTTCCGACGGAGTCCTGCGCATGATTCTGATCTCGAAACACAAAGCCGTCTCGGTCACGGCCATCGCGCTCGTCGGGCTGACCCTCGGCATCGGCGTCGCGTCCCTGCCTACCGCCGCGGGGCAGACCGGTCCGGCAAACGCCAAGGCGAAGCAACCGCTCGCTCAGGCGCACTCCCTGGACGATGTCGCATTCCTCCGCCGGGCGTGCGTGGACATTCGCGGCACGCCCCCCACCGACCTCGAACTGGCCATGTTCCGGATCGACCCGGACACGAAGAAACGATCCAAAGTTGTCGAATGGCTTTTGAACGACGAGAAGCCGAAAACAGTGGCCGCCGCGATAGCGTACCAAGATTGGTTGCATCAGCTCAATGCGGCGAACGCATATTCGGGCCTATCGACGAGGTATGCGATTCAACCTCTGTTGAACTCGACGCTGACGACCGCGACGCCCACATTATCCGGAATCACTACGACACTCATGGCACACGATTCGCACCTCTCCACCGCCTACAACTTGACCATGAGACCCTACATAACAAATCTGCCCGTGCTTTATGCGCAGCAACCTCCGCCAACGGGTAAGAATGAGCAACCGGGGAAAAAAGAGTCCGGTGCGGCGATTCAATACGAAAACATTTATCGCCAACAGGTGCAGCAAGCGGGTCAGAAGCGAACAACTCCTCCCGATGACGCCGAACGGGCAAAGTTGTTGAAAGAGATTGCCGCGATGCAGGCGAATTTGGAAAAGTTGGAGCTCGAATATCAGATTCGGCAAAAGCAGATCGAAGCGGACAAGGAAAAGAAACGCCGGGTCGAGGAGACGAAGAAAATAACCGGGGAATTGGAAATCCTTACGGCGAAGCTCAAGCTACTGGAGGCCGAAAACGCAAGGAGTCAGCAGAAAAAGTATACCGGCGAAAAGACAAAATCGGCGGAGGATAATCGAAAGGCGGCTGAGGCCTGGCTGAAATCAACCATTGCCAGCGAAAAAGCAGCCGTCACCCAGGCTCTTCTGGCAGCTAAACAGAAAAAACTGGCCGCCGAAGAATTCTTCCGGATCGAAAGTACGGACGAATCCGCATTCTTGAAGCGCGTCGTCAAGGAATGCTACGGCGTTCCCCCAACGGCTCTCGAACTGAAATACTTCACCGAGGACAAGGATCCGAAGAAGCGAGAGAAGCTGGTCGACCTCATCCTGAAAGACCAGTCGGTGGCGAAGAAGTTGGGGCCGGATGCACGGAAGAAACTCCTGGCCGAACAAACCCCGCGACCGGGTGCAACCTTGAATGTAACTGCGTCGCAATCTTTATTGCAGAATTACTACACGGCGAAAACTTCATCTACGGACCCGTTCGCCAAGTTGCTCGATCAGGTATTGGACGGCAAGCGGTCGGACGAACAAATCGCCGATGCGATCTGCCTGGCCACGTTGGGCCGATACCCTTCGGAATCGGAACAGAAGATAACTCTGGCGGCTGTGGCCGGGGCACCGGACCACAGGGCCGCGTGGCAGAAAGTGGCGGTCACCCTGGCCGGGACGAAGGAAGCCCAGGCTCACGCCGAGTTGCTGAAAAAGAAGTAAGAGTGAAAAGGGTTTGCTACGACGGGCGAACTTCCGGTCCGCCCGTTACGTTTCGCTTATGCCGCCCGCGGGATATTGCCCGAAATGCAATTCAATTCGCCGGCACGAATCAACGCAAATCCGGCTTTCTGAATCGCTTCCATGAACGACGGCCGGCGCAGCAACTCGAATTCCCGCGCCCGGCGGTGAAGTTGACCGTCGGTCATCGACCCGTCCCGGCCGTCGAGAGTCGCATCCAGGTAACCGGGATGGCAGGTGAGTTCCACGACTCGTCCCGGCGTGGCAGCAAGCCACTCGGAGAAGAATTCGTCCCAGTGGACGAAAGGCGGGTCGGTAATGCCGACCAGATGTTCCGTTCCGGGATACCCGCTGCGAGCCTGAGCCGCCGTGGACTGTCGGCCGATGCGTGACAATACGAGCCGTTTGATACGCGCTCCGCGAACGCGGATCAGGGTCCGGGCCGGTTCTCCCAATCTCCGGACGAACGGCCGGGGAGTCTGTTCGGCAAGGATGCGACGCAGAGCCCGGCTGACCGGACCGAATACGTGGACGTGATGGTGGCCATTCACATTCGGCGGTGGGGTCCCGACCAAATCGAGAAAGCGCCGGTATTGTGCCGACAATTCCTTTTCGACCTCCGCCTCCACGACCCGACCCAACACGAGGCGCCGCAATAAGCCACCGAGAGGAAGGAAACGCCCCGCGGCATCGACGAGGCTGGGAATCGCGTCCGGCGAAAGGATTGGCGCGTCGAGCGTGAGGCAGGGGTGCCAGCCGAGTTCGACCTGCCGGCCCGCCTTCAACCACTGAGCCACGCCGTCTTCCGCGTACGGCGAATTGACGAGAAGTACTGTGGACGTGACGGCCCCGCACGCCGCCAGGTCAAGGATGCCGTGGGACGTGCCGGGGCCGATGCCGAAATCGTCGGCCGTAACCACGAGCAGACGCGCGGGTGGAGTGAACACAAAACCCCCTTTCGCGTTATGCCGCTCGCCGAGCCGATTCCCGGATCGGCAGCGGGTCCGAACACACCCGCCGCCAATCCCGGCGAATCCGCCAGAGTTCGCGGAGCATTTTCCACGTCGTGCCCGACCCCGTCGTACTGGCTGCGTCTTCGTACCGGACCCGCACCGGCACCTCGGCCACGGGCACCCCGAGCTTGTGGCATGCGGTAAGCAATTCGCAGTCGAACCCAAATCCGTTGCACGAAAGCCGGGGGAGGACGTGGTCCGCCGCGGCCGCGGTCATCCCTTTCAGTCCCGCCTGCGTGTCACGCTGGGGAATCGGCAAGAGCAACCGGGCCGCCGAACCGAATACGAGGCTTTGCATCCGCCGCCGGTAGGCATAACCGAGCATCCGCACCGGTAACGTCACTTCGCTTTCGGGGTGATCCCGTGACGCAATCGCGACCGCGGCCCCTGCCTTCAGTTCGTCGGCCACTTTCGCCACGTCACCGAACCCATAGGCAAGGTCGACGTCGGTAAAGACCCGCCAGGCGCCGCGTGCGGCCAAGAGCCCGGTTCGAACCGCGTAGCCCTTGCCACGGTTTTGGGTATAGGAAAGGACGCGAATCCGGGGGTCGTTCGTTTCGGCCGCGAGACTTTCTAGAAGTTGGGGCGTCCCGTCGGAACAGCCGTCGCAGACAAACAAGGCTTCCCACGTGTCGGGTCGAGCCCGAAAGAAGTCGCGGACCGCGGACCACGTCCGCTCCACGGCGGACCCGGGGTTATATGTCGGGAAGACCAGGCTGGTCACGGGCGGGCGTCCTTGCCGCGTGTATTGGCGGGCAGAACCTTACCCAGTCCGGAGATTTACGTCAAACCAACTTTCTCATTTCCGAATGCCGACTCAAAAGGTGCGGTCACAATTATTTCCAATTATTGACGATCAAACGAATCTTCCCTCTTGACCCGGCCCTCAATCGCCGATAGTGTTCGATCCAACTTACTCGGACCGGCATCCAGGATCGGCGGCCGACCCATCTTCGGCCGCGGCTACGGACGGCACCATGTTCGCCGCAATTTCCCCACGGACGGGTCGACCCATCGGACGGCCCCATACCCAATGGTAGCCCCGGCCGCATCCTACACCCCGTCCGTCGGGGTTAGCGTGGCCCCGTTCGTATGGGCCGGACCGAACGCCGTCGTCGCCGCCGCACCGGCCAAGTTGAATCTGTTCCTGGAAATCGTCGGCAAACGGCCCGACGGCTATCACGCGATCGAATCGCTCATCCTGGCAGTGGACCTGTTCGATACCCTCGAATTTCGCGTCGCCGCGCCCGGCGAATTCCGACTCGAATGCGATCCGCCCGGTCTGCCGACCGGCCCGGAAAATCTGGTGGTGAAAGCCGCGGCCGCGCACCGCAAACGGTTCGGCCCGCCGCCGACAGGGTTGGCCGCCCGCTTGACCAAACGCATCCCCACCGAAGCGGGAATGGGCGGCGGATCGAGCGACGCGGCGGCGACCCTCCGCGCGATCAACCGGTTGACCCGATTCGACCGGACGCGGGACGACCTCCTCGCCGCGGCCGCCGATTGCGGGTCCGACGTCGGCTTCTTCCTGACGCCCCAGGCCGCGTGGTGCACCGGCCGCGGCGAAATCGTCGAACCGGTCCCCGTAGCCGGGTCGTTTCATTTCGTAATCGTCAAACCCGGCGTCGGCTGCCCCACGGCCGAAGTGTACAAGCACGTCGTCGTGCCCTCCTCGCCCCGCGACGGCAGGGCCGCACGGACCGCGCTTTCCGCCGGCGACCCGGAAGCCCTGGGCCGGGCCTGCTTCAATCGCCTGCAAGATTCTACTTTCCTCCTTGCGCCCGAAGCCCGCACCGTTTATAACCGCCTGATTGCGGCGAAGCCCCTCGCCGCTTTGGTTGCCGGAAGTGGGTCGGCCGTGTTTGCCCTCTGTCGCGACGCCGCAGAAGCCCGGCGGGTCGCCGCCTTCGTTCGGGAATCCGCCCCGGTCGCCGATTCGGACCGGGTTTTCGTGGTTCGCTCGTACCCCTGAGACGCGTTCACAAAGGAGAGAGCGGTGGTCATCACGGAAGTTCGGGTCAAGCTCTGCGAGGAGAACAACGAGCGGCTGCTCGCGTTCTGCTCCGTCACCCTGGACAACGCCTTCGTGATCCGCGATTTGAAGGTCATCGAAGGGACGCGGGGAATGTTCGTGGCGATGCCGAGTCGGAAACTGACCGACCGGTGCGGGCGGTGCGGGTGCAAAAACCACCTCCGGGCGCGGTTCTGCAACCAATGCGGAAGCCGGATGGACGAGGGGCGGGCGATGCGGGACGCGGACGGCCGGGCGAAGCTGCACGCCGACATTGCCCACCCGATTCACAGCAAAGCCCGCGAGCAGATGAGCACCGTGGTCGTCCGGGCGTTTCAGGAGGAGAAGGAACGGGCGAAGCTGCCCGGCTACGTCTGCCGGTACGACGAATACGACGCCGGGGACTACGACGACGTGCCGATGAGCTACGCCGGCATGGTCGCCGAATCGACCCGACCGGGCATCAAGGCCCACGGCCCCCACAGCCACGAGCCGAAGGAAACGCACATGGTCCCGGACGCCGTCCGCGAGCCGTTCGGCGTCGGCGTGATGTAAGGACGATTCGATCTCCCGTTGTGGTCGGGTCTCCTGACCCGACCACAACGCCCGACCGAAGGTCTCCTCTTCGACAGCCGGAGACCTTCGGTCGCCGCGGGTGGCACGGTCGGGAGACCGCGTCACACCATCCAGTACCCGACCTAAAGAAACCATATCCGCGGCTCCCGGTACGCGAGAATCTGCTCCGTCCCCATCGCCGCCGCGTCCAGCAAATCGTTCGTGTCGCCGAAGGGGTACGACGTCATCTCGCTCCACAGATCCCGTTGCGAGGGGTGGTACCGGAAGCAGCCCGACTCCACCCGCACCGCGAACGCGGCGAACCGGGCCGGCTTCGACGTCGTTTGATGGATCCCGACCAGTTTCGGCCCGAACCGGGCGTGGCGGGCGAAGACGTCTTTGATCCCGCGGAACGCCGCGTTCGACTCGAACACCACCTTCGCCGGGTTCCACCGC
>DASXPC010000009.1:0-3726 GCA_036493815.1 Fimbriiglobus sp. | reverse complement strand
CTGCTCCTCCCTCTTCAAAAGGTGGAGAAAAAACTCGGCGTCGCGGACATCTTCGCCAAGCTGGACGAAGTGAATCAGAAAGAGGCGACCCTGCAAAGCATGGTGTTCGAACCGGCCGACCGGATCCTGAACCTAAAATACGGCGAAGGTCCGGCGACGAAGAAGGCGGCGGTGCGGTTGGATTTGGGGAAGATGTTCGACGGGCAGTGATTCAAACCTGAAACACGCCCACCTTGAACGGCCGCCCAGAATCGTGCCGTGTCGCGACGGCCAGACATTCCAGTAACGCCGCCCGCGACTCTCCCGGCGGCACGATCGCATCGACCCACAACCGGGCGGCGGCGTAACGCACGTCGGTCTGCTCGTCGTAGCTCGCCTTCACCTTGTCTCGCAGTTCGGCCAGCTCGTCCGCGTCCGGCTCCTTTCCGGCCCGCTTGAGCGCTTGCACCTGGATGTCGAGCAGCGTGCTCGCCGCCTGGTCCCCGCCCATGACTGCGTACTTCGCCCCGGGCCACGCGAGAATGAAACGCGGATCGAACGCTTTGCCGCAGAGGGCGTAATTGCCGGCCCCGAACGAGCCGCCGGTGATGAGCGTGATCTTCGGGACGACGCTGTTCGAGATGGCGTTGACCAGTTTCGCACCGGCTTTGATGATCCCCGCCTGCTCGGAGTCCCGTCCCACCATGAACCCGTTCACGTTCTGAACGAACAGGATGGGAATGCGGGTCTGATTGCAGTCCATGACGAAACGGGCGGCTTTGTCTGCGCTGTCCACGTAGATGACGCCGCCGAACTGAAGAGAGCCGTCCGCCGATTTGGAGCGGGTGCGTTGATTCGCAACGACGCCGACCGGTTTCCCGCCGAGCCGGCCGGTGCCGCAGACGAGCGATTGGCCGAACTCTGCCTTATATTCGTCGAACGGGGCGGGGTCGAGAAGAAGCTTCAGCAGATCGCGAACGTCGTATTCGCCGTCCTGGGAGAACGGTTCAAATTGACCCGCGACCATCGACGCGCAGGATGACGAGTCGGATGGCAACGTTTCGACAAGCCGTTTCAACCGCTCCAGACACGCCTCGTCGTTCGGTTCGCGGTAGTCGATGGTGCCGCTGATTTGGGCGTGCATCTTCGCCCCGCCGAGGGATTCGGAATCGACCACTTGGCCGATGGCGGCCCGAACGAGAGCGGGACCGGCGAGGTACAGACCGCTGCCTTCGGTCATCAGGAGTTTGTCGCAAAGGACGGGGAGATACCCGCCGCCGGCCACGCAATTGCCCATGATGGCGGCGAATTGGGGCACTCCTTCGGCAGAAATGACCGCGTTATTCCGGAAGATGCGACCGAAGTCGTCTTCGTCCGGGAATACTTCGTCCTGCAGGGGGAGAAAGACGCCGGCGGAATCCACGAGATAAACGAGTGGCAGCCGGTTTTCGAGGGCGATCCGCTGGGCCCGGAGCACTTTCTTGCAGGTCATAGGGAAAAAGGCCCCGGCCTTAACCGTGGCGTCGTTGGCGATCACCATGCACCGCCGCCCGGCGACCGAACCGATTCCGGTAACAACCCCGGCCGAGGGCGCGCCGCCCCACTCGGCATACATGTTCCACCCGGCCCAGAGTCCGAGTTCGAAAAACGCGTCGGCCAATTTTGCGATCCGCTCGCGGGCCGTCAGGCGGCCCTTCTCGTGCTGGCGGGCGATCGCTTTGGCACCTCCACCGAATCGGATTTGGGCTTCCTGGTCGCTGAATCCGTAGGCAGGGGTCGTCATGCGGTGATTGGGCTTGTCGGTGGAAATCGTGGAATGGCAAAATGCCGAAAGTACATTCTAGTCCCCGGAGTCGGCTTCCGATGCCCCGTCTTCGCGGCCGGTCGCAACCCCTTTCGCTTTCCCGCCGGATGATCGGCGATTTCCTGCACGCCAGTCGGCGGGCGGTGTTCGTCACGTTCGAGCGTGTAATGCCACTCTCCGAAATCCGGGAGGCCCGGGACGATCAGCCGAACCGCCCCCCCTGGCCGGTATTGTTCGCAAAAGCCATTGGCCTCGTCGCCGAACGATGCCCGGAAGTTCGGCACGCCTATCTACGGTGGCCCCGCCCGCAAATCTACGAGCATCACGAAACCGTCGGGTCCGTCGTCGTGGCGAAACGCCATGCGGGAGAAGATTTCTTACTCATCCTGCCGATGCGAAGCCCGGGTCGGTCCACGGTGAAGGAGTTGGCGTCGATCGTACGGCGTGCGAAGGAGTCTCCGGTTTCGGAAACTCGCGCGTTCCGCCGTCACCTGCGGGTCGGCCGATATCCGTTTCTCCTGCGGCGGCCGTTATGGGGATTGATGGAATGGTCCGGTTCCTTACGGGCCCGGCAACTCGGCACGTTCGGGATCAGTGCCACAGCCGGGGCGGGGGCAGCTGCCCTGCAACTTGTCACGCCCTGGTCCGCCGCATTTTGCTACGACGTGTTTCGGCCGGACGGGACGCTTCCCGTGCGGCTGACGTTCGATCACCGTGTGTTCGACGGTGCGGCCGCCTGCCGCATCCTCGTCGAAATGGAAGCCGCCCTCAACGGACCGGTCCTCAGAGAACTCGCTATGTCGCCCGTAACCACCAGCGGTTGAATCCGGACGTCCTCCAGGGGGAATGACTCGAATGCCAGTGGAATGCGTCCGCAACGGACTGCTTCACCGGTCGGGCCGAGTACCCCAACTCCCGAGTCGCCTTTTCCGCGGTCGCATACCATGTGAACCGGTTCAGTCTGACGTGTTCGAAGGAAGGGTAGGGGGTCTTACCCAAAAGTCGGCCCCGGCATTCCTGCAGTGCGGCAATACATCCGAGCAGACCGGTCGGGCACGTGGGCAACCACCTCGGCCTGTACCCGGCTGCCGCGGCGAGAAGTTCGACGAATGATTTCAGCGGGAGATTCTCCCCTCCCAGAAAATACCGTTCGCCACGTCGGCCCCGCTCGGCCGCAAGCACGTGACCTTCGCCCACGTCGCGAACGTCGACCAGGTTGTACCCCCCGGGCGGGGCGAACGGGATTCGCCCGCGCCAGAAACGGGTGCAAAAGTTGCCCATCACGGATTTGCCGTAGTCGTGCGGACCGATCAGGTAGGCGGGGTTTGTCACGACCACGTCAGCACCTTCGCCCGCGGCTTTCAGCGCCGCGACTTCGCCCAGGCGTTTCGCCCGGATGTATTCGATCGGGAGCCGGGCATTCGGGTACGGGGACGATTCGTCGAGAACACGGCCGTCCCTCGTTCCACCTATGGTCACGAGACTCGACGTGTGGACGAGCCGGCACGTTTGGGGCAACGCGGCAAGAAGGGCGTGAGTGCCGGCGGTGTGCGAGTCGAGTTGGGCTATTCGTTGTGACGTCCCAACATAAACGGGGCCCGAGGCCTGGAAGACGACTCGACATCCGGCGGCGGCTGCGGCCAGTGCCGAGCGATCTCGAATATCGCCGCGGATCCATTCGACTTCCGGTCGCTGGCGGATCGGATGGTCTGGTGGTGCGTCCGGTGCGAGCACGCGAACGTCTGCCATTCGCGATAACAACCGGTCCACAATCTGGTAGCCGAGAAACCCCGTCCCACCGATCACGCAGGCCCGAACTCCACGCCAGGAATCGACGACCAAATCGTTCATGCGGCCCGTTCCCTCCGGGACCAGTATGCGAACGTGTCGGCAAGCGTTTCGGATAATGGGCGGGGAAAGAAGCCGAGTTCGTTTCGTGCCTT
>DASXPC010000008.1:0-10497 GCA_036493815.1 Fimbriiglobus sp. | reverse complement strand
GAGGTTTGGCACCTCGATGTCGGCTCATCACATCCTGGGGGTGGAGAAGCTCCCAAGGGTTCGGCTGTTCGCCGATGAAAGTGGTACGTGAGCTGGGTTTAGACCGTCGTGAGACAGGTCGGTCCCTATCTGCTGTGGGCGTAGGAAGCTCGAGGGGCTTTCTCCCTAGTACGAGAGGACTGGGAGGGACGTACCTCTGGTGTGCCAGTTATCGCGCTAGCGGTACCGCTGGGTAGCCACGTACGGAATGGATAAACGCTGAAGGCATATAAGCGTGAAACTTCCCTCAAGATCAGGCTTCCTGTCCTTCGGGACGAAGACTCCTGGTAGACGACCAGGTCGATAGGCCGGGGGTGTAAGGCCAGTAATGGTCTGAGCTGACCGGTACTAACAGTCGACCGCTTGGCCACATTGTTCATTCTCTCGTCACACCGATTGTCGTGCCCCCAAGTTGCCAATGATACATTGCGACTTGCCGGTGAATATACCCAAGTGGTCACACCCGTTCCCATCCCGAACACGGCCGTTAAGCACTTGGGGCCGATGGTAGTCCGTCCAGGGCGAGAGTAGGTCATCGCCGGCTTTTTCCAAAAACCGCCCCGCGGACGAAAGTCCGCGGGGCGGTTTCGTTTTCCAAACCAATACACCGACCGGTTTTGGATTCGATTTGGCACCGGGCGGGCGTTTGAATCTACTCCACCCCCAGCACCACGACCGTCACGTCGTCCGTCAAACGCTGGCTTCCACAAAACGTCCGCAGACATGCGAGGACGTTATCGAGGAGTTCGGCCGCCGGATTTCGTCCGTGGGCCGACAGACAGCCGACCAGCCTATCCGTTCCGAACATCTCGCCGATTTCGTTCCGCGCCTCCACCAATCCGTCCGTGAACAGAAAGACTCGATCCCCCGGATTGAGTGAAATCTCCCGTTCGCGATATTCTTCGTCGGGCAGAATACCCAGAAGAAACCCGGACGTGGTCAGCGGCGTCACCCGGCCCGTTCGTCCGTCAATCCAGATCGGGTAAGGGTGCCCGGCACCGGCGTAACGGAAGGTTCGTTTCGTGTGATCGAGTACGCCGTAAAAGGCCGAGACGAACCGGTCGTCGGCCAAGCCTTGTAACCGCCGGTTCACTGCCGTCAGCACGTCCCCCGGCGATGCTTTTCCGGGGGCCACCTCGCCGAACGCGATCCGGGTCATGACCGCCACCATGGCCGCGGCCACGGAATGGCCGGCCGCGTCGGCAATGAACACGCCGAGAGTGCCCGGTGCCGGGTCGGCGAAGTCATAATAATCCCCGCCCAGGTCGTCGAGCGGAGCATAGTGGACCGCCCAGGTCAGCCCGACGGAAACGGGCGGAGCTTTTGGAAGGAGCAACTGCTTCTGCAGGCGTCCCGCCGCCCGCAGCATGCGGGTCATTTCCGAATCCCGGGCCAGAAGTTCGTCGTTCGCCTGCCGTAGCGCGAACGTCCGTTCTTCCACCTGCCGGTCGAGATAGGCGGTCCGTTTCTCCATGAGGCCGCGGGGCGAGAGGATGCCGATCAGACGGCCGCCGTCGATCACCGGGAGGTGCCGCACTCCCATCTGCTGCATCGTCCCGACCGCGTCGTTCCAATCGACGTCCGGCCCGATCACGTGCGGGTTCGGCGTCATCCAGGCCGAGATCGTGTTTTCCCGCCACCCGGGGACCGCCGTCACCACCCGCTTCAACAAATCCCGTTCGGTGAAGATGCCGACGAGACCGCCCCCCTCGTCGCAAACGAGCACCGATCCGATGCGCCAAGCGTTCATGAGGTGCATCGCCTCCTGAACTTTGGCGTCGGGCCGCAGAATGACGGGTTCGGGCATCATCATTTGGCGGACGGTCAACGCGGGAGCCGGCATGCAGATTCCTTTCGGCTGAGTGTTGCGCACGGAACGAGTCCGGGGTAATGTATGGGGGATGGAGGCGGGACGTTAACAGCCCGCAAGCTTAACGAAGGCGGAAAGCGTGAAACGCGTATTGTGAAGGAATGATGGAGGTCCTGCCACACGGGTCGATCCGCCTTGACCTTTTTGCTAGAACGACGAATGCTGTAAAAGGACTTACCGTCCTAAGGGGCGAAGGATGCCGGATACGAATCGCCAGGCTGCCGTTATCCCGGTCCGCGACGGTCGGGTCTGCATGGTCACGTCGTCGAGCGGGAAGAGGTGGGTGATACCGAAAGGGCAAATCGACGTGGGGTTTTCCGCCGGGGAAGCCGCCCTGTTAGAAGCGTGGGAAGAGGCCGGGCTGCTCGGTGCAATCACCCCGGAGCCGGTCGGCAGTTACTTCTACGAAAAAGAAGGTCGATCGCATCTGGTAACGGTTTTTCTGCTGGCAGTCACCGAAGTGAAAGACGTCTGGCCCGAACGCTTCCTCCGCAAGCGCGAGTGGGTGGAACCCGACCAGGCACTCGAGCGGATTGAGGAGGAAGGCTTGAAGTCGATCATCCGCAGTCACTTCGTTGGGGCCGAGTCGCTCGCATCCGGCGACACGCACGGATAACCGGCCGAGCTCACCTTTACGCCGGCAGGCGGATGAGTCCGCTTCCCACCTTCCTAGCCGCTTCTTCCGCCGGGCGGGCCGGAGCGGTCTCCACGGGCGCCGTGCATTTCGGTCGTGAAGAATTCAGGAAGTGCCGCTCGACGCCCCGGTGGAATGCATACCCGGCGATCACCGACGTCACGAGGCAGACGGGAAGGGTGATGAGGAGCGTCGGGGCGGGCGAATTCAGCCCGTTCCGGTAGAGCGCCCACGATAGTACCCAGCACAAGGGAGCATGAACCAGATAGAGGCTGTAGCACATCCGGCCACAGAATTGAAGGGGGGCGAAGACTCGGGCCGCCGACATACGCCGATCGCATCGATGCAGACCGAGGAGGACGAAGGCAAACAGGAAGGCAACGACCAGGCATTTCGAGAGGGTGGCGTTGTTCGTCAGAAGGCCGGAGAGCGGCTGAGCGGCCCAGGCCGTTCCGCCCAAGAGTACGACGGCAATCATTCGCTTCTGGAACGAGGTCGCCCTTGTCAACCAATAGTAAACGGCCACACCGGCCGCAAACGCCAGCCAAAGGCCCGAAATGAACGTCCCGGGCGCGGCAAATTGGAACCGGTTCAGGTCGAGACCGAGGCGGGACCCGACGAGTGCGTTGAGGTCGGTCACGTTGAGGTAGGTCAGGGCCGTGACGGCCGCCACGGACGGGTAAAACCACCGCCGGGCGACGAGCAGGATCACACCGACGACGGCGTAAAACTGTTCTTCGTAACAGAGCGTCCAGGAGTGGTTCAAGAAGTGGCGCTTGGGCGGCCCTCCGAGGAGAGGTCGCCATTCTTCGGTGAGCGTCACCGCCCCGGCCCACTGGGGCGGGGCTAAGGTTCCACCGGGGATCTGGGCCGGCAACCAGGTTGCCGGCAAGACTTCCACGATCACGGCCGTGCCGGCCAACACGATCCAGTAGGGCGGGTAGATGCGGCGAAAGCGGCGGAGAAAGAAGGATCCGGTCCCGTGCGATCCCCGCCGTACCGATTCCGCCGACGCCGCGATGCAATACCCGCTGATGACGAAGAAGATCGGAACGCCGAGTCGGCCTTCGAGACTGACGTGGATCAGCCAGTCCCAGAGGGATCCGCCGGAATGGATCAACCGATCCCTCGGGACCGACGCCGCGCCGATCTCCGTCGAATGGCAGACAACGACCAGGAGACAGGCGACGCCCCGCCATAGGTCCAAAGATTCGTACCGGCTGCTGGCGGCGGGAGGCATGCGCGGAAATACCGGGCGGACGGGGCAACCGACCATTGATTCATAGAACGAAACTTCACTCCATGCAATTCGGTCCCCGACCCGCCACCATGACGACCCGACCCGAAACGCTTTCCCGTATCCTCGCCAGCGGCCTTGTCGCCGTGGTCCGCGCTCCCAGCCCGGACGGGTTGGTCGAGGTTATCCGTGCCCTTGCCGACGGGGGAATTGCAGCAGCCGAGGTGACGCTAACCGTCCCGAACGCATTCCACGTGCTCCGGGCCGCAAAGGCCGCTCTTGGCGACCGGATTGTCCTCGGTGTCGGGACGGTTATTAGCGCTGAGGATGGGCAACGGGCGGTTGATGCCGGGGCGGAGTTTCTCGTCGCCCCGACGTTCAACCCGGAAGTCGTCCGGCTCGCCCAACTTCTGGACGTGGTCGTAATGCCCGGGGCGTTCACGCCGACGGAGATTCTGGCTGCGTGGAACGCCGGTGCTGACGTGGTGAAAGTGTTCCCGGCCGAGGTCGTCGGCCCGGCGTTTTTCAGGGCGATGCGCGGGCCGTTGCCACACGTCAAGCTCATGCCCACGGGCGGGGTTGACCTATCCACAGCGGCCGCGTTTTTGAAGGCCGGGGCCGTCTGCCTCGGCGTCGGCAGTCAACTCGTCGACCCGGCTCTGATACGAGAGAGGGCGTTCGAACGAATAACCGATCTGGCACGGAAATATGTCCGCATCGTTCAGGAATCGAGGACGGGATAACGGGATCGACCGGATTTCATCGCATTCTTCTCGATATCCTTTCTGAATTCCCATGCACGAAATCATCACCTTCGGCGAAGCGATGGTTCGGCTGACACCGCCGCATTTCCAGCGGTTGGAGCAGGCCCGTTCGCTCGACGTCGAGATCGGCGGGGCGGAGTTGAATACCGCCGTCGGCCTGGTCAGGCTCGGGCATTCGGTCGCATGGGCGAGCCGGTTACCGGAGAGTTCGCTGGGCAGGCTCGTCGCCGCGCGGGTCCGCGAGGGCGGTGTGGATGATCGGTGGATTCGGTTTTCCTCCGACGGCCGCTGCGGCCTCTACTTCCTCGAAGTCGGCGCGGCCCCGCGGGCGAGCGGCATTCTGTACGACCGAAAAGACTCCGCCATGAGTCGGGTCGAACCGGGGATGTTTGACTGGACGAAGGTGTTGGCCGGAGCCAAGTGGTTTCACACGTCCGGAATCACCGCGGCGTTGAGCACCGGTTCGGCGGCGGTGACGAAGGAAGGTCTGCTTGCCGCGAAGGCCGGGGGTCTGACCACCAGTTTCGACCTGAACTACCGCGCGAAACTCTGGTCGCCCGAAGAGGCCGGGCGGGTACTAGCGGGGATGATGCCACACGCGGACGTGCTGATCGCGAGTGAAGGGGATGCGAAGACGTTATTCGGCGTGGGCGGGGAGACGTTCGCCGAGGTGGCGAAGGCGATGTGCGAGAGGTTTGGCCACCGGACCGTGGCCGCGGGTCGACGCGATGCATCACTGGTTTGGAAAGACCGCGTCGGGGCCGTCGGGTATCACGGCGGTGAGGTGTTCGAAACGCCGACGTACGAATGCGAAGTGGTCGACCGGCTCGGCGGCGGCGATGCGTTCGCGGCCGGGCTGATCCACGGATTATTGGAAGGTGACTTCGCGAAAGGTCTGGCCTACGGGGCAGCCATCGGTGCGCTCAAACACACCGTCCTGGGCGATCTACCGCTCGTTTCGAAGGACGAGGTCGAAGCCGTTCTCGCCGGGCAGGGGGTGCGGATTCGGCGGTAGACGTCTTACAACATCCTTTTCATTCCTCGGGCCGTTTCATGACCGACCCCGCCTGGATCTATTCCGCTCTATGCGTGGCAGCGTTCTTTGCCGGGGCCATGAACTCGGTGGCGGGCGGGGGGACGTTGCTCACATTCCCGGCTTTACTGTTCGCCCTCCGCCCGTTCGGGGAGGACGCCGGGGCGATCGCCAACGCGACCAGCACGGTCGCGTTGCTGCCCGGGTCGATGGCCGGGGCGTGGGGGTATCGTCGGGAATTGGTCGAAGCCCGGGCGTTCGCCTTGACGATGCTCGTCCCCAGCGTGATCGGCGGTGCCATCGGGGCGCGACTCCTGGTCGCATTCCCCGGCCACTTCGGGCCATTGGTTCCCTGGCTGGTCCTCATCGCCGCGACGCTATTTCTGATCCAGCAACCGCTTTCCCGCCTGATTCGGAAGTCGCAGATTGACCCGCCGCCGAAACCGGGGCCGGGCAAGCTCGTCTGTCTGATGGCGTTCCAGTTTCTCGTCGCCGTTTACGGCGGCTATTTCGGGGCGGGGATCGGCATTCTCATGCTCACTGCCCTTGGATTTATGGGAGTGAATGGCCTTCACCGGATGAACGCGGTCAAGACCTTCCTCGCGTCGTCGATCAATATCGTTTCGGTCGCCCAGTTCGTGGCGGAGCCGGGAATGGTGCAATGGAAATATGCCATACCGATGGTTGGTTCGGCCATTCTGGGCGGTTATACCGGTGCCCGGGTAGCCCGCAAGCTGCCCGCTGTGTATTTGCGGTGGGCCGTCGTTTCGATCGGGTTCGGGTTGGCGGTTTTCTGCTTCTACGAAAGACTAATCGCCCCGAAATGATTCCGGGGCGACGTGGGGTTAATTCGATTCGACCAGTTCGATTTCGAAGATGATGGTTGCGTTCGGAGGGACGTCGTCGCCCGCTCCCTTGGCTCCGTACGCGAGTGATGCCGGGATCTTCAGCCGGCGAACGCCGCCCGGCTTCATTCCCGGAACGCCTTCCTGCCAGCCTTTGATGAGCCTGTTAAGCGGGAATGTGGCCGGTCCCGCATTGGCCTTCTCGGTCGTGTCGAACACCGTTCCATCGGTCAGCCAGCCTTTGTAGCGAATGGTGACCGTTTCTCCCGCTTTCGCCGCGGTGCCTTTCCCCACGACCGTCTCCCAAATTTCCAATCCGCTCTTTTGCTTTTTCCATTCTTTGGCGTCGAGTTTGGGGAATTCCCATCGTTTCACCTCGGCCTTTTTTTCTTTTTCAGGCGGCGGTGGGGGGAAAGCCAGTGCAGTGGCGGCGACGCCGGCAGCCCAGGCGAATGCCAATAGACGGATCATGCATACTCTCCAGAAGTTAGACGAAGGAAATCATTTCGACCTCGAACACGAGGGTCGCGTTCGGCGGGATGGTGCCCGGAATGCCGCGGGCGCCGTAGGCCATGTCGCCGGGGATTTTCAAGCGGCGGACGCCGCCCGGCTTCATGCCGGGAATGCCGACCTGCCAGCCTTTGATGACCTGGCCGAGGCCGAACGTAATGGGTTGGTTCCGTTTTTTGCTGGAATCGAAAACGGTGCCGTCGGTCAACCAGCCGGTGTAGTGAACGGTGACCTTGGCGCCATCGGGCACGGCCATGCCGGACCCGGGGGTCACGTCCCAGAGTGCAAGCCCGGTCTGTTGGGCGGTCCATTCGGCGGCGTCAACGGGGGGCAAGGTCATGACGGTCCTTCATGGGAATCGAGGAGTTTGATTTCGAATAAAAGCGTGCTATTCCCGGGAATGCCGGTGCGTCCGCCGGCCCCGTAGGCCAAAGACGGCGGGATCAGGAGCCGGCGGATGCCGAATTGCTTCATCCCCGGAATTCCTTTTTGCCAGCCCCGGATCAATCCGCTGAGCGCATACGTTGCCGGCGTGCACCGGCCTTTCCGCGTGGTGTCGAATTCGGTTCCGTCGAGCAGCCAGCCCGTGTAGTGAATGGTGACGGTGGCGCCCGGTTTGCACTCCGCACCGGTACCGACTTTCACGTCCCAGACTTTCAGCCCGTTGCCGATGTCTTTGAATTCCGGCGAGTCGGCCGGGGGAATCGTCTGGCTCATGTCGTCCAGGCCGGAGTCGGCGAGGGTCGGCTTCGTTCCGTCCGACTCCGTTCCGGCGTTGCCGATGAGGAACAGGCAACCGATGAGCAAAATGATGGCCGCCGCGGCGGCGGCCGGGATCACAATCTTCTTCAGTTGATTCGGTTCCATGGTTCGACCCGAAGCGGATGCCAACACAACATTGTTGCAGTATTCTAGGTCCGGACCCGCCGTTCGGCCCCCGGGAGTCGCCGTGTATCGCTTCGTAATTGCGCTCCTTTTCGGGTGTTCCCCGTCCGCGGACGATCCGAAGCCCGTTACGCCGTCGTCTTTGGATCGGGCGAAGGCCGCGGCGCGGGCCAATCCCAAGGACTTTGCCACGCAGTTCCACCTGGGCGAAGTCGCCTTGCAACAACGGGAGAACGTCACGGCAGGTATTGCATTCACGGCGTGCCATATGATCGACCCGAAAAATCCGGAGGCACTGGACCGTCGGGGCGACGCCCGTCTGAAGCTCGGACTGTTCGTCGAAGCGGTGGAAGATTTCGACGCCTATTTGAAGCTCAAACCGAAGGACGCCCCGTACCACTGGCGGCGGGGGATCGCGCTTTATTACGCCGGGAAATACGCCGAGGGGGCGAAGCAGTTCGAGGCGCACAAGCGTGTGAACCCTGAAGACGTCGAGAACGCGGCCTGGCACTTTTTATGCGTGGCCCGGGACAAGGGGGTCGCCGAGGCGCGGAAGGGTTTGATTGTGGTGACGAAGGACGTGCGGGTGCCGATGGCCGAGGTACAGAAGTTGTTCGCCGGGACGGCAACGCCGGACGACGTGCTCGCCGCCGCGGCAAAGGTCAAAGACGGGACCGGGGACGGAAAGGCCGCCCGGTTTTATGCCCATTTGTACGTGGGGCTGTATTACGAGGCGACGGGAGACGAAAAGAAGGCGAAGGAGCACATCACGATCGCGGCCGAGAAATACGTGATCGGGCACTACATGTGGGACGTGGCCGCGGCCCACGCCAAGACGTTCAAGAAGTGAGTCCGAAGGTCGCGACGCGGAACCCGTTCGCTCCGCGTCACGGCATTGCTGCTACGAGGTTGCCACGGCCGGTGCCGGTGCGGGAGCCGGGGCTTTCTTCTCCTTCGACGTGACCTTGGTCTCGCCGGCTTTGAGCAGTTCGATGAACGCCGTTTCGCCGGCGTCGCCGAGGCGGCGCTGGTGTCGCTTGAGAATGCGGCAGTATCCGCCCGGCCGTTCCTTGTACCGAGGTCCCAGGTCGTTGAACAGTTTCTTCAAAACCGTGTCGTTGCCTGTGACCAGCTCGTTTTTCTTGTCGTACACCCCGGTGCCATGCATCGGCCCGAGGTAACTGATCGCCAAACGGCGGTAGTGCAGGGCCTTCGCCTTGCCTTCTGGCGAATCCGTTTCGACCAGGGCGGCCTTCTTGGCGTAGGTAATCAGCTTTTCCACGAAAGGCCGCAGTTCCTTGGCTTTCGGCACCGTCGTGACGATTCGCTCGTGGGTGATAAGGGCCCGGCTCAGGTTCCGGAACAAAGCGATCCGGTGGGTGGACGTGCGGCCGAGGTGACGGCCTTTCAGACGGTGACGCATCGAAACCTCAGAGTCAGTGGCTGTGTCGGGGTCGGTGACCCGCGTCGCCCCGTGCCAAGGCAGGCGAAGCGGTCGGTGCCGGAACTCCCGGCACCAACACTGTCACGGACACTTCCGGCTACCGCCGTGGCGGTAGCTTCATCCCCAGGTGCATGCCGCGCTCGACGAGTTTGCCCTTCACTTCCTTCAACGTCGTCTCGCCGAAATTGCGGACTTCGAGCAACTCGTCCTCGCTCCGGCTGACCAACTCCCGGACGGTGGTGATCCCTTCCGATTCCAGGCAATTCGTGGCCCGTACCGACAGTTCCAGTTCCGCCAGACTCATGTTCAGCTTGCGTTCCAATTCGGCATCCACCGCGTCCCGTCCGCCGGAGCCGATCTCAATCGGGTCGTCCAGGTCGATTTCCGGGCCGGGTTCGTGGTATTGGATAAACGGATTCAGGTGCTTCCGCAAAATCTTCGCGGATTCGACCATCGCCATCTGCGGGCCGACCGTGCCGTTCGTCCAGACTTCCATGACCAGGCGGTCGTAGTTCGTCTTCTGCCCGACCCGGGTTTCTTCGATATCGTACTTCACTCGCACGACGGGGCTGAAGCTCGAATCGACAGGAATGACCCCGATTTCCCGTTCTTTTCCGGCGTTGTCGTCGGCGGTTCGATATCCCCGGCCGTTCTCGACCGTCATCTCGACCACGAACGGCACGTCGTCCGTCAGCGTGGCGATGATGTGCTCCGGGTTGGCGATCATGACCGTTTCGTCGTGCTGGACGTCGGCCCCCTTCACCACGCCCCGTTCGTGCCGGTCGATGCGGATGATCTTCGACTGGTCGGAGGTGTTCTTCACCACCAGCGACTTGATGTTCAGAATGATGTCGGTCACGTCTTCGACCACGCCGGGGATGGTCGAGACCTCATGTTGTATGCCCTGAATTTTGAGCCGGGTGACGGCGGAGCCTTCGAGGCTGGAAAGCAGGATGCGGCGGAGGCTGTTGCCGACGGTCATCCCGAAGCCGCGCTCGAACGGCTCGGCGACGAATTTGCCGTAGGTGTCGGTGAGTGTCGACCGGTCTGAGGCGACGCGGTTCGGGAGCTCGAGGCCCCGCCAGCGGATGCGCATGCGAATACTCCTTGAACCGTCGGCTTTCCGTTACCCTTCGACCCCGCAACGCGGCCAGAAGGTCACGAGCCAGACGGCGATCCTGGAAACCGAAAGGACCGGCCCCGCCGGTTGCGGTCGGGGGGGTGAATCCACGGGCC
>DASXPC010000007.1:0-7585 GCA_036493815.1 Fimbriiglobus sp. | reverse complement strand
GGCGAAAACAATCGTAATGGGCAGCGACATATTACGGCCTCCGAAAGGAGACCAATGTTACACGCCGAACCCCAACGGGCGCAAGACCTTATCGCGCGTGAACCCTGGGAGGACCTCTGTGAGCGCTTACGATGGAACCGCCGTCCCCAGTGACAACGGTTACGTCGTTAACGGGGTCATAATGGACCATCGTACCGTTTCTACTCCCCCTCATGTGGCTAATTTCTATGTAATAATTACAAATGACGAAGTATCCAGGGGTTTCTTTGCACGGTTTACAATGAAGTTGGCCACGTGATTGGGAGTAGAACCTATGCACGCCACCGTGTTGATATACGGGTTGTTCCTACCTCGAAACGAAGAGGCGTGCGATGGCCGGTCTCATTCTGGCCAGCGATTTCGGTAAGTTCAACAACGATTCGTACGGAAATAGAAGGGCAGACCACTACGGAGGTTTCACCGCTTCTGACACGAATTTTGACTTTGAGCGTTCGTACGGTTGGCACCGCCCGCCTCTTCGATTTTTCATTGATACATGCCGGTCGGAATTTCAGCGAAAGTGCACGGGCGACACCCCTCTCCTGCAATGTTTATTGACTATGGGTGCCACGTCACGTACTGATTCGGCGAGTTATTGCGTCGTCGAGCGGCGCTTGTCGATGCCGTAGAGCAGAAAATCAAAGTTATCGGGATTGTAACCGTGCAGCCGGAGCAGCAGCGACACCTGCCCGCGGTGGTGCGTGCCGTGAATGGCGGCGTGGTGCAACAACAGTCCCACCGGCAGGACGTGCGGCACGCCTCCCGGGAAGGAGAACTCCACCTTTCGGGCCAGATCCTCTTCATGCATGCCGGCCAGAAACTGGCGGGAGCGTGTTTCGACTTGTCTCCACAGGGCCATGAGGTTTGCCGGGGAGGGGAAGTCGTGTGGGTTGAGCGCCGGCCCCCGATCCGGGCCGCCGCACCGGCCGATCCAGCCCCATTCGGCGCTCATGATGTGAACTAGCGTATCGCGTATCGTGCCGTGGCTGCCGGAAACCGGCTGAATGAACTGCTCCGGCGTCAGCCGTTCGACCACCGCAAACAATTTCGCGTTGGCCCAGTGGCCGTAATCGAACAGTTCGCGAAGGTCCGCAACGGTCATCGGCACTCCCCCTTACGCCACCGACCGATTACCAACGGAACTCGTTCGGCAAGAGAGGTGTCCCACTCCATCCGCAACTCCATTGTCTTGCGTTGCGATCAAGTGCCGCGTTTGATTCTGTGCTTAACGGCACGGTGGTGTGGAAGATTCTTGAGCACCCATCCCCGCACCAATTCTTCACGGGAAACACCCTTGGCTTTCGCCAGTTTTTCGACCGCCCTAGCTTCGCCCAATTCGAGAGGTACTTTGATGGCGTTGCCCCGGACGAAAACCGGCTCCGCGACGTCTTCGAGCTCCTCATCGAAATCGGTAATGTCGTGATTATCCCAGAACTCGGCCAATTTCCGGATCGAGTCGGTCCCGGGCAGTTTGGTTTTTTTCATCGCTTTTTCCATTGTCGGAATCTCCGCTTTTCCCTGAGGGTCATCTCTCGCGCGGTTACAGGGTAGCCGTATCCGTCGGGGAAGCGGAGTTCAATCGACATTTACGAAGGCGGCAATTCACGAGTGTCAAGAGGGCACCAATCCCCGCGAAGACCACGGCAGACCGGACCAGACCGGGCACCGCATCGTCTTCGAACCGGTTTCGGATCCAGCCGACGACCATGCCAAGGCCCGCGAAGAGGGCCGTCGCGGCGAGCACCTCGAGGCCCGCTTTGCGGCGACCGCTGCCATCGAGGTAAGCGGCTCGAACGGCAAACCCCAGCAGCAAGCCGAGTACGGCCCCGACCGCCGCCGACGAAACAATGAACACAATGCTCACTTGGTCGTAGCCTTTGTCGTAATGGCGGACGAAGGCCATCGTCCCGCCCGCGGCGGCACCGGCCCATGCGAAGAGGACGGGGCCGACAAACGTGGCCCGATCCCAAACAAACGACAGCACGATCGCGAGGACCGATCCGAACAGCACTGGTACGTCCCAATTCATGGAGTGTCGTCAACCTCTATGGCCGAAAGAATCCATGCCCCGGAGGCGTGCGAAAGACGATCTCATTCTGGCTTTTGATTCCATCGAATTCAACTCAGTAGTGGGGCACCGCAGGCCGGGGACCCATTTCCGCTGTGCTCAGCCCGTTACGGCACCCTGTTCGGGTCGGTCCAGCGTCGCTTGGGAGGCGCCGACCCATCGGGGCGGTCCGAACCCGCTGGCCGGCGTGGTGGGTCTTCGCTCGAAGACTCGCTCGACCCACCCTACGAACTCGATTTGGAAAGGCCGGCGTGGTGGGTCTTCGCTCGAAGACTCGCTCGACCCACCCTACGAACTCGTTTGGAAAGTGATCGTTGAGTTCGCGCCGGTCCAAGGCCGCAGGCGATTCCAATCAAAGTGTGGCGACGGACCAATAACCGATGGGGTTTTTGGTCAGCACCGAGATCATCGTCGAAATCTTGTGTTCCGTTAGTGGGTTCGACGAAGTGCCGGGAATGCGGATGACATTGCCGTAATGAATCCCGATTTGGCTCACGACATCATTCTGAAGGCAGACGTTGAGCCCGCGTACGACGTTGAATGCGGAAGCCATATCGCGCGCGGCCTGCATCGGGTGACGGATTGTGCTGGCAACGAGGCCGATGGTCCGCACGGCGGTCATTGGGATGGTCGCCTGCGCCATGTTGCGGGAGGCGAACACGGCGACACCGGGTGCATTGAAGGTGACCATTTTGAACCCGCACCGGTTGGCAACGATCTGTGCAATTGCACCGCCCAAGGAATGACCACAAACATAAACGATGGGATTGTTCAGGTACGGGCGCGCATACGCTTCGCCGTCGGAAAAATATGTGGAGTTCATGCCCGAGCCGAGTTTGACGTCGGCAACGCCGTCCATCGCTTGTTCCGTGCCACGGAAACTGATCACGGTGACAGCACCCCTTACGAAGGTGGCCGCCTGAAAGCCATTCAGCCCTCCACTGGAAGAATGGAATTTTGTTCTTTTCCAGCCGTGGGGAAGAATTCCGTTGTTATAGACGGCCGCGGCCAGTTGCCCCAGATCGAGAATCGTGGCCATGATCAGTATCCTCGTGCGAATGCAAGGGTAATTTTTCTGCCGAAAAAATCCATGCCTGCCGCTTCGGCGTTTGCTTGGGGGAAGTGGTTCCCCTGACCCGGCCGCATGCCAGAGCCGGTCTCATTCTGGCCAGCGATCTCGGCCAGTTCAACTCGGTTTGTTGCCGGTACGATCCGATGGCTCATTTGTCGGCGGACACGTTCCTTTCGGAATTCCTAGACTGATAGTCCTCTCCGCACACACGGAATCTCACCATGCGTTTTGCCGTTTTTTTGTGCCTTGTCACGGCGGGGCCGATTTCTGCCGGGGACTGGCCGGAGTTTCGCGGGCCGGACGGGGCGGGGCATTATTCCGGGCCGGCGCTGCCGCTGGCGTGGGGGCCGGAGACGAACGTGGCGTGGAAGGCCGACGTGCCGGGGGTCGGGTGGTCGTCGCCGATATTGGTGAAGGGGAAGCTGTTTCTGACCACGGCGATCGACAACGGGGCAACGTATTCGCTGCGGGCGCTCGGGTTCGACGCGGCGACGGGGGCGAAGCTGTGGGACAAGGAAGTGTTCGTCGAGGACAAGAAGGCGGTGCCGCAGCCGCACAAGAAGAATAGCCACGCGAGCCCGACACCCGTATCCGACGGCGAAAAAGTCTGGGTGCACTTCGGGCACATGGGCACGGCATGCTTCGACTTTGCCGGCAAGGAATTGTGGAAGACGCAGGAGCATCAATACAAGCCGATGCACGGCAACGGCGGGTCGCCGATTCTGGTCGGCGACCTGCTCGTGTTCTGCACCGACGGGCTGGACGTGCAGGCGGTGGTCGCGCTGGACAAGGCGACCGGCAAGACGCGGTGGCAGACCGACCGGAAGATGAAGATGTCGATGTCGTTTTCGTTCACCACGGCCCAGGCGGCGGAGGTGAACGGGAAGACGGAGATCATCAGCCCGACGAGCGACTGGGTGGCCGGGTACGACGCCAAGACGGGTGCGGAAATCTGGCGGGCGAAGTATCCGGTGCCGGGGTGGTCGCTGATCTGCCGGCCCGTCATCGGGAACGGCCTCGTTTACCTCGCCACCGGGTACGTCCGGCAGGAGATGCTGGCCGTGCCGATCGACGGCACCGGCGACGTGACCGGGAAAATCGCCTGGGTCGGCAAGCGCAACGCCCCGAACACGCCGACGCCGCTATTGGTCGGCGAATGGCTCTACACGATTTCCGACGCGGGCGTATTGACGTGCTACGACGCGAAGACGGGAAAAGTGTATTACACCGAAAAACTGAAAGGTATCGGTTTCTCCGCGTCTCCGATCGTCGCCAACGACAAGGTGATTTACGCGACCAGCGAAAACGGCGTCGGCACCGCGTTCGCGGCCGGCACCGAATACAAGCGCCTCGGCGGCGGCACGATGAACGAGAAGACGTTCGCCACGTTCGTGCCGGACGATGGAGCGTTCTACGTGCGGACGGAAGCGAAGCTGTATAAGGTTAAGTGATGATGCGGTCGTTTCGGACCCGGCACCAAGGTAGCCGATCCGGTGCCGGCAGTCCGAAACGGCATAATCGTTCCGTGAACCGCTAAGTCGGCGTGAAGAGGGCGAGGTCGTAGATTCCCAGTTGCTTCTCGATGCCCGCCACTTCCACGACCGTTTTCTCGAACCCCTCGTCCCCGAACAGGCGGTCTTCCTCTTTTTCGAACTGTTCGCCAAGTTCTTTAATCCGCGTGGCCGGCACGAGCTTGTGTAAGGCCGGGAACAGCACCGTGTCCTCCCGGGCCTCGTGGGGGCGGTACATGCGAATGAAGGCCTGGCACGCCGCGACCAGTTCCTTGCGCGGGTCTTCCTTGCGGAATTGATCGGCCGCGGCGTTCCGCAGAATCACATCCGTAGTTTTCCGGCCCGCGGCGTGCTGCTGCCGCAACACCTTGACCAACTCGGTCAGTTTCTTCTGCTTTTCGAATTCCGGGAAGATGAAATTCTCTTCCAGCTTCTCGTGGTAGTCTTCGACGAACTTGCGCACGAGCAGTGCCGGTTTATGGAACACGTCCGGCGAAACGTCTTTCTTCTCGCGGAGCCGCCGCATGCCTTCTTCGAAGACGAGCAGGATGCGGTTGAGGACGCCGTGCTCGCGCATCAGGTCTTCGGTGGCCGTCACCTCCTCTTCCGGCACGGCCTTCTTGTCGTCCTCCGATTTTGCCTCCGCACGTGTCGGCCCGCCGATTTCGGCGAACGTGGCCACGCCGAACGCAGTTGCGGCCCGAAGGAAGCCTCGACGACCGTTTTTCACGTGACACCTCCGTTTGAGTCCGAAGAAGACGAGCGGCGTGGGATCAAGGCTTGCCGACCTGCGCCCGTACAAATCGACCGGCCGCCAAAAGTGATGGGACCAACGTGTGGGGGGAACGTCAACCCGATTCGCCCGCTGGTCGAACGCGAAACGTCCCGTCCGGATGTATTTCCGGACACAAACCAGCGTAACCACCTCATGACGGCCCCGCAACCGACAAACGACCCGCAGAATAATGTTCCCCGCATTACACCAAACGGACGCTATTCGCCGCGTGGTCTCAGTTGGGGCGATGAAAAGCTACCGTATGGCCGAATGCGGATTCGGTTATTTGCTCAGGTATTGCAGCAGCACGCCGAGGGGAAAGCCGAGCAATAACACCCAGCCCATCGTCGCCACCAACCGGGAAGGTGAGGGCCGCATCTCGAGCCCGGTGAGTCCGCCGCGCCGCCACATTCGGCTCCAGCTCTCGATCTCGTCCGGAAACCAGATCAGGGACAGGAGGAGGAGTACGCCGACGGCCACCGTTACCGCGAACGGCCAGCCTTGCCCGCTGACGGCGGCGAAGGTTACGTAGGCGATTCCCAGCAGCAGGGACGCGATCCGGCCGAACGTGATTTCCATCACCCGCTCCTCCCCTCGGCGGCCGGCGGGTTTCGCCGGCGGCCGGCACCGGTTTTCAGCGTTTTCCGCCCTTCGCCGGCCCTCGGTGAGAAGTCCCTTCCTTCACCGTGCGGGCGATCGCGGTGAGTGTATTCCAGTTGCGGGTCGTGGCCGGCACGCCGAAGATGCGGTCGAGCGAGCCGAGGTAGCCGATGACCTTCATGTGCCGGCGGTAGAGTCCGAAGACGAAGCGGTCTTCGCGAGCGAGAATTTTCAGGAGCCACCGGCCGGTGGGCGGCAGTGTGACGGGCGTCGGCGGCCCGGCGCGGGGCGTCCGGGCCAGGACGCTGACGAAGCAACGACGTCGGGTCGGTCGGCGTGACCGGCGAACCATTCGCGGGTCACGAGCCGGGCGATCTGCCGGCCCCGGCAGATCATGATCCGGGCCGGGAAGGGCAAGCGGCTGGCGAATTCCTGCCGCAATTGCGCGTGCGGGACCGGGTTCCGGACGACGAAGGTGCCGGCCGCGCCGATGTTGATGACGTCGAGGTGTTTTAGTTGTTCGGCGAGCCGGGCCGGGCGGAAGGTCCGGTGCCCGCCGACGTTGACGCCGCGGACGAGAACGACGAGTGCCACGGGTCGCCTCCGGCCGGTCACTCTCCTTCGCGAAAGGACGAAGGCATCGGCCGGCCTCACTTCGCAAACGCCTCATAAACCTCCGCCACTTTGCCCGCCTTCGCGTCGCCGTTGTGGATGTAGAGGGCGTACTTCAGTTTCAGGCTGCCGCCTTTGTCGATGCGGGCGAGGTTTTCCTTGCCCTTCTGGCTGGGGAATCCGCTTTTGCTGCGGCCGAAGGGGTTGGCGGCCATGAGGCCGTAGGCGCGGGTGTGCCAGTCGGCCCGGGGTTTGTTTTGCGGGTGGTCGAAGATGGCGACGCCGGCGGTCTGGCCGTCGGCGGTGCCGGAGTAGTCGTTCCAGTCGGCCGGCCGGCCCCAGATCGGCAGGTTGTCCCGCGCCCCGTGCCGGAACGTTTGGCCGTCCGAACTGGTGACGACACCGGACTTCCCGGTCTTCGAGTTCAGCGTGAAGTCGTCGCGGATGCGGATGCCCATCGATCCTTCCTTCGTGTCGCCGAAATAGATCTTGTAGACATTGGCTTTCAATTCGATGTCCCAGAGGATGAGGTAGCCCACGGCCGTTTTGGCGAGCGTCAGCTTGCGTACCCCGTCCAGGAGTTTCACGCCGTCGGGGGTGACCCATTCCGTCGTTTCGGTGAATTCCGTGCCCGGCGTGCCGACCCAGCCGGTGTGGACGATCCGGCCCTTTTTCGGCCCCTCGGCCCAGAAGTCGACGCCGGCGATCCCCCGATCCTTCGTCTTCAGATCGATCCCTTCCGGGATTACGTCGCCGTGGCAGAACCAGGCGCTCTTCTGGTGGAAGTGGTCGGTCGTCGCCGGCTTGCCAGTTCGCTCGATCGGCCAGGGCCGCGTCACCGCCTCGCCGTTCGGGGCCGTCTGCGGGTAAAAGTTCGGCTTCGCCAGCTGCTTTTGATTGTCCGATTT
>DASXPC010000006.1:0-11032 GCA_036493815.1 Fimbriiglobus sp. | reverse complement strand
CCGCTCGACAATTTTCCGTAAAGCCGGGTCGTCAGGCCGGTATCATCGGTAGCATCCGCCCTCGTTTTCTCTCCCACCGGCCGGCCGCCCGGGCACGCCACTATCCGGGTGCCTTTTTTCTCGCAAGAATATCAGCCATATGTTCACCCGTTTCTTCGTCGATCGTCCTATTTTCGCGTCGGTCCTGTCCATTCTGCTGACCCTTGCCGGCGGGGTGGCAGCGTTCACCCTACCCATCGCCCAGTATCCGGACATCGCCCCGCCCACGGTCGAGGTGTCCGCCGTCTATCCGGGGGCAAACGCCCGCGACGTGTCGGACACGGTCGCCTCGCCGATCGAACAGCAGGTGAACGGCGTCGAAGACATGCTCTACATGTCCTCGCAGTGTACGAATGACGGCTCGTACACACTGACGGTGACGTTCAGGCCGGGGATCGATCTGAACGTCGCGCAGGTCCTCGTCCAGAACCGCGTCAATCTGGCCTTGCCGGTTCTTCCGGACCTCGTTCGGCGGCGCGGTGTCATGGTGAAGAAAAAGTCGCCCACGACGTTGATGATCGTAAACCTCTTCTCTCCGGACGACAGCCGGTCGAGTCTGGATATGAGCAATTACGCCACGATCCAGTTGCGGGACGAACTCGCCCGGCTACCGGGGGTCGGGGATATTTCGTTTCTCGGCCAACGGGACTATTCCATGCGGGTCTGGCTCGACCCGGAGAAGGTGGCGAGCCGGGGGTTATCGGCCGGGGACGTGGTCAAAGCGGTGGAACAGCAGAACGTCCAGGTCGCGGCGGGAAAGGTGGGCCAACCGCCGATCCCGACCGGGCAGGCATTCCAGTTCAGCATCAACACCCGGGGCCGGCTGACCGAACCGGCCGAGTTCGAAGACATGATTCTGGCGACCGATCGGACCGGCCGGGTGGTGCGGTTGAAAGACGTGGCACGGGTCGAACTCGGGGCGATCGGTTACGACCAGACGTGTACGCTCGACGGGAAACCGTCGGTCGCCATGTCGATCTACCAGCTCCCCGGCTCGAACGCGATCGAGACGGCGAACCGGGTGCGGGAAAAAATGGCCGAGCTGAAGACCCGGTTTCCCGCGGGGGTCGATTACGCGGTCGTTTACGATACGACGCCGTTCGTGCGGGAGTCGATTCGCGAAGTGTTCGTGACGCTCCGCGACGCAGTTCTGCTCGTGGCCGGTGTGATGCTGCTGTTTTTGCAAAGCTGGCGGGCGGCGATTATCCCCCTGGCCGCGGTGCCGGTGGCCATTGTCGGCACGTTCGCCGCCATGTCCGGGTTCGGGTTCAGCCTGAACACCCTGACGCTCTTCGGGCTGGTCCTCGCCGTCGGCATCGTGGTGGACGACGCCATCGTGGTCGTCGAAGCCGTCGAGCACCACTTGGCGGGCGGCATGACTCCGCGGGACGCAACTTTGCGAGCCATGTCCGAGGTGGCGGGGCCGGTGGTCGCGGTCGGCCTCGTGCTCGCCGCGGTGTTCGTGCCGTGCCTGTTCGTCGGCGGTGTGGTCGGCCAATTCTTTCGCCAGTTCGCGGTCACGATCGCCGTATCGACCCTCATCTCCGCGTTCAACTCGCTGACGCTCAGCCCCGCGTTGTGTGCCCTGCTCCTGCGGCATTCGGGCACGGGCCGACAGGATCCGCTGCCCCGGGTGGTCTTCCCTCTTCTCGGTGCTGCGGCCGCTTATTTCTACCTCGTGCCCCTCCTCAACCCGCTCTGGAATCGTCTACCGGTCGGATGGCAAAACGCCCTCGAGCCGGCCCGGACCTGGCTCGTTCCGATCGTCGCCGGACTCGTCGGCGCGTCGGCCGGACAGGTCGTCTCCAAGCTGGCCAACCGAATTCTCGGACTGGTCTTTCGGACATTTAACAGCGGCTTCGACAAAGTCACGTCCGGATACCTGTTCGCGGTTCGTGGCCTCCTGTTCGTGACGCCGCTGGCCCTCCTAGCCTATGGGGGCTTGTTGTACCAGACCTACCGCACGCTCGATTCCGCACCGACCGGGTTTATCCCGTCGCAAGACAAGGGCTATCTTCTCGTCAACGTGCAACTGCCGGACGCAGCCAGTCTGCCCCGAACCGACGCGGCGATTCACATCGCGGATCAAATCGCCCGCGCGACGCCCGGCGTTCGACACACGGTCGCGGTCGCCGGCCAGTCCGCCCTGCTCGGAGCCAACGCACCGAATCTTGGCAGCCTGTACGTCATGCTCGACAACTTTCCGGACCGGCTCGCTCCCGACCGTTCGGCCGACGCCATCGCGGCTAAACTGCGGCAGGATTACACGGCCAACTTGATCGGGGCGATCGTCACCGTCCTCGGCGCCCCGCCGGTGGACGGTCTCGGCACGGCGGGCGGACTCAAGCAAGTGATCCTCGACCCTGCGGCCGGGGATTCCAGAATCCTGCAACAGGCCGGGCAACAGACCGCCGAGGCTCTGGAAGCCGAGGGGTTTTCGGGCGTCTTCTCTGGGTTCCGGGCCGATACGCCCTGGCTCACCCTGGACATCGACCGCGACCAGGCCCTCGCCCGCGGCGTTTCGATCGGCGAGGTCAACTCGGCATTGCAGGTGTATTTCGGGTCGCTCTACGTCAACGACTTCAACCGATTCGGCCGGACCTGGGAGGTCAACCTGCAAGCCGACGCCGACACGCGGAACCGGGCGGACAAACTCCGCCGGCTCTTCGTCCGGAATTCGGACGGGGAGATCGTCCCACTTGCTGCATTCTCAAGGGTACGCGATTCGGCCGGACCGCTCGTGGTGCAGCGGTACAACCTTTACCCGGCCTCGACGGTGAATTTGACCCCGCCGCCGGGGATGAGTTCGGGCGAAGCGATGGCCCGGGCGGAAAAGGTCGCCGCCGATTTGCCGCCGGGGCTGCGAGCTGAATGGACCGAATTGGCCTATCTCCAGCAAAGCACCGGATCCACCACCACGGCGGCGTTCGTCCTTTCCGTCGTGCTCGTCTTCCTCGTCCTCGCCGCCCAGTACGAAAGCTGGTCGCTGCCCCTTGCGGTCATTTTGGTGGTGCCGCTTTGTTTGCTTTCGGCCGGGTTCGGCGTGCTGCTGGCGAATCTGGACGTGAACGTATTCACCCAGGTCGGCTTCGTCGTCCTCGTCGGCCTGGCATGCAAAAACGCGATCCTGATTGTCGAATTCGCCCGTGCCCGGCACGTGGCCGGGGCGACCAGAAAACAGGCGGTGCTGGAAGCGTGCAAACTGCGGCTTCGGCCAATCGTGATGACTTCGGTCGCATTCATCCTCGGCGTGCTGCCGCTACTCGTCTCGGAAGGTGCTGGGTCCGAAATGCGCCGCACCCTCGGCACCGCCGTCTTCGCCGGAATGCTCGGCGTGACCCTTTTCGGCATTTTCCTCACGCCGGTATTTTTCCTCTGCGTGCAATGGGTCACCGACCGTTTCGCTCGTCTCGCTTCCACTTCGCCCACCCCGGACTCCCCCGCACGGGTATAATGGCTTCGGGGCAAATTCTAATCCCATCACCATCGGAGGGCGGCCCATGCCCCAGGCCATAGGCGATCCCGCGGAAATCCGCCGCTTTGCCCATTCGTTGAAACGATTTAACGCCGACCTGCAGACGAACCTCGCCGGCGTTCACGGACAACTGCTGGCACTCGGCGACACCTGGCGGGACCAGGAACACGACCGTTTCCGCGAAGAACTCGAACAGACGATCGCCGCCCTCGACCGCTTCGTGGAAGTTTCGGCCGAGCACATCACCTTCCTGCTCCGCAAGGCCGAACGGCTCGAAGAATACCTCTCCCAACGGTAACGCATGGACCCCGGAGCCGACGTCCGCGAGATTACCGCCCTCCGCGACTGGCTCGCGGCATTGGCCACGTACCGGTCCGACGCGATGAACGCACTGGCCGGCGTCGAGATGGAACTCCGCCGGGGATTCGATTGGATCGAGCAGCAAGGGGGGTTGTGGGCCCGGGCGGTGCGGGATTGCGAGGAACAGGTCGTGCAGGCGAAGGCGGAACTGGCGGCAAGGAAGTTTGAGAACTTCGACGGCAAAATGCCGGACACCACCGTTCAGGAACGAAATCTTCGGCGGGCGGAAGCCCGGTTGGAACATGCGCAGGAGCAGGTCGTCCGCTGCCGCAAGTGGATGGTCCGGCTACCGAAGCAGGTCGACGAAGCGTATACCGGCGCCGCCCGCCGTCTGGCTGCGATCCTGGAATCCGATTTGCCCGTCGGCATGGCCGACCTCGACCGCCGGGCTGCAGCCCTCGAACAATACGCCGATTTGAAGTTGAACGCCAAGTCGGAGTAGACTGGATCCGCGCGTGGCCGTGCGGAGCAAGATTTTCCCGGGCCGCGGCCCGCCATTCGAGAGCCGCCATGAAATTCGGTGCCAACCGCAGCCAGATGTACGACGCCCAGAAAACGGCCCGGGCGAAATGGGATTTCGTGCAGGACGTTTGGACCGATTCCACAAAAACCGGGTTTGAAGAAACGACTTGGGCCCCATTAGATGCTCATGTCAGTGAATATCTGCGGGCGGTCGACCAGTTGGCCGTTATCTTTTCGCACGTTCGAACCGAGTGCGAATTCCAACCGTGAACAGGTGCCCGATGGCAGCCGAGACGTTGTTCGAGCGGGAACGCAACGCACTGGCCAAGCTGGTCCGGCTGGCCCGGGAGCGGGCGGCATCGGAGACGGCCGTCGCCGATCGGTATCAGACCGAGACGGAGTCGGCCGAGCGGGATGCCACCAAGGGGCGTCGTCAGGCCGAGGCGAACAAGGCCCGGCGCGCCACGGAGGTCGAGGCCGACCACGCGACGAAGCGGGCGGAGATTGACGGGGCCGCCGAGGCCGGTCGGGCCACCGCCGCCGCCCGCCGGGCCGACGCGGTGCGAAAACTGAACGACAAGGCCGACGCCGCGGAAAACGACGCGCGAACCCGACACAAGGAGAAACTCTGGACGCTGGCATCGGTACTCGAGGCCGGTGAAAAGGAAGCGGACGACGCGCGGGTGAAACTCGAGCGACAAGTGACCGAAGCCGAGGAACGGATCGCGGGGTATTGGGAGGGGATCGCCCCGTTCCTGGCCCGGGTTGGTCTTAAGCAGGCGGACGTCTCATTTCCGGAAGAAAAGCTACCCACTCCGACGCAGACCGACCCGGTGGGCAAGTTGGAAAAGTGCATGGAAGACTGTGCGGCGGCGGCGGAGCGGGTCGCCAAGCCGTACGCCATGACGCTCAACGCCCCGGCAGGTACGCTCCTCCTCGCCGCGTTGGCAGGACTCGTTTGCGCCGGCATCGGCTTCGCCTTCGGCACGCTGACCACCGCGGCGATCGACGGTGTGATCGGATTCGTCTTGGGCGGATTTATTCTCTGGCTGCTGGTCAAGCAACTCGCCCGTCGGCAGGTCCGCGACCGCGGCCGGGCGCTCGGCGTTTATCAGGCCGAGGCCGCCCGGGCCGCCCGCACCCTTTCCGTTCACGCCAAAAAGCAGTGCGGCGACGCGAAAGCCGAACTCCGCCGCCGGCACGACAACGATACGCAACGGGCGAACGAAAAATACCTGCCCTTTCTGAGCGAATTGAACGCCCAGCGCGATGCGAAACATGAAGAGATCAAAGGCGAGCACGCCCACGAGGAAAAACGCCTGCTCCGCGACCTGGTCTTTGCCTCCCGCGACGAAGACGACCGTTATGCGGCGGCCCAAAAGGCCGCGACGGAAGCGGACGCGACCGAAGCCGCCGACGTCGAAAATACGTTCGAGACGCGGACTGCGACCGCCCTGGCGGACCGCGACCGCGACTGGTCCGCCCTGTTCACCGCGTGGACCACGGGCCTCGAAGAGGTTCGCAACGAACTGACCGACCTGAAACAAACCGGCGAATCCGCATTCCCTGACTGGGCAACCATCGCCAGCGCCGGTCTGCCGGAAATCGTCCCACTCGGCGTCCGGTTCGGCGAACTCACGGTCGACCTGAACGGAATCCCGGACGGCCCGTCGTCCGATCCGCGGCTTCAGCCGGCCTCGCCGCTGGCACTCACGCTCCCCGCCTTCCTGCCGTTCCCCGACAAGGCGGCCATTCTCCTCAAGGCGAAGGACGAAGGCCGCCCGGCCGCGGTTCAATTGCTGCAAATGATGATGCTCCGGTTCCTGACCGGACTCCCCCCGGGCAAGGTGCGGTTCACCATCCTCGACCCGGTCGGACTCGGCGACAACTTCGCCGCATTCATGCACCTGGCGGACCACGACGAGCTACTCGTCTCCAGCCGCATCTGGACCGAACCGCCGCACATCGAACAACGGCTCGCCGACCTGACCGGGCACATGGAAAACGTGATTCAGAAGTACCTGCGGAACCAGTACAAGAGCATCGAAGAATACAACCGGGCCGCGGGCGAAGTCGCGGAACCGTACCGCGTCCTGGTCGTGGCGAACTTCCCGGCGAACTTCACCCCGGACGCGGCGAAACGGCTCGTCAGCATCATGACCTCCGGGCCGTCGTGCGGGGTCTGCACGCTCCTCAGCGTGGATTCCAAGGCCGCCATGCCTCGCGATTTCCGCCTCGCGGACCTGGAGCAAGTCGCACTGAATTTCCTTTGGAAGGACGGGCGATTCGCCTGCCAACTCCCCGAGTTCCAGCCGTTCCCGCTCGTGCTCGACACCCCGCCGGACTCGGCCACCCTGTCGACTCTCGTCCAGAAAGTCGGGGCGGCCAGCAAAGACGCGGCCCGGGTCGAAGTGCCGTTCGAATACATTACGCCGAAGCCCGAGGACGTCTGGACGGCGTCCGCCGCCAAGGGGATTTCCGTCCCCATCGGCCGAGCCGGGGCGACCCGCCGACAGATCTTCCGACTCGGCTCCGGCACCGCCCAGCACGCCCTCATCGCCGGGAAAACCGGCTCGGGCAAGTCGACCCTGCTCCACGCCCTCATCACCAATCTGGCCCTCACCTACGGCCCGGGAGAAATCGACCTCTACCTCATCGACTTCAAAAAAGGCGTCGAATTCAAGCCGTACGCCGCCCACCGGCTCCCCCACGCCCGCGTCGTCGCTATCGAAAGCGAGCGGGAATTCGGCCTCAGCGTTCTCCAACGGCTCGACGTCGAACTCCGCGACCGCGGGGACAAGTTTCGGACCGTCGGGGCCAACGACCTCGCCGGATATCGCGAGGAGATGGACAAAAGCCGCACCGATCCGGACTCCCCTCCCCTTTCCCGCATCCTGCTCGTTGTCGACGAATTCCAGGAATTCTTCATCGAGGACGACAAGTTGGCCCAGGAAGCGGCCCTGTTGCTCGACCGCCTCGTCCGCCAGGGCCGGGCGTTCGGGATTCACGTGCTGCTCGGGTCGCAAACGCTCGGCGGGGCCTATTCGCTCGCCCGGAGCACCATCGATCAAATGGCCGTCCGCATCGCGCTGCAGTGTTCCGATGCCGACGCCCAACTCATATTGAGTAAAGACAACAACGCGGCCCGGCTACTCACCCGCCCCGGCGAAGCCATTTACAACGACGCGAACGGCCTATTGGAAGGGAACGATCCGTTCCAGGTGGTATGGCTGAACGAAGACAAGCGGGAGCAGATATTGGACGACTTGCAGGTGCGGGCGAAGGGACGGAACCTGCCGCCGCCCCTCGTCTTTGAAGGGAATGCAACGGCCGACCTCGCCGAGAATCCCGTACTGGCGAAAATCCTGGCCGCGGGCCGGCCGATCGAGCCGGCGAAAGTTCCGCTCGCCTGGGTCGGCGATCCGATCGCCATTACCGACCCGACCGCGGCGGCGTTTCGACCCCATTCCGCGGCGAACCTGCTCGTCATCGGGCAGCAGGAAGATGCCGCACTGGCATTAGTCGCCGCCGTCACGATCAGCCTCGCGGCCCAGGCACCGGTTTCCGTCGATCCGTCCGTCCGGGTGTTCGACGGTACGCCGGACGACGCCGAAACGGCGGACTACCTGCGGAAACTGACGACCGCCATCGGTCCGGGGTGTGCGGTCATCGAACGGCCCGAAATTCCCGCATCCACGGCCGCCCTCGCGGCCGAAGTCGAACGGCGGACGAAAGGCGAAATGACCGACCGGTCCCCGCGATTCCTGATCGTTCACGGCATGCACCGGTTCCGCGAACTCCGGAAACCGGACGAAGATTTCGGCTTCGGGCGGAAGGGGGAAAAGCAAGCGACTCCCGGCGAACACTTCGCAACCCTCCTCCGCGATGGGCCGGCCGTGGGCATCCACGTCATCGTCTGGTGCGATTCCCTGACCAACCTGCAACGCGCCCTCGACCGCCAGGCCGTCAAAGAGTTCGGCCTCCGCGTGCTGTTCCAGATGAGTCCGACCGATTCGAGCAATCTGCTCGACACCCCCGCCGCGTCCAAACTCGGCCGGAACCGGGCCTTGCTGACCCGCGACGATCAGGAACGGCCCGAAAAGTTTCGACCTTACGGGTTGCCCGACCTGGACTGGGTACGCCGGGCATGCGGAGCGCCGACCCCGACCCCGTCCGCCGGAACGACGGATCGGCCCGAATCGGCGGAGGCCGCCCTGCCGACGTAGAGAAGTGTGATGTTCCGCCGCACCACGGAAGGCCCTTCCGCGAAACCCGCCTCGCTCCGTATCGCCATTTTGGGCGGCGGGCCGGTCGGGCTGGAAACCGCGCTTTACGCCCGCTCCCTCGGATTACCCGTGACGCTCTTCGAGTCCGGGCAGGTCGGGGAATTCGTCCGCCGTTGGGGCTTCGTTCGCCTGTTCACGCCATTCGGGTGGAATGCGACCCTAATCGGTAAGCGTGCGGTTCTGAGCGACAAACCGTCCCATACGTTCCCTGCCGACAGTGACCTCCTCACGGGGCGAGAGTTTGTCGACACATATCTACAGCCCGTTGCCGAGTCTTCGGCCTTATCGGGTGTGATTCGAGCGAAGACGACCGTCCTCTCCGTCGGCCGCACCGGGTGGCGGAAATCCGACCCCGGCACGAAGGACTTGCCGCCGTTTCGACTCCTGGTCCGCGAAGGCACCGGTCAGGAGCGGTTCGAGACGGCGGACGCGGTGTTCGATTGCACCGGCACGTACGCCAGACCGAATTGGGCGGGGGACGGCGGCATCCCAGCCGCGGGGGAAATCGCCGCCCGGCCCCAAACCGCCTACTGGCTCGAAGACATCGCGGGGCCAAAAAAGGCTCACTACGCAGGAAAGACCGTTGCCGTGATCGGCGGCGGATATTCCGCCGCGACCGCCGTCTGCGAACTCGACGCGCTCGCCCTCGACCACCCCGCCACCTGGATCGTCTGGCTCACCCACGGCCCACGGACCCAGCCGCTGCCGCGGTTTCCGAACGACCCGCTCAAGGACCGCGACCGGTTGGCCGTGAAGGCCAATTCCCTCGCCATGCGGTGCGACGGCAACCTCGAATACCACGCGCAGGTGCAGATCGACGAGCTTACGAGCCACGGCCCGGACAAGGGTTTTCGGATCGCCGCGAGGGTTGCAGGAAAGGAGACAAGTTGGGAAGTGGAACGTGTGATCGCCCACGTCGGTTATCGCCCCGACGTATCGCTGACGCAGGAACTCCGGGCGGACGAACCGAACTATTTCGTGCTCGGGGCCAAGGCCCTGGGGCGGGATTCCGGGTTTCTTATCCGCGACGCGCAAAGCCAAATCCGCGAAGCGTTCGCCTCGCTCCTCGGCAAACCCGGGCTGAATCTTTACGGGGACAAGGCGGCGTAGCCGGTCATCCGATCAACGCACGGAGTTCCTTGACGTACTTCGGCACGACCGTCCGCGCGTCCGCGGCTGCTTCGTATTCGAGCACGACGTAGCCGCGGAAACTCGCCGCTTTCAAAATACCGATCACCCGCTTCAAGTCGGCTTCTTCCTTCTTTCCGCCCGGATACACTTCGGTTTTCACCTGGCTGACGACGCCGTACGGGGCAATCTTGGCCAGGTCGGCGTACGGGTCGGCGGTGTGGAAGTTGCCCGTATCGACGTTGATGCCGAAGTGATCGGACTTCACCCCCCGGACGATTTCCAGAATGCCGGCCGGCGTGGCGGTCGGTCCGCCGTGGTTTTCGAGAGCGAGAAACATTCCGACCTTGGCTGCGTGGTCGCAGCACTCCTCGATCGCCGAGATCGTTCGCTTGATCGCAGCCGCCCTGTCGTTCCCCTTCTCCACCGTGCCGGCGAAGATGCGGACCGTCTTCGCCCCGAGCTTGACGGCCCGGTCGGTCCAGACCTTCACGTGCTCGATGTCGGCCTTCCGCTTGCCGGCGTCGCGGGTGCAGAAATCGTTGCGAACCGGCACGCCGGAAATGTCGAGCCCCAGCCGGGTCGCATGGGTTTTCAATTTGGCCAGGTAGGCGTCGGACGTGTCGGCGAAGTAGTACGAGGTCAGTTCGACGGCATCGAGCGGCAACCCCGCTGCCAGGTCGATGAATTCGAAAAGCGTCATCTCCTTTTTCTTCAAGTCGAGCCACTGGCGAAAACTGTAAGCCGCCAGTCCGAGCCGCAACCACGGTTTTCCGGTGGGGCGTGTGATGGGATCAATGGCAAGAACTGGGGCCGCGACCCATGTACCCGCGGTCCCGAGGAACGCCCGGCGGGAAAGGGTCGGCATGACGAGTCTCCAGTTAGCGTTCTTCGTCGTCTTCGTCCCGCCGACGGCGGCGGGGGCGGTCGTCGTCATCCTCATCGATATCATCGTCGTACTTGCGATTCCTTCGCGACCCTTTACCAGCCCGATCCGTCTCCCTTAACGTACTCGTATACCCTGATACTTTTACCCAATACATGATAAAGCACACGAGGCCGACGGGGCCACAAACAATTGTTAAACTAAATACGAAATACAATATTCCCAATGTTTTTCCATAGTCGCCATCGCCATCTAGACGGCGATCGTCAAATTCATCTCGCAACGAATCGGCAAGGCGGATGATCGTGATTATTATCCAGACAAGATTAAACAAGGGGATGAGATTGAGCCAAACTTGTCCCGGTTCCATCTGCCGATTTCTGGAAGAAATCTCTG
>DASXPC010000005.1:0-44735 GCA_036493815.1 Fimbriiglobus sp. | reverse complement strand
TCAGAAAGACAGTCGTGCCTCGAAGATTCGGCACGACCTACAAGACTCGCTCATCCAGGCGTATTGCGGTAATATGATTGGCAAACCGAATCGAGTCTGAAGTTTACGGCAATGGATTCGGAGTCTTCAACGATGACCAGGTACGTTCAAACAGCCTTTGTTACCGCTTTGATAACGGCGATGACTGGCTGTTCGTTTCAACCTTCGCAAAGGGTTAAGAGGCCCTGACAAAACCCCTCGGCACGGGATTTGCGCATTGGCAGTGTAGCCCTTCGCTCGATGGAGGCACCTGTCATGGCTACCGCGCACCTGCCGGCGGAGTTCTTTGACCTCGTCGCCCACCACCTGCCGCCGGAGGACCCGGTCGGGCCGGCGGGGGGACGACCCCGGGTCGGGCACAAGATCGCCGTCCGGGTAATCTGGTTCGTGCTCACCACCGGGATCCGGTGGGAGGACGTCCCGCGGGAATTGGGGTGTTCCGGCCGGACCGCCCACCGCCGGCTCCGCCGCTGGGAGGAACTCGGACTCTGGGACCGGCTGCACGCCGATTTGCTCCGGTTGCTCAAGCAGGCGGGAAAGTTGGACGCCGACCTGGTGGTGGTCGACGGGGTGACGGTGCGGGCGTTCGGCGGCGGAGACGACACCGGCCCCAGCCCGGTCGACCGCCGGAAAACGGGCACGAAACATACGTTGATGGTGGACCGCCACGGGGTTCCCTTGGCGATCCGCACGGCCGGGGCGAATGCGAGCGACCACACGCAAATCATTCCCCTGGTCCTCGACTTCCCCCCGGTCGGCGGGACCCCCGGCCGACCGAAGGAGCACCCGGACGAAGTGGTAGCCGACCGCGGGTACGACAGCGACGCGACCCGGTGGCTGTTGCGGTGGATGGGCATCGAGCCGAAGATCGCGAAGCGGCGAACCCCGCACGGCAGCGGGCTCGGGAAGGCAGGGCTTACGCCCTTAAACCACTGGAATTCCTTGCAGTACCTTGAGGAGGAAGTCGTCGTCCCAGCCGGCGCGGAGGCGGGCGGTCGGGGTGGTGTCTTTGCCTTTGGCGCGTCGGAGGAGGGCCACGGCCACCTTGCGGATCATCGCCAGGTTGGCGGCGGCGGTCGCGTGCTGGGTCCGGCTGTGGTCCTCGCGGAACACGACGTCGAGGACCCAGTGCAACCCATTTTCGATCCCCCAATGATTGCGGGCGACGCCGGCCATCGTCTCCGCCGTGCCGCGGTGGCTGGACACGTAGTAGTGAGTGGTCGTGACGTTCTTTCCGTCGGCCTCCCGCTCCCGGTTGACCTGCACCACGGCCTTCGCGTCCGTCCAGCCCTCGGGCAGACCTTTCGGGTCGTGGATCACCGTGACGTACCGTTCCTCGTGCCGGCCGTGGCCGTCCTCGACGGTCGCGTGCTGGTCGTACGCCACCCCGGCGAAGTCGGCCGCACACGCGTCGGCGAACTCCTGCCGGACCGCCGCCTGCAACGTCGGCTGATTCCCCTTCACCGCCAACAGGTAATCCCCGCCTTGCGCCCGGATTTGCCGGGCAATCTCCGTCTGACACCCGGCCGCGTCGAGCGTCACGATCGCGCCTTTCAGTTCGAGCATCCGCAGCAACTCGGGGATCGCCGCGATCTCGTTCGACCCGTCCGGAACGCTCACCTGCCCCAGTGTCAGTCGATTGTCACACGCCCACGCGCTCACCAGGTGCAGGCACCCGGTCGCCGTCGCCTTCTTCGTCCCCCGCACCGACTTCCCGTCGATCCCGATCGGGATCAGGCCGGTCGCCTCGCACGCCGCCGCCATCCACCGCCCGAACGCCGCCGCGAACGCGTTCGGGTCGAGGGCGCGGAACACGGCGTAAAACGTGTCGTGGCTCGGCAGGCCGTTCGCGAGCGTCAGGAACCGGCGGAAGAACGCCTCCTTGCTCCGCCCGTACGCCGCGATCGACTCCCACGACTCCGCCCCGCCGATCACCGCACACACGGCGATCACCAGAATGTCGGACAGCAGGTGCAGTTTATTACGGTCCCGCCGCGGGTCGGGCACGGCGGCGAAAACAATCGTAATGGGCAGCGACATATTACGGCCTCCGAAAGGAGACCAATGTTACACGCCGAACCCCAACGGGCGCAAGACCTTATCGCGCGTGAACCCTGCGCTGTCCCCTTTTCCTGTTTTTGAGATTAATGGATGATATCCTTGACATATATGAAACGTCGTATTGCATTTTCAGCAATTGCTGTGGTGGTATTGGTTTGCTGTGCAGTCATCGTTGTGATCGCCGTAGTTAAACATGAAGTCGATGCTAACAAAGAACGAGAACGGCTAGAGTTTGAAAAAGAATCCTTGCGATTTCCGGTAGTTCCGCAAAGATATTCCCTGCCAAAACTTAAAGCAGTACATACAAAAAAGAACGATGTCATTACCCTTTGGACCGAAACAAACATTTACCGGTCTTCCGCCCATATTCATGTTTTTATTGAACTTACTCCAGGCAAATATAAAGAATTGCGTGGGAAACTCATTACTGTACAATTCCGATCCGGCGACATTCTCCCGAATGCGGCGAAAAAAACTCTTGTAATTCCTGTGGACGATTCCTGGCGGATTGATGATAGATACGTATGTATTATACGAGACATGTTCGATATTGATCCAGATCACCTGGTAATATATCAAGTTGGAAAGCATGAGGTTGAGTGCAGCATGATCTGTGGTGAAATAATAATTAATACTACGTATGCTATTAATATTAGGCTTTAGTAGTAGTCCGTTATCTCTTGTTTTTCGTATGTAGTCGGCCGATAAGAGCGAGAAAAAAAGGGGACAGCGTGATTTATCGGCCGTCCGCACCGCCCCCGAATAGGGTGGGGGAGCCCTGCACCGGCTTCCGCGGGGCCGCAGACTCGACTCCAACCCGAGCAGCTTGGCGGCCCGGCCTCGAACTCCGGGCACGGGTCGCCCGACCACCAGCGCCCGCCCCTTCACCCCGACCTCGGGCCGCTATGATTTCATCCACTTCAAGCCGAACGCCAGGAACGTCGTCCAGTCGGCCGGGGTCATGCTGTGTTTGCCGGGGCGGATCCAGTAGCCGAGCCGGCTGTCGACGAGTTGATTGACCTCGGGGAATTCGGTCGCGGCACAGCCGTGGACGCCGTAGAGTTTGTACGCCGGCTCGGCCGCTTTCAATACCGCGAATTGCCCTTTCGGGTTCGACCACTCGTCCTCGGTCGCACACGTGATCAACACCGGTCGGGGGGCGCAAAGAGCCACGAGGCAATTCTGGTCGAACGGGATCTTCGCCGTCGCGTCGTTGAACTCTTTGAAGTTCGCGCAGAACCAGTGCGGGAACGACGTGTTGATCCGCTTCACCGTCTCGGCCTTCGGGTTGTCGTGCCGGCTCGGCCCGGTCCCGCCGCACCCGGCCTGGTGCGGCATCACCACCGCGATCCGGTCGTCGAACGCACCGGCGAGCAACGCCGTCTTGCCGAGCCGCGAGTGACCCACCACGGCGATCTTTTTCTTGTCCACCTCCGGGCACTGCACCAGGTAATCGACGCACCGCATACAGCCCCACGCCCAGGTGGCGATCGTTTCCGTGTCCGAACCGGCGGGCAGGATCGCCCGCATGCCTTCCTTCGCGGCCGGCCGATCGGGCTGCACGTCGCCGCAATAGAACGTCGCTATCGCACACCGCTTCGCGATCGCCTGGTCGAAGTCCCAGACGTTCGGAAGCCTTCCCCGGCCCGCTTCGGTCGCCCGGTTCTTCACGACATCCGCTCCGTTCGGCATCCAGACGTCCGGCAGCCGGACCTTCGTGTCGGCTACGAAGGAATGATTCCCCGTGAAGTTCGGGCCGACGAAGACGGGAACCGGGCCATTCCGGGCGTTCGGCAGCACGAGCAGCAAGCGAATGGGCAGCGGGTTCGTTTTGCCGAACAGGTCGAACCGAATCTCGATTTCCCGCAGCGTCGCTTTGCCGTCGAATGCCTGCTTGTCCTCGTGCAAAACGACGAACGCTTCCTTCGTCGGGGCCGGGGGCAGGTGGCCGTACATGTAATGCTGGAACAGTTCCTTCAACTCCGGCTTCCGCACCTTCTCCCAATCCTCGACGGTCGACACCGTCTTGCCGCCGAACGTGACGAGCGGGTTCGGCAAGCCCTCGTGCTCGGGAAGTTTGTCCGGCGGCGGAAAGTCCGCGGCGGCGGTGGGGAGTGCTGCGACGAACATGGCCACGAGTCCGGGGAGAAGGCGGGGCATGGGAGGGGCTCCGGAAGGGTGAAGTGTTTGTACTCCGATTCACCTCCCGTACCACGCCACCAGTCTCGGCAATTCGCCTTTGGCGGCCAGCATCCGTAGCGCCCAAACTTGCCGGCCCTTTCCGAACAAGGGGTTGAACCCGAAATTGTCGTCCACGATTCGCAGGGCATCCGACACGGCTTCGTCTTTCGGTTTCCCGCCGGCAACCATCACGCGGGCGATGAACATCACCACCGGGAACGTCAGCACCAGCATTTCCAGGCCGTCCCAGAACCCCTGGTGAAAGTTCGTCGAGCCGCAGAATTGCATCGATTCGACTTTCGATACGTAATATCGGGTCAGCAGTGCTTCACTCGCATCGGGCAACGGGCCGAACGGCTTGTCCGCCGTGGCGAAGGGGATGCCTTCGGGCATGAGGCCGTGCAGGCGAGGGACGATTCCGGTGCCGCGGGCGAACCGCCAGGCGGCCGCGGCGAGGGCGAACCGGCCTCGCCCCGCGACCGACCCTTTGTTCCGGCCGGAATCTTTCCGGCAGTACAGGGCGGCCACCTGACGGAAGGTCATGCGACCGACCCACCCGGGTTTGCGGACCGCGTACGGGTCGGCCGGGGTTTCGTCCCCGACGGCCACGGTCAACACTTCGAACAATTCCCCCAGTCGCTTTCCCTGCACCTTGTCGTACCGGGCGTGCCGGCAAACTTGGTCGAACGAAAGCACTGCGCGAAGTTTTCGCTCGATCGGCCGGCCCGGGACGGCCAGCAATGCGACGACGGCTTTGGTGAACCGGAGCAGGTCCGGCCAACTCACCGCCTGACTGCCCTGCAGCGGCGGGGCGGGGACGTCGCCGGGCGGCACGGACGCGTCCGCCTCCAGGAGGCCCGCGTATTCGCGCAGTTCCCCCGTTCGCTCCGCGACCGGTTTCCCCTCATTCTTCGTCACGGTCGGGCAGGCGAACCGCAGGCCGACCCGCCAATGATCCCCGGCCGGCACCAGAACGAACGGATAAAGCCGGCACGCCATCGGCTTGGCCGGCTCCCCATACTTCGCATGAATCCGGCAACGGTTCTCGGCGTCGAGCAGCACGCACACCCCGTCGTCCTGGTGGTTCAGACGGTAGTCGCGGGCTTTCTTGTCGTAAACCGTCACGTCCACCCCTGCCATCGCCGGGTCGCCCGACCAGTCCATTTTGGCAATCCGGTCCCGCTCCGCGTCGGTCACGCGGACGTGGTACGTGCGGCAGCAGTCCGAGCAACCGTGGCAACTCCACTTCTGCACCACCGGAAGCGAACGGACGGGCAGGGGCATTACTTCCCCGGTTTGAAGAGGTAAAACGAGTCGAAGAATTTTCGCACGTCGGCATGGTCCATCGGAATGCCCGCCCCCTCCACGAGCAGGTAGTACGCTCGGTCTTTCGACCGGTAGATGCGGACGATGCGGTTCGTGGCCCCGTCGGGAAGCACCAACCGGTACTCCCGGCCGTTGCAGCCCTGATGCTGAATCGTCTTTTCCCCCGTCAATGTTCCGCCGTCATCCGGGGCGACGAGCGCCTTCACCTTGGCGAACCATTCATCCTCTTTGAGCGAGCGGAGGGCAGCCGGGTATTGGCCGTAGGCAACCAGGAACACGTCGTCGACGCCCAACCCGAGCGGATTCTTCACCATCGCGCGAATGGACTGAAGCGACCAATCGGCGAACGGGGAATCGGCCGGTTCCGTACTCCCGGGCATTCGCACCTCGAACGACTGGTCCGGGGCGCGGATTTCGCGCCATTCCAGTTCGCCCCGGCCGAGGTGTTTTCGAACCACTTCCACCCAATCCTTTTTCAGCATGTAAAGAAACCCGCCCGCAGCGTATGCGGCCAGCACGAGGGCGAGAATGGATTTAATCCGCCGGCCGGGAGACCAGTCCCGGGTCATCGTGATCCCGAGTCCGAGCCCGGTCGAGCTGACCGCGACGGCCACGGCGACCAGGACCGAAAACATCGGTTCGGTCTTGGTGACGACTCGGGCAAGGGCCCACAAGAAGGGCATGCCGAGCGGCAATAGGGTCAGGCCGAGCAGAAAGCTGGTGGACCGCGGCGAATGGTGCGGGTCGAACTCGTCGTCCGAACTATCGGTTCGGGTGGTGGACCGCACGGCCGCTTCCGGAACGGCCCGAAACTGAGTGGCGCAGTTCGAGCAGGATATCGATTCTCCGACGACCCAGGATTCGACCCGGGTCGTGTACCGGCAGACAGGGCAGCGAGTGGGGTAAGGCATACGGACCAAGATAGCAGGTTCATTCGGCCGGATCGACGGCAACACGTGGGGCGATCGCGCGAGGAATTCGGAAACCGAGGGCATGGGGAAACGACCCCGCTTGAAAAAATACAGAAAAGTGGACTTTCAGCGCGAACCTCGTCCTACCGGGCCGCGTCCGACTCGTACCCGGCGGCGAGGTTCGTCGATGCTTCCACTGTATTCCGTGGAAAACTCGGCGGAATCCGCTCGCCAGGGAGTCGGACATCGGGTATTATTCCCGGTTTTCGTCTCCAAACCAACGCAAGCGGGCCCGTACCGTTGCGTAATTATGGAGTGTCCGTCCGAAAAGAGTTCTTTCCGATCCCCGCGGTCCGGTCACCCCGGACTGCCCAACCCTCCGCCGGAGGAGTGCGATGGCTACGACCAAGAATGTCCAGGTGCAGAAGACCGCGACGGCCCAGCAGGTGAAGACCCTGCAAGCCGCGGCCGATCGCATCGGCGTTACGGTCGACGGTCGCGTGCGCCTTACGGCGGATTCCCCGTCCGCAGGGCACGTTCCGTTGCCCCGCCGGCCGTATCCGAGTTTCGGTCCGGAACCGCGAACAAAAGGGTTATTTGCCACGTGGCAAATGTCCTGCGTCGCGGCCCGGGAACCCCGAATGCCCGGGTATCCGACCCCCAAATGCCTGAATTCGAAGCCGTCGAATTCACCGTGTGGAAGTCGGAGTAGAGGCCGGGCGATGACCGCCGTCGCGTAGTCAACCGGACGAAATGTGTTGAGTGAACGCGGTTCCCGGCCCGCCCGGGGTTTCGGCAATCCCGCCGACCCTTGTGAGCGATGCCCGGTAACCCATGCCGCACCCGCCGCGGAGCATCCGCTGGGGTGGCCCGTCCGTCGTGCTTCGAGCCGTACTTGAGTGCGGTCAGAGGGGAGCCGGCGAGGGCACCTTGGTGGGTCCGCCCGGCCGGGAGGACGCCGGCCCCCCTGCACAGATCCGGGGGTGGGCCGCCCTCCCGGTCGGGCCGGGGGTGGCACCACACAGGGACGGATCGGGACGGGTGCCTTATGAGCTGGACCGAAGTGACCATCCTCGTGGACCGGGCCAAAACCGGAGACCGGGCCGCCTACGGCGAACTGGTGATCCGGTTCCAGGACGCGGTCCGCGCCATGGCCCTCGCCCGGGTCCGGGATCAGGGCGAAGCCCAGGAACTGGCTCAGGAGGTGTTCGTCCACGCGATGCGGAAGCTGCCGCAGTTGCGGGACGCCCGGTGCTTCGCCGGCTGGCTGCGGCGGATCACCGCCCGGATGGCGATCAACCGGCTGACCCGGAAGGGCCGACTGGTCGGGGTCGCCCCGGAGTTCCTGGACGCGGTCGAGGCCAAGCCGAGCGCCCCGGCCGAGAACTGCGTCCGGGCCGAGGCTGCCGCGGGGCTGCACCTGGGCCTGAGGAAGCTCAAGCCTCTCGACCGACAGACGCTCGAAGCATTTTACCTGCGGGGGCGGAGCCTCAAGCAGATGAGCCGGGAGTTCGACGTGCCCACCGGCACGATCAAGCGGCGGCTCCACGTCGCCCGGCAGCGGCTGAAGGACGTCATGGACGACGGCGGCTCCTACTCCCGCGAAGAGCGGGAGGCGGGGCTGGCCGTGTGATGTAAACCAGACCCCGCCGTTTCCGGCGGGGTTCGTTATTTTGATGAGACTGGGTACGGCAACGCCCGCCCCTCCACGCCCGCCAACAAGTTATCCGCACACTTCGTCGCCATCGCGTCGCGGGTTGCGATCGTCGCACTGGCAATATGTGGGGCGATGACGCAATTCGGCAACGTAAATAATTCATGGCTCGGCGGAAGCGGTTCGGGGTCGGTGACGTCCAGCCCGGCCGCGAAGATCGTCCCCTTCCGCAACGCGTCTGCCAATGCTCCTTGATCCACCAGCGGCCCCCGGCTCGTGTTCACGAACACCGCGGTCTTTTTCATTTGGCCGAATTGCTTCGCCCCGAATAACCCCTGTGTAGTTGGGTTCAAGTCGGCATGCACGGATACGAAATCGCTCTCCAACAATAACTGATCGAGCTCGACTCGCTTGGCTTTCAATTCCCTATCCGCCTCCACTTTGTCGGTCCTTGCCGTGTAGAGCACCTTCATGCCCCAGCCGTGGTGCAGGCGTTTGGCGGCGGCGAAGCCGATCCGGCCCATGCCGACGATGCCGAGGGTTCGACCGACCAGATCCTGCCCGAGCCAGCCGAGCGGTTCCCAAGTCAGCCAGCGGCCCTCCTTCGCGTCGGTTCCACTTTCTCCGAGCCGTCGGGCCGCCGCGAGGAGTAACGTGACGGCGATGTCCGCCGTCGCGTCGGTGAGCACCCCGGGCGTATTCCCGACGGGGATGCCCCGTGCCGCGCACGCCGCGAGGTCGATGTTGTTCACCCCGACGGCAAAGTTCGACACAACCTTGAGCTTGGGAGCCGCGGCGAGAAGGGCCGCATCGATTTTGTCCGTCAGAAGTGACACGAGGCCGACGCAGTCGCGGACCTTCTCCCGCAGCACCTCCGCCGGCGGCGGCAGCCGGTCGGGCCAAACCTCCGCTTCGCACGCCTCTTGAATCCGTTTCAGCCCCGCATCAGGGATCCGGCGGGAGACGAATACCTTCGGCTTGGGCATGGCAGACCTGGTGTGGGAATGAGTCGGGTTAGTTTAGAAGAGGCGTTGGCAACTTGGGATAGACGCGGGGCGTGGGGGTGGGTATCGCCCGAGCCAGTTGGCCCCGGACCCCCGTCGGAAGGAGTGCGGACATGAGTCGGACCCGTTTCAAGATACTCGCCGGCCTATTTGCCATTTCGGCCGGCGGGTTGGTTGCGATGGCGCAACCGCCCGTTTGCATTCCTCCGGTTCAGCAAGCCGGAGTCGTGCCCTGTCCATCGGCCCCAATTATTAAGTTGCAAGCCACGGCTCCAATCCCTTCGGTTCCCCAGGCCATCGTGACAGAGAACCCGGCACACATTTCTCGATCACTAACAGACGGACAAGCAGGCTCCGTAGCCCCACCTCCCGGTGTTAACTTCAGCACCAGCGCTTCGCTGCCGACGAATACCCTTCCATCGACCCGGAACGCCCCGACGCCGGTCGTCGAGTTACCCCTTCCCACGCCGACCGCCTCGGTGATACCTGTTGTCACGCCGGTCGCGAACACGCAGTCGGCCATTCCGGCCCCGGCGGCGACCGACCCGTCGCTGATTCCCCCGACGCTGCCGAGCGCCGCGACTCAGCCCCCGACCGCATCGACTACGAAAAAACCGACACGTTATCTGGAGCATAAACCCGAGTATTTCACACCGGATCCGGTGTATCCAACACAACAGGAACTCAACAGTCAGGCCGCGGAGGCAACGAGCGCGGTTCGTTCGACCCCGCCATCTATCGGCGTCGGTCCCGCCCTCCAAGTCTGCCTGAAGCTCGGCGACAGCCACCCGAAATTCGAAGTCTGCCGTGGCGATGACGTTCTGCTCAAGGTCGTCTGCACCGGTGTCGACGTGAAGGCCCCGTCCGAAAAAGGTCAGCCGTTCTCCGTCCTGCGGGCGAGCGGCACCGTCCGATTCTCCGCTCCCGGGTGTGAGGGGACGTGCGAAGAACTCGTCGTCCATCCGGTGACGGGCGACGTCATTCTGACAAAGGGCGTCGAAGTGCGGTGCAAACTGGGGAAGGGCACGACCGTGATGAAGTCGGAGCAGATGACGTTCAAGCTCGGCACGGCCCCCGCGTTTGCCGTGGCCGGCCCGGGCGAGATCGTCACCACATCGGGCCAAAAGTAACCGAATTGCGCCGGCCCTGAAATTCCGCCCCCGGCCCGCGTGAACCGCAGGCCGGTTTTGTTCCGGCGCGAACAAGGAAGAAGGAAGTGTTAAATTTCCCGGGCAGGACTTGCGGACTGTGCTAAGGATGAGGGTGGCAGGGATGCGATCGCGCCGAATTGGCACCGACGCCCCGCCCCGGCCGTCGAGTCGTCATTATGTGGAACCCACCCCCGTTCGCCCTATCGTGGACCAATTTCGAAATCTACCTGCCCGTCCTCGTCGGGGGGGTGGTGGCGATCGTTGTTTTGACCGTTGCGTTCGTCCGATGGAAGAACCGGGTCCGATCCGAGCCCCATCGTCCCCCCGTGCCGGTTCGCCCGGAAGAGGACGCCTGGGATCATCTGGAAAAATCTTACGCCGATCAGCGGACCTCCGTCCGCCGGGACGGCAGACCCGTTCCCGTCAAACTGACGTCGCCGACGTTCCGGAACGGGATGAAAGCGGGATACGTGGTGGACCGGTCCACCGGCGGTTTGCGAATCATGACGGAGTCGGTGCTGGCCCCCGGCAGTTCACTCCAGGTGAAGGCCGATAACGCGCCGGCCGATACCGCCTGGGTGACCGTCGTTGTCCGGAGCTGCAAGCCGGGATCGCACGGCTACGAACTCGGCTGCGAATTCGAAATCACCCCGCCGTGGAACGTCCTGCTCCTGTTCGGATAGAATGCGGAAATGGGAATCTTCTTCACCGTCCTCTTTTTCTGCATGTTCGGCGACGACCCGAAAGGGACGCGGGTCGCCTTCGGAAAAGTTTCGGCAGCGGTCCCGTCAACCTGGAAGGTCGAGAAGCCGGCGAACCGGCTGCGGAGCCATCAATTTCGACTCCCTTCGGCGGACAAGAATTACGCGGACGGCGAAGTGGCCGTTTATCCCGAAGGGCGGCCAGACCCGGCCAAGGTCTTTCCGGACTGGAAGAACCAGTTCGAGCCGCCCGACGCGAAAACGTTGGACGAGGTCACGAAGACGGACAAATGGACAGTCGGCCCGGCGACGATTCACCTGCTCGACGTGACCGGCACTTGGAACTATAAGGAGCGGCCGAAGGATCCGAAATCGAAATTGGAAGTCCGGCCCGAATACCGCTCAATCTGGGCGATCGTAGTTGTCGGCGACGATGCCTGGCACGTGCGGTTCAGCGGACCGCAATCGGTGGTCGCAAAATACAAGCCGGGCTTCGATGCGTGGTTGAAGGGGCTCAAATAGCAATAAAGAATGTCGAATGACCCGCCAATGACGAAGGAAATCCAAATACCTAATGCCGAATGATAAAACGGCCCATTCTTCGGGTTTCTGCTTCCTTATTCATCAGTGGGTCATTCGTTTTCAGACATTACACAGTTGCGTCACCCTACCATTTAAGTTGTCCCGAACTGCCGATCCCCCGCGTCGCCAAGTCCCGGCACGATGTAGCCCAGTTCGTTAAGGTGGTCGTCCACTGCCGCGAGGTAGATGGGCACGTCCGGGTGGGCTTCCTGAAGCCGATTCACCCCTTCCGGCGCGGCAATCAATCCGACGAACTTTACGTTGGCCGCCCCGGTCCGCTTTAGAATGTCGAGGGTCGCGATCGCCGACCCGCCGGTGGCTAGCATCGGGTCGAGCACCAGCGCCAGGTCGAGACCCGACGGGTTTGGCAACTTGTTGTAGTACTCGACCGGCAGCAAAGTCTTGTGATCGCGATACAGGCCGACGTGCCAGACGCGGGCTTCCGGCAAGGCGTCGAGCATGGCCGCGGCCATTCCCAACCCGGCCCGGAGGACGGGCACCAGGCCGATCGTGCCGACAATCTCCTCGGCGGGGCAGGGGGCGAGCGGTGTGGGGACGGTGATCTTGCGGAGGAGGACGTCCGCGGTCGCGTCATAAAAGAGGGCCTGGGCGATTTCGTAGACCAGTTCGCGGAACTGCGGGGGCGGGGTGTCCTTGTGCCGGAGTCGGGCCACCTTGTGCCGGATCAGTGGGTGCGGCGAAACAAACACCGGGGCGGGCATGAGTGGGCTCGATTAGGAATGGTGTTATCGTACTGAAACGTCGCCATTCCCTTCTTCGCGTTTGCGGTAACGATTTCTTTCTCGTATCTCCGTAACGGCGACCGGTCCGGCGTTCCTCCGACCTTTACGGCCAAAGCAGCCGCTTCATCGAATTTCAGACCCAGCGTCGTTTCCAGCTTTCGGAAGTCGAACGTTCCGGCAACAACGTCTTCGTATTTCACGAGAGTGTGGGGGACGGTCGTCCCGATCCAACTGGTCGCCAGTGCGTTCCAGTGGCGGGCGAACGGGGCGGCACCGGTGACGGGGCGGTCGGGCCAGCGGGCGAACATGCCCCACGGCCGGCCGGGCGGGTTCGCCCGGCTCGCACTGCGATAGGCCGCGAACGGATGGCGGGTGAGCACGACAAATTTCGCCCGGGGAAAGGCCCAGCGGAGGAGGACCGCCTCGGCAGCCCCGAGCCGCACGTCTTTGAATCCCCAGCGGCGGTGGCCCGTCCGACGAGCCGGTTCGGCGCACCAACAGAGCAAGAACTGCCGCACAGCGGAGCGAAAATCCTTCCCCGGGGGGAACAGGTTCGTGACCCACTCGGCGGGGGATCGGTGGTCCGGCCCCGCGTCCGGGCACCAGATGCCCTTAGTCGGCCACTCGGAATCGAACGCACAGGTCGCAGCCGCCAGGCGGGGCAGGAGCGCCAGCCGGCCGAACGGTTCGCCCCAAAGAAACACCGACGGATCGGTGGCCAGAATCCGTTGTAAAAGAGCCGACCCGGTGCGCCAGCCGGTAGCGAGCAGGAAGATCGGTTCTTCGGGATCGTCGGACGGGTACGGTGTCGGGTCGATCACGGCCAAGCCCGCCGCGACGTCTTCCGCGGTCGGGGCCGCCCATCGCGGGGTAACGACCCGGAGCCACGTCTGGCGGACGAAGTCTCCGAGCCACGACCGGCGACGCATGCGGCCTTACCCTTTCTGGGGCAACTGCCCGCTCTCGAACGGGTACGGCAGCAGTTCGCTCATTCGCACCGTGGCCGCTTCCCCGCTCAGGGTCCGCATCACGACTTCGATGTCTCCGGCCAATTCCCAGATCACCTGCCGGCAGGCCCCGCACGGGGCGATGAGGGTGGGGGCGTCGGTGACCACGGCGAGGCGGTTGAATAACCGGACGCCTTCCGACACGGCCTTGAACAGGGCCACCCGCTCGGCACACATCGTCAGGCCGTAACTCGCACTCTCGACGTTGCACCCGGAAATAATCGAGCCGTCGAGGCACTCGACCGCCGCCCCGACCTTGAAGTGCGAGTACGGGGCGACCGCCTTGTTCCGGGCGGCCGTGGCGGCGGTTAACAGGGGATCGGTAACGCTCATCGAATCGTGTCCAGTATGGTGGGGCGATTCGCAGGTGGGGCCTCCCCGATCTTATACGACGATTCGAGCAGGGAGGCCGCTTCCGGAAGGGTATCATTCTTTCGGTAGCGGACGTCGTAAATTGCTTCACCGGCCTGGATCGTTTCCCCCGGCTTGACCCTTACAACCACCCCGACGGCCGGATCGATCCGCCCGCGGACGGTTTTCCGGCCCGCCCCGAGAATCATGGCCGCGGTGCCGACCGCGAAGGCGTCCATCTCCAAAACGCAGCCGGACTGGGCGGTGGTGATTACGGCCCGTTTCGGCGCGCGGGGGAGTCGGGCTGTATCGTCCACGACATTCGGGTCGCCCCCTTGCTGGTCGATCATCCTGCGGAAAACGTCCAGTCCCGCTCCAGACAGCAACGCCGAGCGGACGCTCGCTTCCGCGTCGGCATCCGTGGCAGCCAATCCCGCCATCCGCACCATACTCGCGGCCAGGGATACGGACAGGTCGGTCAGGTCCGTCGGGCCGTGGCCGGTCAGCGTTTCGATCGCTTCGACCACTTCGAGTGCGTTACCGACGGCCCGTCCGAGCGGGGCGTCCATTGCTGTAAGGACGGCCTCGCACGCCAACCCGTTTGCCTTGGCCCCGGACACGAGCGATTGGGCGAGCGTGGCGGCATCGGTCCGATTCTTCATGTAGGCGCCCCGGCCGCATTTGACGTCCATGACCAGACCGGAAATCCCCTCGGCGAGTTTCTTCGAGAGGATCGAGGCCGTGATGAGCGGGACACTTTCGACGGTGGCGGTGACGTCGCGGAGGGCGTAAAGTTTTTTGTCCGCCGGGGCGACGTCTTTGGTCTGTCCGATCATGCCGACGCCGACTTTTTCGAGGGCGATGCGGAATTCGTTTTCGGTCAGGTCGGTGCGGAATCCGGGGATGGCGGCGAGTTTATCGAGAGTGCCGCCGGTGTGGCCGAGCCCGCGGCCGGACATCATCGGGACGACGACCCCGCACGCCGCGGCAAGCGGTGCGAGAATCAGCGAGGTCTTGTCGCCCACGCCGCCGGTCGAATGCTTGTCGACCTTCGGACCGGGGATGTCCGACAAGTCGATTCGCGCTCCCGACTCGGCCATGGCCCGGGTGAGGCGCCCGGTCTCGGCCGGGGTCATGCCCTTAAGGCAGATCGCCATGAGTAGGGCGGAAAGTTGGTAATCTTCCCAGCCACGGTGCGTGGCCCCGTGAACGAAGGCGTCGATCTGCTCGTTCGAGAGTTCCTGCCCATCCCGCTTGGCTCGGATAACGTCGACCGCTCGCATGCCGAGTACCGTGTGTGGGGCAATGGAAGGATATGTAACCGGCTTCGTAGAATCATGGGACCGGGATTCGAGGTGTGGCGTGTTAGGACGGTGGGTGATAATTATTGCGGTGGAGAAGTACCGTCATCCGGCGTGGGTGGGTGTGCCGTACGCCGAGACGGCAGTCCATTCGCTCGCGACAGCGCTGAAGACGGCCGGGATTCCCCAAGACCATCACATCCTCCTGGTCGGCCCGGACGCAACCAAGGGCGTGATCGAGGCCCGCTTCCGGCAACTCGCGGACCGAGTGAAAAAGGGGGACACGCTCCTCGCTTTCATTTCCGGCCGCACGATTGTGGAACGCGAGGCCACGTACCTGACGGCGTGGGACACCTTGCCGGACTTGGCTGCGGATTCGGCAGTATCTTTGACGGGCCTCGTCGCGGCGCTGCGGAAGACGAAGGCCGCGGCCGTGGGTATTTTCCTGGACCCTGCCGGGGATTGGGACGAACGCGACTTGTCCGCCGTGGCAGGGATCACTTCGTGTTCGCCGGGCGAAGTATCGGTGACCGCGTCGGTGTTGAAATCGAGTCTATGGGCCCACCTCGTCGGCGAAGCCTTGACCGATGACTCCGCGGTGTCGCTCGACTCGATTCATCGACACGTGATGGCCGGGCTGCCCAAGCTCCTCCGCCGGCATGCCGGGCCGCGAACGACGCAAACGCCATTAAGAGTTGGGCCGCGGGAAGACTTGCCTATTCGGGATTGCAAGCGAACGGCGGGAACCACACCGGTCCTCGACCCCGCCCGGCTGAGTCGCGTCGTCTTCCGGGGCGAGACTCGGCGGAAGGTGAAGGAGTTGGCCGGGTTCAGAAAGTCGCACCAGGTGCCGGCCACGGCCACGCCGGCAGCCCGTGCATTCGTCGCCCGCCTCGCTGCGGACGACATCCGTGCCGACCTCGACCGCACCTACGACGCAGTTCGCGAACAGTTCGGATACCGCAGGAAAGACCTCGACCGCGAGCCCGACCTGCTCCGGACACCGGACTTCGAATATGAGGTGAGCGTCGAACTCGACCCGCACGACCCCGGAGTCGCGGTGATTCGCAGGGACATTGGCCGATTGAAAGACGCCGCGTTCGTCCGGTCCCCCGCGTTCGTGGCCTTCGGCAAGCCATTCGATTCGCTCGTATTCGAGTTCGCCGAACGTCTCGACGTGTCCGGATTCGTGGACGGCCTCGAAGAGTTGCCGAAATCGGTGGCAACACTTCAGCCGTCCGCGGACGGCAAGTCGTGCGAAGTCACGCTGCCCGGAGTGCCGGGGCGGATTTTGGTCGAACGGAATTCGCTCACCGTCCGCGGCCGGGCCGGAGGCACCGGCGGCTTGCTCGACCTCCTGCTCACCTTCCTCGCCGCCGTCGGCCCCGTCGGCGACCGCCCTGCCATCGCTATGGCCGGGCATTGACTCGGACCAGCGAACGCGAAGAATAGTCCCGCCGATTCCTCCCCGCCGTCGTTGAGGATGCCATGACCCCACTCATCCGCTCAGCGGTCGCCGTGCTGTTCCTGTTGTCAACCGCTTTCGCTCAGGACAGAACTAAGCCGAAGGCTTTGCCGCGAATCGCAATCAACGACCCGTCGAAACTGAAAGACGACAAAGACTTCGCGGTGCAGGGGGAATACGTGGGAAATTCGGGGACGAGCAAGCAAGATAACACGAAGACCGGGGCTCAAGTTGTCGCATTGGGCGAAGGCAAGTTCGACGTGAAATGGTACCACGGCGGCCTCCCCGGCGACGGATGGGACGGCAAGCCGGCCGAGATCCTCAAGGGCGAACTCAAAAACGGCAAAGTCATACTTTCGATGAAGATGCCGGACAGCAAAGCGGGTGAAGTGGGCACGATCGAGAACGGCAAACTCGTGATCGGGATCATTGCCGAAATGAAAAAGACCGAACGCAAATCCTCTACACTCGGGGCCAAGCCGCCGACGGGGGCGGTCGTCCTCTTTGAGAAAGAAGGGGACGAGAAGAACTGGAACGGCGGAAAGATTATCGAGTTGAGCGACGGCAAGTTTTTAAACCCCGGCATTAAGAGCAAGCGGTCGTTCGGCAATTTCTCGATACACGTCGAATTCCGGTTGCCGTGGATGCCGAACAGCCGCGGACAAGGTCGGGGCAATTCGGGCGTTTATCTTCAGGACCGGTACGAAGTGCAGGTGCTCGATAGCTTCGGGTTGAAAGGGCTGAACAACGAATGCGGTGGCATTTACACGCAGCACGCGCCGAAGGTCAATATGTGCTACCCGCCGATGGTGTGGCAGACTTACGACATCGACTTCACTGCCGCGACGTTCGACGGGGGAATGCGGGTCAAGCCGGCCCGGGCGACCATTCGGCATAACGGCGTTCTGATCCAGGACGACGTGGAGATGAAAGGCCCGACCGGCGGCGGCCAGCCGGAAGTAGCCACCCCCGGCCCCATCCAACTGCAAAACCACGGCGACCCGGTGGTGTTTCGCAACATCTGGGTGGTGGAGAAGAAGTGAGTGCAGCCGCGGTGGTAGGGTGGGTCAAGCGTCGCTTTGGACGCGCCGACCCACCGTCCCGTCGCTAAGTTATTCGCGGCGTCGGTGGGTCGTCGCTCGAGGACTCGCTCGACCCACCCTACCCGTTCGGATCATCCATGCGCCCGAACCCAATCAAGAAACTACTCAAAGCCGGTAAGCCCGCAGTGGGCACATGGCTTTCCCTGGGAAACATCACCGCCGCCCGCTACCTGGCCCGGTCCGGGTTCGATTGGCTCACCGTGGACATTGAGCACTCCCTGGTCGGTATCGAGACGGCCGTGCACATGTTCGCGAGTATTGCCGACGCGGGCGGGGTCCCACTGGCCCGGGTACCGAGTAACCGGCACGACCACATCAAGCGCGTGCTGGACAACGGGGGGTACGGCGTTGTGGTGCCGATGGTGAATACGCGGGAGGAAGCGGCTGCGGCGGTCAGTGCGTGCCTGTACCCACCGGTTGGGAATCGTAGCGTCGGCGGGGGGGCCCACGCCCTGAACTTCGCCACCTCCGCCGGCGATTATTACACCCGGGCGAACGACGAAATCCTGAAAGTCATCCAGTGCGAGCACATCGACGCGGTGCGGAACTTCGACCAGGTTTACTCGGTGTCGGGAGTCGACGTCGTCTTCGTCGGGCCGAACGACTTGTCGGCGAGCATGCGCGGGTCGGACGGCCGGCCGCCACCCCCCGACGTTTTTCAGAAAACCCTGGCCGACATCCTCGCCGGGTGCAAACGCCTCGGCGTTCCCGCCGGCATCCACACGTTCAATCTCGACGACGCCAAAATGCGAATCGCCGAAGGCTGGCAGTTCATCGCCGTCGCCAGCGAACTGAAATTTATGGTCGACGGCGCGGCGAAACTCGTCGACGGTCTCGGCCTCAAAACCGCCGGCGATCTGGCCCGGTATTGAACGGATACCAAGCCCGAGCCTGAAGCCATTTCCAGGATCTGTATCAATCGTCGGGAAAATCCGGCATTGCGTACCGGGCGCGGGAAGGCAAAGAAATCAAACTCGGACGGTTTCGGTGATTCCCGCGGGAAGTGCGACAGTCCCGAGCTTCCGCCGCTGCTTCTGCTCGTACATCGCCCGGTCCGCGCGGGCATGGGCGGTGCGGATGTCGCGTTCGTACGGTTCGACACCCCAGGCGATTCCGATGTCTACGAGGTCGGGGACCCCCGGCAGTCGTTGGGCCGTGAGCGCGCCGTCCAGTTTCGCCATACGGCCGACCAGTTCCAATGTGTTCCCCCCCGGCATGACCACCAGAAACTCATCCCCCCCCGTGCGGAAGAGGGGGTCGCTGACACGGAAATATGTCCGAAGTGCCCGGGCGACGAGTTGTATGGCAGCATCCCCGGCTGCGTGAAGGTAGCGGTCGTTAATGCGTTTCAGGTCGTTCAGGTCGATCACCGCAAGGGCGCCGGGTGCGAGTTCGGCGTCGGCCAACTCGTCGAACGCCCGCCGATTGAGCAGGCCGGTCAGCGGGTCGGTCTTGGCCGCCTTCGCCAGTTGCGCCGTCGCCGCTGCCAGTTGCCGATTTCGTTCCTCGAGTTCGTTCCGAACCCGCTCGGTTGCCAGCACCACCATGCCGAAGGCCAACCCGACTTCGATCAGGGCGTCGTATACGGACGAGAAGTTGAGGTACGCCGGGACGTCTTTCGGGTGACCCACGACAAACGTCGCCCAGCCCAGCACGGCCGTGTAGTGCCAGAGTAGAACGGTCAGTCCCAGGAGAGATGCCCGAATCAATTTCTGGCCGATGCCGGGAGCGGTGCCCGACAGGTGGTAGCTTCGGATCGCCAGGAACGATATGAGAAAGTACCCGCCGAAAAGGGTGGAATGGACCGGCATCAGGTAATTAATGTCCGACAACCAGATCGGTAGAAGAATGCCGAGGACGACGGGAGCAACCAACAGGGGCAGGTCTCTGCGTTGAATTACTCGGCCGCAGGCGAAATTCCGGCAACCGGCCCATAGCAAAAACCCGAAGGTGTATTCGCACACGCAATACACGCCCGTCAGTACCGAGGCGGTCGGCGTGCCCCGATAGGCTTCGCTGTACGAGAACGTCAACGCGAACAGGGCGACCGAAAGAAACAACCACCCGAGCGACCAATACGATAAAAACCGGCCCGGAATTACCCGGATCAGTTCGCGGAGCAGGGCGGCAACCAGAAGGGTACCGACGGCCTGTACGATTGTGGCAAGAAGGCTGACGTCCATTTCCTGAAGCCGGAGGGGGATTGCACCACTTTCAGCATAGAACGAATTTTCTGACCCGACGTGTCCAACGGCGAAAAACTCCCGCCGGGATTTCACCCGGGGGAGTACGGTTGTGAGGCCTGACGTATTATTTCCCGTCCTTCAACAAGTCCCGAATTTCGGCCAGCAACTTCTCCGACGGCGTCGGCTCGGGCGGCGGCGGCGGTTCCTTCTTCATCATCAGATTCATGGCCTTGACCACCAGAAACATGCAAAACCCGATAATGAGAAAGTCGATCAGGGCCTGGAGGAAAAAGCCAACGTGAAACACGGCATTGCCGTACAACTTGAACGACAACCCCATGACCGACCAGCCGCCGGTCAGCGTACTGAGAAAGGGCATGAAAATGGATTCGACAAGCGCGGAAACTACTTTCTGAAATGCCGTCCCGATCACGACGGCGACCGCGAGGTCGATGACGTTGCCCCGCATGATGAACTTCTTGTATTCTTCGAATATTCGTTTGAACACATGCGGTCTCCGTTGGGTGCAGGGAACGGGTTGACAGTGCGGTGGCAGTATCCCGTTTCCCGGAATGGGCGACAAGTCATCTCGCCCGGAAAGAAGTCGTGTGGTTCGCCCGGGTGAATGACGCGGTGCAAGCCGAGCGTCGCGGCTAACATTTTTCCGCGTCCGACCTATATTTCCCTCGAACGATTTCGGGGGAATTCGGGTGGCACCGGTCCGCGTGTTATTGGCCGCATCGGAGGTAGTCGGCTTTGCCAAGACGGGCGGCTTGGCCGACGTGGCCGGCTCCCTTCCCCGCGCCCTCGCCCGGCTCGGGCATCAGGTCGCCGTCGTCATGCCCCTCTACCGAGGCGTCCGCCTCGGCAAAGTCCCGCTCGACCGCACCGAAGCCGTCCTTTCCGTTCCTATCGGCACGCAGACCCTCGCCTGCCGACTTTACCGGGCAACCCTTCCCGGGTCGCAAGTCCCGATCTTTTTCGTCGAGGCCCCGCACTACTTCGAACGCGACAACCCGGCCGAGGGGAAGGGCATTTACCAGCAGACCATGCCCGGCGGATACAAGGCCGACTACCCGGACAACGCCGAGCGGTTCACCTTCTTTTCCCGGGCCGTGACGGAAACGATCCCGCACCTCGGCTTCGTCCCGGACGTGATCCACGCGAACGACTGGCAGACCGGCCTCGTCCCGGTGTACTTCTCGGAGGTGTACCGCGCCCGCCCCGGCCTCGGGCACGTGAAATCCGTCTTCACCATCCACAACATCGCGTACCAGGGCATGTTCGGCGGCGACGTGATGCGGCTCACCGGCCTGCCCGGCTGGCTGTTCAACCACCGCCAGCTCGAATTCCACGGCCACTTCAACTTCCTCAAATCGGGCGTCGTCTTCGCCGACGCCGTCAATACCGTCAGCCCGACCTACGCTCGGGAGATTCAGACAGCCGAATGCGGCTGTGGACTCGAGGGCCTGCTGGGCGAAAACCGCGACAAGCTCTCGGGCATAGTCAACGGCGTGGACTACGGCGTATGGAGCCCGGACGTAGACCGCTCGATACCCGAACGGTATACGATTGAAACGGTCGAGACGGGCAAGGCCGCGTGCAAGGCGGAGTTGCAACGGCGGCTCGGGCTGCCTCAAAATCCGACCGCCCCGGTCCTCGGCCTCGTCGCCCGGCTCGTCAGCCAAAAGGGGATCGACCTCGTCCTCGGCTCCGCCCCCGGGTTCCTCGACCTCGGCTGCCAACTCGTCTTCCTCGGCGAAGGGGACCCGGAATATCACAACGAGTTGAAGCAGTTCCACGACCGCCACCCGGAAAAGGTCGGCGTCCACCTCGGGTTCAACGAACCATTGGCCCACTTGGTGGAAGCCGGCAGCGATTTGTTTCTGATGCCGAGCCGGTACGAGCCGAGCGGCCTGAACCAGCTTTACAGCCTGAAGTATGGGACGCCGCCCATCGTCCGGGAAACGGGCGGCCTGGCGGACACCGTCGTGAACGCGACCGAAGAGAATTTGAAGTCGGGCGTGGCCACCGGGTTTACCTTCCACGACTACACCGCACACGCCTTCTACGAAACCGGGAAATGGGCGATCTCCCTCTACCGTGACCGCCCGGCCGATTTCCGCAAAATCGTCCGGACCGCCATGCGGCAAGACTGGAGTTGGGACAAGAGCGCGGCCAAGTATGTAGACTTGTATCGGCGCTTGGGGCGGTAAATGAAAAAGTCTCTCCCAACCCCTTGCGCGATTCCCGAACCTTCCCGCCGGTTTCCGCTCGTTCTCGGTTTGGGTTTTATCGCTCTGCTCGTCCTCGGCGGGATCGCCGTACGATCTTGTATCCAACCTCCCGCGGTCATTCCGTCTCCCGAACCACCCGACTCGTCCGAGGAAGGCAGTTCGACCGCGTTTTCGTCGCCGTTTCGGAACACGATGCCGGGCGTGCGGTATGTGGGCGATGCGACATGCGTAGCGTGCCACAAGACGCGGTGCGACACGTATCACGATCACCCGATGGGTCGCTCGATCGTCCCCGTCGGGGCAGTTGCGTCGCTCGACGAAAAAGTCCGTGCTGGCGGGAACGCGTTCGACGTGCAGGGGGTTCGGTATTCGGCCGAGCGGCGGGGGGCGGTGCTGACGCACCGGGAAGTGGCCAAGGACGCAACCGGCCTTGTCGTCGCCCAAACGGAGGTGCCGGTCAGCCACGTGATCGGGTCCGGGACGCACGCGTTTTCGTACCTCATCGACCACGACGGAATCCTTACCCAATCGCCACTGACTTGGTACACGCAGAAGACCGCATTCGACTTGTCGCCGGGGTTCGCGACTCAGATCGACAAGTTCGAACGGCCGATCGTCCCCGGGTGCCTTTTCTGCCACGCGAACCGAGCGGACCCGGTGCCCGATTCGCTGAACAAATATCGGCAGCCGATCTTTCAAGGGTTCGCAATCGGGTGCGAACGGTGTCATGGGCCGGGCGAATGGCACGTGCAGGAGCGGACCGCCGGGAAACCGGTGCTAGGGGAATTGGACGATACGATCGTTAACCCGTCCGCACTCCCGCCGGGGTTACGGGACGACGTCTGCTCGCAGTGCCACCTGGGCGGTAAGGAGCGGGTGCTTCGTCGGAGAAAGCAGGCGTTCGATTACCGTCCCGGGCTGCCGCTCGACGAGTTCTGGCGGGTGTTCGTGTTGCCGACCGGGTTGTCGAACGGCAACCGTGTGGCGGGGCACGTGGAGCAGATGGGGGTCAGCCGGTGTTTCGTGAAAAGCGCGGGTGCGATGGGGTGTGTGTCGTGCCACGACCCGCACGTGATGCCGGCCGCGGCGAAGAAGGAAACCTACTACCGTAAGAAGTGCCTGGAATGCCACGCGAAGCAGGGGTGCAGCGAACCGCGGCCGGCCCGGCTCGCGAAGACGAAGGGGGACGATTGCACGGTCTGCCACATGCCGCGGTCGGAATCGAACGTCGGGCACGTGGCCCTGACGGATCATAGAATCCTCCGCCGGCCCGACCCGTCCATTGCGGCCGGAGAGCCGGACCCAAGCGTAGCCGCCCGCCGACTCGTCCCGTTCGGCCGCGATTCGTTCGACGACCGCGACCCCGAACTCACACGCGATCGGGCCGTCGCTCTCGTTAATCGGGCCCGCCATCAATCCGAATCGGTGCGAATCGAGATCGCCCGGGCGACGCTCGCCGACCTCGATCGGACCGTGCGCGCTCATCCGGACGACCTGCCGGCCCGTGAATGTCTCGGCGTGTCTCTCGCCTGGGCGGGCAATCTCGAAGCGTCCCTCGCGGAGTGCGAAGCGACGCTCGCCCGGGCCCCGAAACGGGAGCAGGTGCTCTCCGACGCAGGGTTGACAGCCCAGCGGTTGGGGCTGGGGGAGAAAAGTCTGGGTTATTGGCGGCGGGCCCTGGAAATCAATCCGTCGTCGTCCCGATACCGTTACGAAGTGGCGAACGCCCTGGCGGCCGGCGGCAACTGGCCCGCCGCGGTGGCGGAATGCCGGAAAGTCCTCGACGCCAACGGCGGCCACATACCCAGCCGGCTTCTGATCATGCAATTCCACTGGCTGAACGGGGCCAAAGACTCCGCCCGGGCCGAATTCGTCGCGATCCTCGCCCTGCACCCGCCGAACGAAACGTTCCTCCGGACGCGGTTCGCGGAGATCTTGCGTTGACCCCCGAATTCCGAACCTGCCCCGTCACGGGCCGGACGGTGGTGATTGCACCGGACCGGGCGTTGCGGCCCATCGCGTTGAACGACGCCCAACCGATCCACCGGCGGGACCGCGACGGCCGGGCCGTTTGCCCCTTTTGCGAAGGGCACGAGTACGATACGCCGGGCGAGGTCTATGCGATACGCAAACCGGAGAGCGAACCGAATGGCCCTGGATGGTCGCTTCGGGTGGTGCCGAATAAATTCCCGGCCGTCGGCGGAGATGCCGGGGGCATTCACGAATGCGTCATCGAAACGGCGACCCACGTCACGAACCCGACCCGCCTGTCCGACGAACAGTTCGCCGTGGTACTCCTCGCTTGGCGGGACCGGACGCGCCAATTTGCCCGCGACGATCGCCTCCTGCACGTGACGCCATTCAAGAACGTCGGGGCGGAGGCCGGGGCGTCGCTGGCACACTTGCACTCGCAGATTATCGCGTTGCCGTTCGTGCCGGAAGCGGTGCGGGAGGAGATGGACGGAGCGGAACGATATTTTCATTCGACGGGGAGGTGTGTGTTTTGCGACGAAATCAACGAGCAGGAAGACCGATCACCGTCGCTTACGCTTCCGGCTCGTACCGTCTTCACGAGGAATGGTTTCGTTGCCTTCTGCCCATACGCCCCGCGGTTCGGTTACGAGACCTGGGTAATTCCCAAAGCCCACGCCTCGAACTTTGAGACTCTCACCGACGAGGCCGCCCTTGATCTGGCCCGGATGCTGAAACGGTTGCTCATCGCCATCGATGCGGTTCTGGCCGAGCCGGCTTATAATCTGTTCCTGCATACAGCCCCACTGCGGACTTCGGGCCTTCGCTATTATCACTGGCACATCGAGATCATTCCCCGTACCTCCCGGCCGGCCGGGTTCGAATGGGGGAGCGGCGTTTTCATCAATGCGGTGCCTCCCGAACGTGGGGCTTCGGAGCTGAGAATCGCGATGAACCGTTGATTCCACGTAGGAAGGATATCAGCGGTATTGATTTGAGCATTTCACACCAGAGTGACCCGCTTTCGTTCGCGTCATCATCCACCGGTTTTTCTAAATCAACCCCATGAAAATCGGCCTCTTCGGCGGCACGTTCGACCCGATCCACATCGGGCACCTGATCCTGGCGGAACGGAGTCGGGACGAGGCGGCGCTGGACGCGGTCTGGTTACTGCCGAGTTTTCGGCCGCCGCACAAGCCGGACCGGAAGGTGTCCTCGTTCGAGGACCGGTGCGAAATGTTGTCCGCGTCCCTCGCGGGACTGTCCGCGTATCGCGTCGAGACGATTGAGGCCGACTTACCGTCGCCGAGTTATACCGCGGAGACGCTCGCCGCTTTGCGCGCCCGCGATCCGTCAACGGATTTTCATCTCATCCTCGGGGCCGATTCTCTGATCGACTTGCCCTACTGGTACGAACCGCAGCGGGTGTTGGCCCAGGCCGGGCTGATCGTCGTACCACGGCCGGGGGTGGAGTTGTGGACGGCCGAGCGGCTGGCGTCGTCGTTGCACCTGCCCAGTTCGGCCGTGCGCATGCAAACCGTGCCGTGCCCGCTCATGGACGTGGCCAGTCGAGACCTCCGCCGCCGGGTTGCCGACGGGCGGAGCATCCGGTTTATGGTGCCGCGGGAGGTGGAAACGATCATCCGGCAGCGCGGGTTGTACGTTTAGAATTGGGACGAAGACGGAAGCGGGGCGGCACGCCGGTGCTTGCGACCCGTTCGCCTCTGGATTACGCTGAACACAGGGAAAATACCGAGGACTGTCATGTCGATGCAGCGATACGTGGCGGTGGTGCTGGTATTGGCCGGCGGCACGGCCGCGGCTCAGGAACCGACGGCCGCCGATGCCAAGAGCTTGCTCGAGGCGTTCCGGTCCGAACGCACCGACGCCGCCCAGCGGTACTCGGCCGAAGCCTTCGTCGGGGCCGATGGGGCTGCCGCCCGAGCCGAGAAAGCTCTGGCCGCCAACGACCCGAAAGCGGCGGCCCGGTTCGCCCGCGACGCCCGCTGGCAGCTCCCCTACACCCCGCCGGGACTTCCCGCCCACGTCCTCCGCGTCATCGGGGCGAACCGGCTGAAACACGCGGAACAGGTCAACGCCCTGGCGTACGACCGGACCGGCCGCCGGCTCGTCTCCGCATCCAAAGACGGCACCGCCCGCGTCTGGGACCTGGCTAATGGGGCCGAACTGCTCGCCTACCGAGGCCACCCCGAGCCGCCCGTCCCCGCCGATCCGAACAAGGCCGACAAGTCGCTGCTCAAAGTCTGTGACGTCGACGTCAGCCCGGACGGCACCACCGTGGCCTCTGCCGGACTCGACGGCGTTCACCTTTGGAATCTCGATACCGGAAAACTCATTCGGATCCTTCCCATCAAGGGCAAGCAAACGCACTGCCTCGCATTCAGCCCGGACGGTAAGCGGCTCGTCACCGGCGGCGACGACCACATTATTCGTCTCTGGGACGTCGAGAAAACCAAGCCCCTGTTCGCTACGAAGCCGCAAAACTCCACGATTCTGGGCATCGCATTCAGCCCGAAGGGGGACGAGATCGCGTCGGTGAATGGCGAAGGCCGGCTCACCGTCCTCGCCGTCAAAGGCGACAAGGAAAAACTCCTTCTTGGCGTACAGGTGACGAACCCCGGGGCCGCATACGCCGTGCGGTTCTCGCCGGAAGGCAACGGCCTGTACACGTGCGGGGACGACAAAATTCCCCGGCTTACGTCGGGGCCGGCGGCGGACGGGTCGGGCAACGCCTCCACCGCCAGCACCGTCCGCCAATACATCGGCCATGCCGGGGCGGTTTCCTGCCTCGACGTCACCCGCGACGGTAAGCTGCTCGTCACCGGCAGCAATTCCAGCAGCGATCAAACCGTCCGCGTCTGGGACACGGCCACGGGCAAAGCCCTCCGCGTTTTCATGGGGCATCTGTCGGGCGTCACCGCCGTGGCCATCCGGCCGGACGGAAAGGAAGTCGCTTCGGCGGACGAAGACGGCACCATTCGGCTCTGGCCGCTCGCCTCGGCCGACGAACACAAGGCCGTCACCGAAGCGACCGATTCCGTCTGGGCCGCCGCCATGAGTCCGTCCGGCAGCCACTTCGCCACCGGTGGGGCCGACAAGACCGTGCGAATCTACGACGCCGTCAGCGGGAAACTCGTCCATACCCTCACCGCGCACAAAGCCGCCGTGACCGCACTGGCGTTTCTGTCCGAAGACCAACTCGCCTCGGCCTCGGGCGACAGACTCATCAAACTCTGGGACGTGAAGACCGGCACGTTTCAGAAAGATCTCGCCGGACATACGTCCGTCGTGCTCGCCCTCGCCGCGACGAATGGCGGCCGCACGCTGATCTCCGGGTCGGTTGACAAAAGTGTGAAGGGCTGGGACCCGGCGACCGGAAAACCGGTCTGGAGCCTCACGGGCAAGTCGGCGGTCTGTGCCACGGCCGCGACAGCCGACGGCAAACGGGTCGCGGTCGGCACCGCGGACGGCTGGCTGACGCTACTCGAACCGACGGCTGACACGGCGAAGGAACTCGCGGCGGTGGCCGCCCATACCGCGGGGGTCTCCGGCGTCGCCTTCTCGGCCGACGGCCGGCGGATCCTCACCTGCGGCGGGGACGGGGCGGCCAAGATCTGGACCGTCGCCGACGACGCGAAGTTGACCTTGCTCCTCGCCCTCGAACAGCCCGTCGCCACGACTCCGAACGCCCCGCCCCCCGCGCCGCTCTCGGCCGCGGTCTTCAGCCCGGACGGCAAACTGGTGGCCGCGGCGGGGGCCGACGGCGTCGTCCGCCTCTGGGACGCCCTCACCGGCCGCGAAACCCGCAGCCTCCGCGGACACACCGACTGGGTCACCGCACTCGCCTTCGCACCGGACGGCCGCGGCCTCCTCGCCGCCAGCGTCGACAAGACCGCCCGCCTGTTCGAACTGAGCAAAAGCGACGCCGCGACCGTCACCGGCCACGTCCAGATGGTCCGCGCCGTGGCCGTCAGCCCCGACGGCAAGCGGATCGCCACCGGCTCCTCCGACAAGACCGTCCGCATCTGGGATCTCGACACCGGCAAAGAATTGGCCGTGCTCACCGGATCGACCGACCTCATCAACACACTCACCTTCGCCGACCAGGACACCGTCGTGGTGGGCGGCGAGGACCAGCGGGTGCGGTGGTTCTCGGTGTCCACCGGAAAGGAGTTGCGGGCCACCTCGACGGGTCGGGTGTTTACGTTGGTGCCGACGCCCGACGGCAAGAAAGTGGCGGTGTGGAACGTCCCGCCTAACGTCGACATTCCGCCCATTACGTCGAACTACGACTTATTGGCACGGGACGGCTCGCCCATGGATTCGCTATTGGAGAAAGGCCGCAAAGTGAGCTGTGCGACGTTTTCCCCGGATGCGACCTGGGTTTTGACAGGGTCGCCCACCGGGACGATCCGAATCTGGGATCTGAAGACGAAGAAGCCGGTCGGGGACGATTGGCCGGTGTTTCAATCGTACGTGGTGGACCTCGGGATTACCCGGGACAAGAAAACGCTGGTATCGGTGGACGAAACGGGGACGGTGAAGGTGGCCGACGTGGCCGGGCGGAAAGTGACGGCGAGTGCGAAGGCCCACGACAAGGGCGTGAACGGCCTCATCGTCGCCAAGGGCGGCGGCCGGTTCGCCACCGTGGGGGCGGACAACGTGGTGAAGGTCTTCGACATGTCCGCAAAGGAATTGCGGACCTGGAAACTGCCCACCGTGGTGAACACGGCCGCCTTCAGCCCCGACGGCAAACAACTCGTCACCGCCAACGGCGACGGCACGGCGTATGTGCTAGATGTACCGTAACGGGACCTTCCCGTAGGGTGGGTCAAGCGTCGCTTTGGACGCGCCGACCCACCGGTATCATCAGAAAGCGATTGCGGATTCGGTGGGTCGGCGCTCGAAGACTCGCTTGACCCACCCTACAGGAGAAGATTCATGCGATTTCGTTCGTTTGTTGCATTTGGGGTGGTCGCCTGCGTCGCCCTCGGGGCCGACGACAAGACCGACACGGCCAAGGCCCGAAAGGCGTTGCACGAAGTCAGCGATTTCGTGGGCGAGTGGAACGGGAATGCCGAGTCGAAAGCCGGCGGCCGGAATACCCTCTGGAAGGAAAACTACTCCTGGAGCTGGAAATTCAAGGACGGCGACGCTTGGATCGTCGTCAAATTCAACGGCGGCAAGCATTTCAAATCGGGGGATTTGCACTATCTCGCGGCCAGAAAGGTCTATCGGCTTACCGCGAAAGACGTGGACGACAAGGAACGGGTTTTCGAAGGCGTGCTGAAGCGGGGTCGGCTCGAACTCAGCCGCACGGACGCGAAAACCGGGGACGTCTACAAGATCACCATCAACACCGCTGCCGAGGGCGTCCGGTTCGTCCTGAACTACGAAGTGCAAACGGGCGGAAAGGGCCTCTTTTCCACGATCTACAAATCGGCCGCGAACAAGGAGGGGGAATCGCTCGCCGCCAGTTCGAAGAAGGCCGAGTGCATCATCACCGGCGGCCTCGGCACCATCCCCGTTACGTACATGGGCAAGACCTACACGGTCTGTTGCACCGGCTGCCGGGACGAGTTCAACGAAAATCCGAAGAAGTACGTCGATGCGTACGAGAAGAAGAAAAAGTAACCACCCTGCCCACCCGCCACGACGGGTGGGCGCTCACGAGGTACGCCGTGGTCTCCGCCGTCCGGTGTCCGAATCCGAAGTGCCAGAAGTACATGCTGGTGGAACCCGCCGACCGGGGGAAGGTGGTTCCCTGCCTCATCTGCAAGCAGCCGATCAAAGTGCCCGCTGCTGATCCGGTCCCTGTGGCGAAGCCTCGCCCGCCGAAGGAGCCGGACCTGATCGGCGATCTCAATCTGGGATAACTCGGCGTTCGACTTGCGACCTGCCATCTCCGGTGCCGAGCCGGGGAGTGGCGGGAAATTTTGCGAACCGTAAACTGTCTCGACGATTCGTGCGGCGCCCGACCCGGATGGCCGCCCGTGCTACACCAGTTCCCGATTACGAGGAGACCCCCCGATGCCCGACGACGCGAATCTGCCAGCCGGTGCCCTTCCCACCCCGGCCGCGGCCACCCCGCCCCAGCAGCAAATCCAAATACCGATCGACCTGAGCAAGCTGGAAACGGTCTACACCAACTTTTTCCGGCTCAGCCTTTCGAGCTCGACCGAAGAAGTGCTGATGGACATCGGCGTCCACAGCGGGATCATGACCCAGCCCGGCATGGTCGAGCCGATCCATCTCACCCACCGCATGGTGATGAACCCGTACGTAGCCAAACGGGTCATGGAATCGCTGCGGCAAATCGTCGCCCGGTACGAACAGATGTTCGGCGTGCTCGACGTCGATCCCCAGCGGCGGCTCCGTGGCGGACCGCGATGAGTGCAGAATGACCAATGAACAATGACCCACCAATGACCACGGAATGACGAATGCAAAATGACCAATGACGAAAACGGATTCTGACTTCGACATTCGTGATTGGTAATTCGTCATTCCTTGTTTATTGGTGGGTCATTGGGAATTGGTCATTTTCAATCGGATTCGCCCAGGGCGGCGGAGAGGGCTTGGACGGCTTCCTGCACCGTGTCCAACCCGGGGAAGAGGTCGAGGGCGTGGCGGAAGGCGCGGAGGGCGGATCGGGGCCGTTTCATCCGCAGGTAGCACTGGCCGATGCCCGCGGCCGCCCCGAAGTGATGCGGGTTCAAGCGTAAAACCACTTCGCAATCCTGGATCGACCGGGCATACTCCCCGCGGCGATAGAGTAGGATCGCCCGCTGGTTATAGGCCTCGGCGTATTCGGGCGATTCGTCGATCAGGTCGTCCAGGGCCGCAAGCGACTGGGCAAAATCGGGCAGTTGCAGCGCCTCGCGGAGGGTCTTGCACGCGTCGGCCGACTGGCCGCGGAGCCAGACCTCCCACATCGCGTCGTGGGCGAACCGCTGTACCAGTGGGTCTTCGTCTTTGAGCAGCCCGGCGAGGGCGGCGTTGCTGGTCATGGTGCCGGTGAGGCCGAGGGCGAGGGCGACGGCCTGCCGGCAGCGGACGTCCGGGTGCGCCACCAACCGGATCAGCGTGCCTTCGGCGTAGTTGTTTCGGACCGAACCGCGGAACTCCCGCATGGCGTCCTGAACGCCTGCGGCCCAGAGATCCGGATCGTCGCCCGGCCTCGGCTTCGGGAGCTGCTCGTAGAACCGGACCAGAAGGGGGTCGGACACGGTGCGGCCTTCGGGGTGGAAGTCTCTCCGTAGTCTAGTTCATCGTGGCGCGTTCGCCTTCCGGGCGAACGAAAATTCGTCGCGGTTTCGCGTTTGGCCGGGACGTGCCGGCATCGGCCGCGCGATCCCCGCGCGTTCGCCAGCTTCTCACCCGCCAGCCCGCGGTCGGCTCCGCGTCGGGTGTCGCCCGATCATTTTCCCCAAGCTATCGAGCCGGACGGCGGGACGCAAAACGACTCGCCCAAATCCCGCGGTCTGCCGCGCCGTCGTCGCGCCGGCTGGGAGGGATGCGCCGCCGGCGCGGTTGACCTTTACCCGGTTTGCCCGAACTGTTATGCCCGGTCGGCCCCGGCGTCGTCGGGGTCGTCCGCGCGGAGAGGGCCGGCCATGCGAACCCGGGCAAGCGTCGTCGTCGGGGCGGTTTTTTGCTTCGCGGGTGCCGCGGCCGGGCAGTCGGGCGATGTGCCGAATCGGCTTCCGCCGCTGGGCACGGTCGAACCGTTAACGGTCACGACCCCTCCGCCGGAAATCGAGCCGGCTCAGTACGTCCGCCCGGCCGCGACCCCGAACCGAGGCCCCACGTCCGCCGCCGGGATCGAGGCGGTGGTCGATCCGGCTGTGCCGGTCGTCAAAATCCAGGTCCGCATTCCCAAGGACGCCCCGCCCGGCCAGCCCGTAAAGTGCCAGGTCTATGTCACGAATTCCGCCGCCGCGGACGCGTACGAAGTGCGGGTGCGCGTGCCGATGAAAGGGCTCAACGCCCAACTGGAATCGGCGAGCCCGAAGGCCGACCCGCCCGGAAAGACGACCGGTGAGTACGCCTGGACTTTCGGAAAACTGAAGGGAAACTCGCAGGAAAAGATCGAAATGACGTTGACCCCCGCCGCCGGGGCCGAGGCGATCAACCTGAAGGCGTACGTCCGGTTCGAATACGGGGAGCAGGTCGAAACGAAAATCAGTGCGCCGAAACTGAAGATCGAAAAGACGGCCCCGACGGAGGTGGCGGTGGGCGAACCGATCCCGGTCCGGGTGGTGATTCGCAACGTCGGGCCGGTACCGATGAAAAATGTCCGGGTCGTCGAGCAGGTGACCGCCGGGTTCGAATACGCCGAGAATACGGACGGGGAGAAGACGAAGGAGCCGGGCCAGCGGGAATGGAAGTTCGACCTGATCCGCCCGAGCGAGGCGAAGGTGATTGCGTATCAGGTCTCCGCAAAGAAGGCGGGATCGCTGACGGCTCAAACCGTCGTGGCGGGCGGGTCGGGCACCCAGGTGAATAAGGACGTGAAAACCGAAGTCCGGACGCCGGGGTTGAAAGTCGATCTGGCCGTTCCCCGGGCGGTCGACGCAAACGAGTCGGGGTTGTTCCGGGCTACGGTGTCGAATTCGGGGACGATGACGTTGCACAACGTGAAGCTGGCCGTATCGTTCGCCACGGATTGCACCGTCACAAAAATGACCGAAGGGGGCAAGCAATACCGCGATCAGGTGGTGTGGACGGTGCCCAAGCTGGGGCCGGGGGACGCGCCGAAGGAGTATCGCGTGTGGATCAAGGCGCCGGCCCCGGGGCGGAAGACGATCCGCGCGACGGCGACCAGTGCCCGCGGCACCACCCACACGGCGAGCGGCGAAACGGTATTCCAGGGCACGGCCGACCTCGTCTGGGAGACCATCCCTGACCCGGCGCGGGTGGCGGCGGGGAACTTCGGTTCGTTCACGGTGCGGGTCAAAAACACCGGAACCGAGGCCGCGAAAAACACTGTCGTGAGAGTGAAGATTCCGGCCGAGGTCAAGGCCACGCAGATTTCCCCCAAATTCAATCAAGGCGGGGACGAGATCGCGTTCCAGTCCGTTACGATACCCGCCGGGAAGAGTGAGACCTACACGATCACGTTCCGCGGGTCGAAGGCGGGACAGGCGACGTTCGAGGCGAGCCTGTCGTCGGACGCGCTGGGCGAAAAGCCGTTAAAGGCGGAGAAGGCGGTGACGATTACAAGTGGTCGATGAATAGGATGCGGGGATGGAACGGCCACCAAAGTTAGAGCGCGAGTTCGGCGTCCCGTTCCCCGGCACGGTCGTCGACCCGGCGAAATGGACGCAGACGGCGTTGAAGGCGATGCCGGCGGAAGGCCGGCTGAACTGGGCCGAGTTGTTCGGGCGGGCCGCCCCCGTCGTTCTCGACCTGGGCTGCGGAAACGGTCGATTTACCATTGGGAGTGCCGTCACCCGCCCCACGCACGACCATCTCGGCATCGACACCCTCCCCGTCGTCATCCGCTACGCCCGCAAACGGGGCAACCAGAGAGGTCTGTCCAACCTCAAATTCGCGGTTCTCGGCGGGTTCGAATTGTTGGACCGGTTCGTCGATCCGGGGTCGGTATGCGAAATCCACGTCTACCACCCGCAGCCGTACTACGACCCGCGTATGGCACACCGCCGGCTCATTACGCCGCGGTTCCTGTCCCTGTTGCATCGGGCGCTCGTTCCCGGCGGACTCTTCGTCGTCCAGACAGACAATCCGGGCTACTGGCAGTACATCCGGCAAATCGTCCCGGTCTTTTTCGAGTTTCACGAGCGGATTGGCCGCTGGCCCGACGCCCCGCGGGGACGAACGCGGCGGGAGATCCTGGCAATGAAGCGAAAACTCCCCGTATTTCGAGGCAGCGGGACCGCGAAGATCGGGTTGAGTGAGGCGGACGCGTTACGACTGGCGGAAAACCTCCCTCCGCCGGTGTTCGATGCCGACCGGCGGCTGCGGGAACTGGATCGGTGGGGGTAAGCGGCCTCGGTCGAAGTGAATAGCCGAGTGACGCCCGTTCCGATCGCCCTACAACACTCGGGAGATGTCACGATCCTTCCCAACGATCCCGGCTTTCGCCCGCCACATCGGCCGCGTCACCGAAGTCGTGGCCATTCTGGCGAAGTACGGCATTGCCGACTGGGTTGCCAAGCTCGACTCCCGGTTTGTGGAGCGAGTGGTAAAGCGGACGAGGCTCGCCGGTCCGGTCGGCGTGTCGCACGAAGCCCGCATCCGCCTCGCCCTGACGGAACTCGGGACGACGTACATCAAGCTCGGTCAGATGCTAAGCACGCGGCGGGATTTCATCGGGGCGACGTTGGCAGACGAGCTCGGCCATCTTCAAGCCGAAGTCCCGGCCGATCCGTTCCCGCAGGTTCAGCAGACGATCGTCGCCGAGCTCGGCGCCCCGGTCGCTTCGCTCTTTGCGTCGTTCGACGAGGCCGCGTTCGCGTCGGCGTCGATCGGCCAGTGCCACCGGGCCACCCTTTCCGACGGCCGGCGGGTGGTCGTCAAAGTGCAGCACGCCGGCGTCACGGCGAAGATTGAAGCCGATTTGGCTGTTCTCGGGGAGTTCGCGGCCCTGGCGGAGGAGTACTTGCCGGACGTGCGGCCGTACCGGCCGGTCGTGGTCGTCCGCGAGTTCCGCCGGGCCATCATTCGGGAACTCGATTTCCGCCGGGAACTCCGGCACCTCCAGTTGTTCGGCCGAAATTTCGCGGGCGATCCGCACATTCGGTTCCCGGAGCCGGTGCCCGAGCGATCGTCCGGCCGGGTGTTGACGATGCGGGAGTTGATTGGGGAACCGCTGCCGATGTTCGCGGCCGCGGGTCACGCCGACCCGGTTCGCATGGAACTGGCCCGCCGCGGAGCCGGGGTGTTTCTGGACATGATCTTTCGCGACGGGTTTTATCACGCCGACCCGCACCCGGGGAACATTCTCGTGATGCCGGAGGGGGTGATCGGCTTACTCGACGCCGGCATGGTCGGGCGGGTGGACGACCGGTTGCGCGATCAAATCGGCCGGGGACTTTCCGCCGTCATGGCCAACGACCCCCGCACTATCACGGAATTGCTGGTTCGGGTGGGTCAGGTTCCTCCCGAATTCGAGCCGGCCGATCTGGAATCAGAAGTGACCGAGCAACTCGCGTTTTATTGGGGAATGCCCCTCGACCAGTTTCAGCTCGGCACGGCCCTGAACGAAATGACGGAAGCCATCCGCAGGTTCCGGATCGTTCTGCCCGCTCCGTTGGCGATGCTCTTCAAAGTACTCGTCATGCTGGAAGGGACCGCCCGGCTGCTCAGCCCGCAGTTCAACCTGACCGAGGCGATTGAACCGTACCGGCGGACGATTGCGCTGCAAACGCTCTCCCCGCGTCGGATCGTCCGCCGGGGCTGGGCCACCCTCCGGGACTGGGACGAACTGCTCCAGGCGTTTCCGCGTCAACTCCGCGACGTTCTCTCGGCCGCCCACCGCCGCGAGTTCGGCATCCGACTCGAACACCACCACCTCGAACCGTCGGTCAACCGCCTGGTCTTCGGCCTGATCACCAGTTCCTTGTTCGTCGGCTCGTCGCTTCTCTGGGCGTCCAACGCCCCGCCGCACGTTTTCGGCGTGTCGTTATTCGGCGTAATCGGCTGCTCTCTGGGCGTGGCACTCGGATACCGACTCTTCCGGGCAATTCAGAAATCGGGTCGACTCGAGGACCGCCAGACTTAGCTCGGCACCGGAGCCGCCGCAGTCGTCGCTTCGGCGATCTTCGCTTCCAACTCCGGCGACACTTTGGCCGTGCCCTTGCACTTCGGATAGTTTTTGCACCCGAGGAAGAACCGGCCGCCGAAGCGGCTTTTCTGCAGTCGCATCGGGCCGCCGCACTCGGGGCAGGGGTCCGGAATTTCCACCTCGGGCATCGCCTGTTTCGGCGGCGGGGGCGGAAGGAGATCCTTGATTTTCTCTTTCAGATCTGCCGGGACCGGCTTTGCATTCCGGCACCCGGGATACCCGGTGCAGGCCAGGAATGGTCCCCGGGGGCCGCGCTTGACCGTCATCGGCTTGCCGCACTTGTCGCAGACGACGCCAGTTTCGATCGGCTTGGCCGGCTTGCCGTCCGCACCCAGATCGACCACGTTGCGGCATTTCGGATAGGCCGAACAACCGAGGAACGGCCCTCGCCGGCCTTCCCGCTTCACCATTGGCGAGCCGCACTTCTCACACTTGAATTCCGTTTCGACCGCCGACAAAACCGGTTGCCCATCGGCCCCGATGTTCATCGTCGTCTTGCACTCGGGGTACCCGCTGCACCCGAGGAACGGGCCGGACTTGCCCGCCCGTTTCAGCATCATCTTGCCGCACTTCGGACAGGTGAATTCGGTCGGCTCGGCCTTGGGCCGGGCGTCGTCCCCTTCGCCCGGTTTGAAGTACTTACACGGCGGATCGTCCCGCCAGCCGCTGCACCCGACGAACTTCTTTTTCGTCTTCGCGCTGTACCGGGCGACGAGAGGCTTGCCGCACTCGGGGCACATTTCCCCGGTCTCGGTCTTCAGCGGCTGCATCCCGTCCTTGGCTGCGTCCAAGGCCTGCGAAAATGGACCCCAGAATTCGTCCAGCACGTCTTCGTAGCGGTACTTCCCAGTCTCGATTTCGTCCAATTCCTCCTCGAAGTGCGAGGTAAACTGGAGGTCCATGATTTTGGGGAAGTGCTGGACCAGCAGGTCGGTGACGACCTTGCCGATTTCGGTGGCGAAGAACCGCCGGTCTTTCTGCTCGACGTACCCGCGGCGTTGAATGGTGCCGATGATGCTGGAATACGTACTCGGCCGGCCGATCCCTTCTTTTTCCAGCGCCTTCACCAGCGACGCTTCGTTAAACCGCGACGGCGGCTGGGTGAAGTGCTGGCCGGCATAAAGGTCGAGCTTGTCGAGCGGTTGCTTCTCCGCGAGTGCCGGCAGCGTCACGTCTTCCTGCTTGCCCACCGGCGGCAGCACGCGGCGGTATCCGTCGAACTTCTCAATCTTCCCGGTCGCCTTGAACAACGCCTTCCCGGCCTCGACCTCGACCGCGGTGACGGCAAAGACGGCCGGGACCATCTGGCTCGCCACGAACCGCTCGTAAATCAACTTGTAAAGCCGGTACTGGTCGTTCGAAAGATACTGCTGCACCTTCTGCGGCGTTTGCGTCAGGTCCGTCGGCCGAATCGCCTCGTGGGCTTCCTGGGCGGCCTTGCCCGAAGCGTACGCATTTGGCTTCTCGGGCAGGTATTTCTCCCCGTACGACCGTTGGATGTGCTCGCGGACCATCGTCAGCGCGTCGTTGGAGACCCGCGTGCTGTCGGTTCGCATGTAGGTAATGAGCGCGACTTGGCCCTCCTTGCCGAGTTCGATACCTTCGTACAGCTTCTGGGCCGTCTGCATCGTCCGGCTCGTCGGGAACCGGAGGCGGATGCTCGCCTGCTGTTGCAACGTACTCGTGATGAAAGGCGGCTGGGCTCGCTCCTGGCGGTCTTTTTGCTCGATCTTCGAAACGACGTAGGGTACGTCCCGGATGGCGTCGAGAATCGTATCCGCGTCGGCCTCGGTCTTCACGTCGGCCGTCGCCCCGTTCCACTTCGCCAGTTCGGCCAGGAACGACCCCGGCGGCGGAGTCGGGATGCCCGCTTTCTCTTCGGGTGCTTCCGCCCCGTCCTCGGGCTTATCGACTTCGGCGGCTTCACTCGCGGCGGCCGTCGCATCGTCCACGGGCTTTTCGGGATCGCCTTTCTTCTTGGCGTAAATTTTCTCCTTCTTCGGGTCCGCGGTCCACGACACCCCCGACCCGTGCGGGGAGAGTAACGCGGTCAACTTCCAATACTCCTCGGTCACGAACGCCTCGATCTCGCGCTCGCGGTCCACGATCAGCTTGACCGCGACCGACTGCACTCGGCCCGCGGAGAGGCCGCGCGTCACCTTCTTCGCCAGCAGGTTCGACAGTGGAAACCCCACCACCCGGTCCATCGCCCGGCGGGCCTCCTGAGCTTTCACCCGGTCCATGTCCACGGCTTCGGGTTGAGCCAGGGCGTTCTGAATGGCCGTCTTGGTGATTTCGTTGAACCGGATGCGGTAAACCCGCTTCGGGTCGAGCTGGAGTTCGTCGGCGATGTGCCAGGCGATGGATTCGCCTTCGCGGTCGGGGTCGCTCGCCAGCAGGACGCGGGTGGCTCGTTTGGCCTCCTTGCCGATTTCGGCGAGGATGTTTTTGGGCGAGCGGCGTTTGCGGCCCGCTTCTTCCTCCGCCTCGTCCACGGTGTAGCGGAGCTTCCACCCGTCGGCGATGCGGATGCCGGCGACTTCTTCGCCCTTGAGTTTCCGCTCGGCCAGGTCGCGGACGTGGCCGTAGCTGGCGAGCACCTTGTACGCGGACCCGAGATATTTATTGATGGTCTTGGCCTTGGCCGGGGATTCGACGACGACCAGATCGAACCCTTTTCCGGGGGCCGGAGCCTGGTCTTCCACTACCACGGCGGCCGCCTTTTTGCCCTTCGCGGGCGCCGCGGCCTTCTTGGTTTTGGCGGCGGCGGGCGGCTTTGCGGCCGGCTTTTTGCGTGACGTTGGCAAGCGCATCTCCCCTAGGTTGCGACCCGCGGATTTCGTACAATCGGGACGTTGAGGCGGCTCGTTCCCCCACTCAAGTAGTACGGGGCCGGGTCAAGTGTCAAGACCGCCGCCGACGGATTCTCTCCAAACAATCGGCCGCAACCCGAGTCCAGACAATGGCATACAACCCTTTCGATTTCTTCCGCAGGAACCAGAAGACGTTCTTCGCGGTCCTGACCGTCTTCATCATGTTCACCTTCGTCCTCTCCTTCGGGCAGGGGGATTTCTTCTCGTCGGTGTCCCGCTGGTTCGGCGCGCGGAGCGGCGAAACCCTGGCCGTCATCGACGGCCACAAAGTCACCGAAGCGGACGTCCGCTCCCTCCGCGTCCGCCGGAATTGGGCCAACACGTTCATGATGCAGGCCCACTTTAAGACAACCAACCGGGTCGAACAGTTCGTGATCGACGGCATGAAGCGGGCCGGGGACGATACCAGGAAGATGATCGAAGAGTTTCTGAGCGTTCGGACCAACAATCCCAATTTTCAGAACATCCTGAGGGTTAACACGGAATACCTGAATCAGCAGCAGTTGATGCAGATCCTTCAACAACAGATTTCCCCGAACGACATTCCGGGTGCCAGGCAACAGACGATGCAGCGATACCTGCAATTGTTCCAACTGCTCGCGGCGGACAAGTCGGCGAAGGCGGACGACCGCGACCTGGCGCAGTCGTGTCAGCGGCTGGTTTCGTTGGACGCCCAGTCCATGTTCGGCGGCTCCACTTACTTCAACACCGTTCCCCTGACCCAGGAAAAAACCAACGGCAACGTCCTGATGATGGAATTCGAACTCTGGCTGAAGAAGGCCGACAAGTTGGGAGTCGCATACACACGGGCAGATGCGGACCGGCTCATTCAGGACGAGTTCTACGGCCAGCTTACGACCGAAGACCGGGCCGAAATCGAAAATGCCATGCTGAACAAGGACGGAGACAAGGGGTTCACCCGCGACCACCTCAAGGACGCGCTGATCGACGAATTGAAAGTGCGCACGGCGATGACCGTCGTCCTCGGCCCCGTCACCGGGGCGAAAGGGGACGATCGAAGTTACGGTAACGCACTGCAGAGTTTCGCCGCCCCGTACGATCAGTTCAAGTATTACAAGAAGATGTTCGACCAGACGAACTACGCGGTCGTCTCGGTGCCGGTGGTGAACTTCGTGGACAAGGTGACCGGCGAGCCGACGGTTCAGGAATTGAACGACCTGTTCAAGGCGTACAAGAGTGAAGAACCGTCGCCGGACCGCGAGAAGCCCGGCCTGAAGGAGCCTCGGAAGTTGAAGCTCGAATGGCTGGAGATCAAGGGGGACGAACCGTACTACAAGGCGAAGGCGAAGGAATATCTGCCGAAGCTGGAATGGCTGGCGAAGGCCTCGGGGATGCTGACCGCTCCGCTATTGCCGAACGTCGCGTCCGTGCTGGCGGCGGGGGCGCCGCTCGGGATCGAGCAGCCCGCCCTCTACGCGGCCTATCAGGAATACACCCGGCAGACGAAGGATTCGGAATCGCGGATGTGGTTTCCGGAATTCGGGCGGATTGGGAACGGGTACACCGACCGGAGTGTGGTAACGCCCTGGGCTTTGGCGGCCACAGTGGCCGCCGAAGCGGCGGGCCGAATGACACTGGCCGACCCGTTCGAGCCGGTCACCGCCATGTCCGCCGCCGCCATGTCGGCCGAGCGGGACGCCCGAATTCGGGCCGGCGCCGCTTTACTCCTGCCCCCCATGCTCGCCACTCCCTACATCGTGGCCAGCCAGGCCCCGCAACCGCTGCCGCTCAGCGTAATGGCGAACGACCTCCGGCCGAAAGTACTCGACCTGTTCGCCCGGCAGATCGCCTTCGACGACATCGAAGAATTCAACAAGAAGCTGACCGAACTCGGCAAACCGAAAGACCGGGCACCCGCCCGCGACTACCTCGAACAGTTCATCAAAGCCCGCGGGTTGAAGACGGGGGCCTCGAACGAATTCCACGACATGTTTTCCATCGGAGACGATCCGGGATTGAAGCCGCTCGTGGACCGAAGCAATTCGATCCACCAGGGCGTGAACCTCCCGAACCGATTCGGCCCCCAGTTCTTCCTTCACCGCACCGATCAAAACCAGATCAGCGAATCGAAGGACATGTACGACCCGATGGAATACCCCGCCCCGATTCAGAAAGAGTCGTTCGTGGGGAGTTCGTCGTTCCCGCCGGTGGGCGGGTCGACGTTCCTGGTCTGGCGGACTTCCGAACTTCCGGCCGAGACGCCGCGGACGCTCGACGCCCGCACGAAGGCGAAGGCGATCGCCGCGTGGAAGCGGATCAAGGCCCGGGACCTGGCCAAGGCGAAAGCGGAGGAAATGGCAAAGGCAGCCAACGGATATGGGAATTCGGCCTCAGTCATTCGCCAGAAGGTCATCGACGCCGAGGCGGCGCTGCAGAGCGAGTTCGACTCGAAGGTTGCAAAGGATCGGGTGAAATTCTTCTACATTTCCCCGGTCGCCGAACTCATCCAGACCCCCAGTGGCCTCCCCGGTCGGGAAACGGTGGTCCCGTTCCAGATCAACCAGCGGGAAGAAATACCCTACCCGGAATACGTCAAGATGCGGGCGGACCTCCTGGACAATCGGGACAAGCCCCTCTCGAAAGCGTTCGTCATGGCGGACCGGCCGAAAGACCTCTTCTACGTCACCGTGCTCGAATCCCGGGACGAGAAGTCTGTGAGCGACTTCGGCCGGGACATTTACGCTCCCCTTTTGCCGGGCATGGGCATTGGGCAACAGGTGCTCGGGCAATTCTCCTTCGAACAACGAATGAAGATGCGGGAAGAAGCCCTCGCCCTTCTCAAGATCGAATTGCATTACGAAAACGAGAACCCGGACCTGCTCAAGAAATCGGATTCGTCGTCGGATTGATCCTTCGGGAGGTATCCCGCCGGTGACCCTTCGCTTCCGAACCGCCGCGGCGTTTGCCGCGGCGCTTTCCTTTCTCCCCCCCCTCGCCGCTCAGGACCAACAGCCCCTTCGGTGGGGTACCGACCCGACCGGCGGGGCGCCTTACATCTACCAGGACAACGATGGCAAGTTCGTCGGGTTCGAGGTCGAAATTGCCGACTTCCTGGCTGCCAAGCTCGGCCGTGCGAGCCAAATGGTGAAAGGGGATTGGGACAAACTGCCGGAGCTGCTGGACAAAAAGGAAATTGACGTCGTCTTCAACGGTTACGAACTCCGCGAAGACATGGTCCGGAAATATGCGGTAACTCGACCCTATTACGTGTACCGGCTCCAACTCGTCGCCCACAAGGACGACGCCACGATCGAGGGCTGGGCCGACCTGCCTGCCCGTGAGGGGCGGAAAGGTAAGAGCGTCGGCGTTCTCAATGGAACCGTGGCCCACGAATACCTGAAAGAAAAGTACGGCGACAAAATCGACCTCAAGATCAACCCCGACGTGGCGACGGTCATGGGTTTGGTGAAAGACCGGCGGCTGGATGCGACGGTGCAGGATGGCCCGGCCGCGGTGTATTTCTGTAAGGAGATGCCCCAACTCCGACCGGTCGGCGAAGGCCGGAATCCCGGTTTCTACGTCATCTACCTCGCCAAGTCCGACCCGGCCCTGCTGGACAAACTCAACGCGGCCTTTCGGGACGGCGTCACCTCCGGCCGGTTCGAAGCGATCTATCGGAAATACGGAATCTGGAACGACGACCAGGAGCGGTTGGGTTACTGGTTGGACCGGCCGTGGCCCCCTTTTGCTGCCGCGAACAAGTCGGAAGAAGAGGCGAAACCGAAATCGAATCCCTGGCCCCGCATGCTGCGCGAGCTCGTCGAAGCCGCCGGGGTTACCGTGCTCCTCGCGGTGATTTCCTTCCCGCTCGCCGTGTTGCTCGGCCTGCTCGTCGCGGTCGGCCGGGTCTACGGTCCCGGATGGCTGGCCGCCGTCCTCGGCGTCTACGTCGAAGTCCTCCGCGGCACCCCGCTTTTGCTCCAGCTTTACACCATTTACTACCTGATCCCGAAAGTGTTTCCCGGCTTCGACCTCACCCCGTTCCAGGCCGGTATCTTCGGACTCGCCGTCAATTACTCCGCATACGAAGCCGAAAATTACCGGGCCGGGCTATTGGCTATCCCACGGGGCCAGTCCGAAGCCGCCCTCTCCCTCGGCATGACAAAGTGGACCGCGATCCGGCGGGTCGTCGTCCCGCAGGCCGTGCGCATCGTGATCCCCCCTGTGACGAACGACTTCATCGCCCTGTTCAAGGACACCTCCGTCTGTTCGGTCATCCTCATTACCGAACTCACCCGGAAGTACAACGAACTCTACAATTTCAACCGCGACTACATCGTCGAACTCGCCGCCGTCACGGCCGGGCTTTATCTGCTCATGAGTTACCCACTCGCCCTGGCGGCCCGCCTGCTCGAACGCCGGCTGGGCACCGCCCACCCCGGGGGCCGGCCGTGATTCGCGTTGCCAATCTGGTCAAGACCCACGGCCCGCTCCGCGTCCTCGACGGCGTCAACCTCGACGTCCGTGAAGGGGAAGTCACCGCCCTCGTCGGCCCTTCCGGCGGCGGGAAAAGTACGCTCCTCCGCTGCATTAACGGCCTGGAATCGTTCGCCTCGGGCGAAGTCGCCGTCGGCAACGACCTGAAACTCACCGGCGGCAAGGCCCACGATACCAACGCCCTGCTCGCCCTCCGTCGGCGGGTGGGCATGGTCTTCCAGCAGTTCAACCTCTTTCCGCACATGACGGCGCTCGAAAACGTCATGAGCGGCCCCGTGTATGCTTTGGGCCAATCGAAAGCGTCGGCCCGGGCCGCGGCCGAGAAATTACTCGCCCGGGTCGGATTGGCGGAAAAAGCCGGGGCGAAACCGGCGACGTTGTCCGGCGGCCAGCAACAGCGTGTTGCCATCGCCCGCGCGCTTGCGGTTAACCCCCGGGCCATGCTGTTCGACGAACCGACCAGCGCCCTCGACCCGAAAATGGCTGGCGAAGTGCTCGCCGTCATGCGGGACTTGGCTGCGGACGGAATGACCATGATCGTGGTCAGCCACGACACCGAATTCGTCCGCGGGGCCGCCACCGTCCACCGCATGGAGGCGGGGAAAATCGTGCAATCAGGACCGCCCACGGCGGTCCTCGATTAGGCCGGGGATTGCGACCCCGCGGCATACGAGTGAGACCCGCCATGGCAAACCCACGGACAGTGCCGGCGAATTTTTTCCGCCTCTCCGGCCGCATGACCCGCGGCTATTACCTCGTCACCGGGATTGGCCTTTTCCTTCTGAAGTTCACAATCGACTGGACTCTGGCAACCCAAATCTGGCAACGGCCGTGGAGCATGGTCAGTTATCTCTTCTGGCCGAACCGGGAATCGGTCACGGTGTGGAATCTCCCGCCGGCGGACCGGGACTTCGGCCTTGTCATGCTGGCGGTCGCCCTGCCGTTCATCTGCGCCGGCGTGAAGTATACCGTCCGCCGGATTCGCGATGCCGGGCTGCCACGGGCGCTCGTTTTGCTCTTCTTCATCCCGGTCGTGAACCTTTTGCTGATCTTGTTCCTGTGCATCATTCCGTCCCGGCCGGTTGCCGAGACGCCCCAATCGGAATGGGACCGGGGGGAGAATCCGCCGACCGCCGAACGGAATCGATCCGACACAGTCCCGCCAAAAGGAGTCGACCGACTCAGTGCTTTCGCGATCGCCTGCGGGTGCAGCGTCGCGGTGACCGTTGGACTCGTTTACCTGTCAGCCAACGTTCTCAAGAGTTACGGTTTCGGTGTGTTCGTTGCCGCCCCCTTTGCCCAGGGTTGGCTTGCGGCCAGCATCTACGGATTTTCAACCCGGCGGACGGTCGGTGAATCTTTGTACGTTGCGGCCGTTTCCCTCGCGATCTCCGGAGTCGTGTTAATCCTGGTCGCAGTCGAAGGACTTATCTGCATCCTTATGGCGTCCCCAATTGCACTCGCACTGGGGCTTCTCGGCGGGCTCGTCGGCTACACCACGCAATCCCGCCCGTGGGCGAACGACTCGGCCCCGGCACTCATGATCGCCGTGCTCCTGGCTCTTCCGGCAATGATTGCGGCGGACTCGGTCGACGGGCAG
>DASXPC010000004.1:0-17445 GCA_036493815.1 Fimbriiglobus sp. | reverse complement strand
CCGAGTTGATGGTAATAATCGATCAGTTTCTTCCGGTCCGGTTCGAGGGCGATCGGGTTGAATTTCGGGGTGAGCGGGTTGACGACGCCGACAACGGGGCCGTGGACGCCGACCTGCGTGGCGAGCCACGCGGATTTCGACACCTTGTTCCCGCGGAATTCGACGCCGGCCACGCGGACGACCGGACTTTCGACGATCTCGAACACGACGCGGGAATCGGTGAGCTTGGACCCCTCAGTCACGCGAACCGTGGTGAACACACGGCCGTCTTCCTTGTACTTGTCCAGAATCGTGAGGGCGGCGAGCACGTTACTGTGCGGGTTGAGCGGCCCGCCCCGCCGAATGCCCGAAATGTTGATCAGCTCTTTTTCGGAATAGTGATTGTTCCCTTTGAATACGACTTCCTGCACGATGTTGTTGAGTTCGATTACGTTGACGTAAACGGTGACCCGTCCGTCGGTTCCGAGCGTGGTCGAGACCCGGACGCCGCCCGGGGCGAACCAACGGGTGGCCAGCAGTTTGCGCACGTCTTCCTGGACTTCGGCCTCGTCGTACGCCCGGCCCGCCCTCGTCGTCATCTGGCTGAGAATGTGCTCTTTCGGATGGACGCGATTGTCGACTGGTATGACTTCGGCGACGATTTTTCCGTTCGGCGGATCCCCCGCGGCCGCCCCTCCCGCCGCGATCAAAATGGCAATCCACGCCCCGGCCCACCGGACGCTGCTAACTCGGCGGACTCGCGGCATGACGGAACCCCTCGACGCAAACGGTTCGGCGCAGACGGGCGGGCTGATACCGACGGGGATAAAAAGATTCAAGTCGGACGAGCCGTTAACCGCTGGCGTAATCTTTACCGGCGTAGTAAACTATTTTCTCCCCGCCGATTCCCCGTCCTGCCGAGGCGCGTGCCCCATGTCCCGTTTGTCCGGGTTTGCACCGCTGGTGTTGCTGACGAGTTGTTCCGCGATTGCCGCGGCGGACCCGGCACCGCCGGCCCGAACCCCAACTCAATCGGCCGGTAAAGACGTGCTTCCCTTGACCGGCCTCGCCCCGGCCAAGCTCGCCGAAAACCTCTGCGTTTACAAATACCCCGTCAGCACGCGATCGAAAGAGTGTCAGGCGTTCGTGGATCAGGCACTCGGCTATTATTACTCTTACGTCTACATGGAATCGGCCCGCAGCTTTGAGACGGCGCTGCGGTACGACCCGGAATGTGCGTACGCCTGGCTCGGCCTCTTTCGCGGCATGGATAAGTGGGGACGCGGGGGCACCCTGAAACCGGCCGCGTTCCGAGCCGTCGCCGGGGCCGGTTGGCCGAATGCAAAACTCCCCGCAGTCTTTTCGAAGCCGGCGAAGGAATTTGCCCTCGAACAGGCCCGCAGACTCCTTCCCCGGGCCAACAACCGCGAACAGCTCCTCATTACTGCGAAACTGCAGGAGCGCGGCATGTGGCCCGGCGTCGGCCCCAGCGACCGCCGAAAAAAAGCCCAGCAGACGCTCGACGAACTGCTCGCCCTGTACGAAGACGACGAGGAGGGCTGGTTCGCCCGGGCCCAGGTCGCCGACGGCCAATACGGGGCCGCCCCGTTCTACAAGGCCCTCCTGAAAATTAACCCTCTCAACCCCGGGGCCAATCACGAGTTCGTCCACTTCTACGAGCGGATCCGCCGGCCCGCTCTCGGCTGGACGTTCGCCGAAAACTACATCAAATCCTCCCCCGGAATCCCGCACGCCCTGCACATGCAGGCCCACCTCGCCACCCGCGTCGGCAAATGGGACCGCACCACCGACTGGTCCGCGAGGGCGGTCGAACTCGAAAAGGCCTATCACCAGTTCCAGGGCGTGAAGCCGAGCGAAGACGACCAGTTCAGCCATCACATCGAAATCCTCACGAAGTGCCTGGTGCACGACGGGCGGTTCGCGGAGGCGGCGGCGCTGAAAGCGGACGCGAAGAAGTACGGCTACAATTACGCGGCGGAATGGTTCCAGTTGGCCCTGGCGGCGAAGGACTGGCCGTCGGCCGAAGCGATGGTGGCCGACTTCCGCAAGCAGGACAAACGGACCGGGGCCTACTATGCGGCCCAACTCTGCCTGGAACGGGGCGAAACGGCCCGCGCCGCTGCCGAAGTCGATACCCTGCGCCATACCCAAAAGGGGCGGTCGCGGAACAACCGACAGGCGGAACAGCAACTCTGGGAAGTCCAGGGCCGGCTCCTTTGCCAACAGGGCGACGGCGACGCGGGGTGTAAGTTGATCCGCAAGGCGGTGGATGCGACCAAAAACGATTTCTCCCACCACGCCTGGGGCAGCGGGGCGGTGCTCATGGAAGAGTGGGGCGTTGCTGCCCTGGAAGGCGGCGTGGCGAAAGAAGCGGAAGAAGCATTCCAGGAAGCCCTGGCTCACGACGCGGGCAGCGTCCGCGGGGCGCTGGGCATGGCCGCGTTGTGCGACCGCCTCGGCCGCACCGACGAAGCCGCCCGCTACCTGAAAGTCGCCCACCGCTTCTGGACCAAAGCCGAGCCGAGCCGGTTCGAGCAACTACGGATGGAAATGGCCGAGAAGGCGAGCAAGATCCCGGTCGCGGCGACGGAACATACTTCCGCCGTCAAAAACTAACTACCCGTTCGAGAATTCTCCATGACATTCCTATCCCTGACACTCTCCCTGACACTTCTGGCCGACCCCTGCGTTTCCGGCGTGCCCGTGGGCAAGCGGCCGGGACCGTACAGTTTTCTGATCGCCACCGGACCGGACCGGGGCAAGCAGACCTGCTTCATCTGCGAGCAACTTGATAAGCCCACGGCCGTGGTCTTCGTCCACACCTTATCGGACCCCGCGGGCAAGCTGATGGCGGCCCTCGACACGCAGATGGCGTTGCAACCAAAAGATGCCGGCTTCAAGGCCTGGATGACGCTCCTGACCAAAACGGCCGACCTCGACGGTTTGGCGAAATGGTCCCAGAAGCAGGGCCTGAAAAGCTGCCCCGTCGGAGCATTCGAAGACGCGGACGGCCCCCCGGCGTACAAACTCGCCGCCGACGCAGACGTAACCGTCCTGTTGTTCGTCAACCAGAAGGTGGTGTCCAATTACGCGTTCCGGGCGGGCGAATTGACCGACGAAAAAGTGAAAGACATTACTAATGCAGTACCGGCACTATTTAAGAAGTAACGCGGTCGCGGTGTGGGACACGTTTCCAACGTGTCCGATTTCCCGAAAAATAGACACGTTAGAAACGTGTCCCACATTTATCAACAGACTGTTACGTATGTCGCTTGGGCAGGATCCGTCGAACCGCCGCTTTCGCCCGGCTGCCGAGTTGCAACGTCGGCCAGAATAACGACCCTTTAACCGTGTCCAATATCCGGGATCGACCCGGAGGCGTCGGCCGAAAGCCAACTTTGCGAAGCAGATAATTGGTCTTGTAGATGTTGCCCAGTACCGATTCCTTAAACTGGAAATTCAGGCTGAGGGTGACCGAAATGTTGTCGCCGTTTTTCAGCCAGTGAGGGGAATTGACCGGTATGTGAACCGCCTTTCCCGGCGCGAGCTGAAAGACCTTGGCCCGGTCGAGCAAATGTTCCTTGAACGTCCCGGCCGTATTGTCCTTCGTCCAGAAATATTCCAGCTCCGTTTCCGGTAGAACATCCCGGTCGTAACGATCGTAAATGTGGATCGTCTTGTCGCCCTTGATCTGAAGCAGGAAGTTACACTCGCGGTCGAGATGATACGACGTGACGCGATTGGGCGACGTAATAAAGACGAGCGCGTCCCGCTTCCACATGTCTTTCGGTAACGCGCCGCCCGTCAAATCCTGGAATTCGGCCAGGCCCCGGTCGAGCAGCTTTGCATATTCCGGATCTCGCCGGGCGCGCTTGACGAGGATCCAAGCCCCGGAATGTTCAATGTCGTGGAGCAATTCTTCGGCCGACATCTTGCTCGGGGGAATCTCGCTGGCCCGCTGCCCGACCCGGACGTCGCCGGCGTTGAAAAAGATGTCGTTCGGCGGCATGCTCTTGGCCAATTCAATTAACCGCGGCAATTCGAACAGCGGGTTGTTCGACAATTCGTGGGTAAACTCGAAACAATAGCGGTTAAACTTCTCGCGGAAGACTTGGGGGTCACCGCCGATCAACCGCCCGGGTTTGACGTCCGGCTGTTGCAGGGCATGGGCATTTTGCATGGTGCTATTCCTCGTCGGCCGGCACGGTTGACGCCGGGAAACCGGCGTTCCCGTCACTTTGCACGTCGTGGCAAAGGCATTGCCTTCCACCCGGTTTGGGCGTCCCGCGACGGTTGTAAAGGCATGATAATAGTACAATCGGGTACGGGCGGTCGGAAAGAAAATGGCCGAATATTCCGCCAGTGTTAATGGGAGCGTATGGAAACAAAAGACGCCGGCTTCTGCCGGCGTCGCAATCGAATGGCCTTCCACCCGCGGTAGGGTCTCAGTTTGTCTTGTTCCCTCCCCCTCGACGGGGGAGGGAACAAATCCGTGAACCGCTCAAACTGAGGCAATACCCGACCCGCTCGTTACTTGCCCCGAATCTTCTTAGCCTCTGCTTCGAGTTGGTCTTTCAGCCGCGGGTCGTCTGCGGATTTAATGGCCTTTTCCATGTAACCCAAAGCTTTTTCCTTCTGATCCATTGCCTGATACGTTTGGGCGGCGGTCACCAGGGCCTGCACGTCGTCCTCACCTTCGACCTTGAGAATGGCTGCGACAGCCTTCTCGGCCAGGTCGAGGTGCTTCCTGTCAGGGTTCAGATCTTTCGCCGTCCAGACGGAGGCAATGAAACCGAGGATTTCGCCGTTGTATCGATCGGTTCCGGACTTGATAAGGGCTTCGCTGCCGGCTTTCGCTTCGTCGAACTGCTTCGTCTTCATCTCTGCGGCAATCACACGGACTTCGAATTCGTCCTGCCGGGCCTGAATCGGGTACTGCTTGGCAAACTCGGTCAGCCCCTTAAGCGTAGCTGCGGGATTGGAGTCGAACGTCCGCATGACCTCTTTCATCTTTTCGGTGGCGGCACTGTCGACGTTGCGGAGGGCGATGATGTCGGCTTTGCCCTTCCAGGTGCCGTCGAGGACTTTGGGAATGACGCCGTCGAGTTCGGACGGGTGGCCGATGAATGCGAGCTTGCCGGCCTTATCCACGACGAAGGAGCAGGGAATGCCGTCCTGGCCGGCGGCTTCCATGTATGCCTTTTCCATGGCGTCGTCGTCGCAGAACGCGAAGGCGTAGCCGTGCCGTTTGCCGCGCTTCGCGACGAACTTATCGACCTTTTCCTCCGTATTTCCGTTCCCGTCCTTGCTCGTAACGCCGACAACGACGAGACCCTTGTCCTTGTATTCGGCCTGCAGGCCGCCGAGGTGGGGCATGGAGGCGATGCATGGGGGACACCACGTTGCCCAGAATTCGACGACATAGACTTTGCCAGGCTCGAACGCCTTCACCGGCGTGCCGGCTACCCATTTGGTAATCGCTAGCGGCGGCGCGGTGTCGCCGACGGAGAGGGGCTTCTTCTCTTTCTTGGCGACGGTTTTCGGTGCCTGCCCGGCCTCACTACCGCACGCGGCAAGAGCAAGACAGCAGGCAGCGGCGAACGCGGTGCGCATGGGAACTCCAGCGGGAGGAGGTCGGGGTCGGCTCCAGACCATGATATACCGATTCCCGACCGCCGCGCTAACAGCGGATTTCCCAGCCGGTCAGTCGCGTTCGCCGAAATACGCTTTCACGTCCGGGTCGTCGAGGAAGATTTTGGCGAGGATGCCCAGGACGAGATTGATGACGTCGAAGTTGATAATCAAGATGATCTGGCAGATGGCGAGGCCGCGGGGGGAATAATCCGGGCTATTGCCGAGCAGGTTGGCCCCGCGAACGATGAGCATGATGCCGACGATGAACCCGTACCAGGTGCCGGGCCAGAGGCAGCATAACCCGGCACTGCCCGCGCCCCATGAAAGAGCCACGATCAGCGAAACAATACCGCCGGCGAGCATCATTCCACCGACGGCGTTGATTTTCTCGGGCCTTCTTTTTGTCGGACCGCGGCGGCGGCGGGGCCGGGGTCGGTCGTCGTCATCCTCGTCGTCGTCGTCCCGCCTTGACGGCCTGCGGGAGGGCCGATCGTCCTCGTCGTCGACGTTGCGTCGTTTCTTCGGCGAGTCGAGCGGGGGCACCGGGATCGAACCCGCGGCAGCGGCGGCCCGGAAGACAGATTTGCAGTAGGGGCATTCGACCTCGCGGCCGACGTCGGCGGGGGAAACGGTAAGGCGGCCCTGGCAGCCCGGGCAAGGCTTCACTTCGACCGCGGCAACGCCTGCTTTCGACGGCGACGGGTCGGGCAGTGGCGGCGGATCCACTGTCCCGGGCAACGGCGGCGGGGCCAACGGGTCAAGCGTCGGGATCACGAATTCCGACGCACACGTCGGGCACTTCCCGTGCTTGCCCGCTTTCTCGTCGGGGACGGAGAAAGCGGCCGAACACCCCGGACAAACGAAACGAATCATGGCGTCTCCCGGTGACAGTCGGTCGTCACTCCAGCTCCAGTTCCAGCCCGCCGATCATCGCAGCCCAGACGTTGTACACGACGGCAAAGATCAACCCGCCGATCGCCCCCACGACGCCGTAAATGACCGGCATCACGACGATAAAAAGGATCCCCGTTCCGAACAGAATCCCCGAAAATGCACGGGACGGACCCGACGCGCCGGCGACCGCTAAGAGGCAGCCCTCTAACAGCGCGAACAACAGCCCGAAGGTAAAACAGATCGCCCCCTGAATCTTCATGGACGAAACGATGTCGATCTTGCGTACCGTGACCGCCCCGGTCCGCTTCCCCCCGGCCCGATCGACCCGCCGGCTCCGCCGCGGGACGGGATGGACGTCGGAATCGTCGTCGTCATCCGCATCCCGCCGCCGTCGACTTCGACGTCTCGGCCGGTCGTCTTCCTCGTCATCCTCATCGTCGTCTCGCTTCCGCTTCAGGACTTCCGCGCTCTCCGGTCGCACTTTCACAGGATCCCGCGGCGGCAGTTTCGGCGGGGACGTCGAACCGCCGGCCTTCACCGCTCGAAATACCGTCTGGCAGTATGGACACGACACGTCGATCCCCAGACTCGATACCGCCACCGTCAATTTCCCCTGACACCCGGGACACGGGTTGATCTCCACCGGCGGCGGGCCGGAGGGAGGGGGCACCAGCGGGGGCGGCGCCGCGGCCGGTCCCGGCACCGGGATCAAAAACGCTGCCTGACACTTCGGACACTTTCCCGTTTTCCCGGCCTTATCCTCCGTGACCGACATCACCGCCGAACAACTCGGGCAGGCAAACCGGATCATGGCAACTCCGGGGTGTGATCTAATAGGGACGGACGTCCCCTTAGTCTTATGGCCCCCCCGGGTCGTGCCGCAAGGCTGGGCGATGCCCCGGCCTTTCCAAACCCGCCGCTAACTTGTTCGCCGAAACGGCGGCTCTCTTGATGAGGATTGTTTCCGGAAGTGAGTTTTCGATCGGCGACGTTGCCCCGACCGCCCCAACGCACGAAAAATAGACGAACCCGTCCGGGCAATAGGCCGTCTTAATCACGGCGGCCTTCGGCCTTGAGCCGAACCCGTTCCGGCCGTATATTTAACGCCTAGACCGATGGGGATTGGTGTAACGGTAGCACGACTGACTCTGACTCAGTTAGTCTAGGTTCGAATCCTAGATCCCCAACTGATTCTGAAAGCCTTTCAACCGAAGCAATTACACTTACCTTCCGGTGGTCGGAAGTGACGGTCAGATCCTGACAAACTGTGGTAAACTGCCGCACTTGGGTTAGATCAGTCACGGTCCCGTACTCCTGTCTATCGCTACCACAAAGCCTCCGTCCACGCAGTCGTCACCTTCCGTTTGATGCGCGGAATGGGCGCAGTTTCCACTCGCTGTCAAGCGGTCGTCGAATCTTCATGGACAAATCACTCGCTTATTATCTGGAGTTGGGGGATGATGGGCCAATTTCTCTCCCAACCACGAGGTCCCGTCATGGATACTCCGAGCGCGAAGAAAAAGGATTTCACCTTGAAGGCGTATCGCGGCGATGCCAAGACGTTGCTTGCCTTCAATCTGGCGAACCGCGACGCGGCTACGAACCTCGCCGGGTTCACCATTCAAACCGAACCGCCCGGCAAGTCCGCCTATTACGTTTACAACACGCTTCGGTTCAAGGACCCCGGCCGGCACACGCAAGTCGGTTCCGAGCCGGCAAACTCGTCGGTCAACGCGCCGATCCACAAGTTCCGCTGGTTGCACGTACTGGGCCAGTTCCACCAGGGCACGGACCCCGCTTTCGGAAAATACGTCTACACCGTCACGCCGCGGTTCTTCGACGATTCGGGCTCGCTAACGCCGCTCGATCCGAGCCGAAGCGCGTCGGTGGAAATCGATGTTGGCCCGTTCGAAAAAGGGGACGTGAAGCTCGGCTTTACCCGCGGCTTCACGCAATCCCAGGCGTTCGTCCACCACTTCGGCCTCAAAGCCCTGTTCCGTCCCAAAGCAAAGGACTTGATCTTCAAGACCGACCAGATTTCCGGGAAGAGCCCGACGGGCGAAAACTACACGTTCGAAGACGAGTACGACTGGCTCGGCTTCACCGCACGCCAGCGGATTATGGAAATTTTCGGCGACGTGGTGGGCAACAAGGCCCTGCATCTGGACGTCTTTGCATACGACCTGAACGAGCCGGACGTGATGAGCCAGTTATTACAACTGGCCAAAGAGGGGCGGGTGCGGATTATTTTGGACAATGCGTCGTTGCACAAAAGCACGGCGAAAAAAGTGGCTCCGGAGGACGCGTTTGAAACGCTCTTCACGAAGAGTGCGAAAGAGCCGGCCGCCATACTCCGCGGCAAATTCGGCCGCTATTCCCACGATAAAGTCCTCATCGTCTCAAAGATCATGGCCAATGCGAACAAGCCGATCCGAGTATTGACGGGTTCGACCAATTTCTCCATCACCGGCCTCTACGTAAATTCGAATCACGTCGTCGTGTTCGACGACCCGACCGTCGCGAAGCAATACTCCGACGTTTTCGCGGCGGCCTGGCAGGTGCAGGCGACGACGAAGTTCGGCAAGTCCCCACTCGCGGCCCAGACCTTTTCGTTCGGGTCCGAGGGGATTCCCACGACCGAGGTTACTTTCTCGCCACATCCACCGGACGTCGCCGAACAGGTGCTCGATACCCTAGTCGAACGGATCGCGCTGGAAGAACAAAAGGAAGGAGGCAGCGTTCTCTTCGCTGTCATGCAAACAGACCAGAAGAGCACCGGGCCAGTCTTCCCCGCACTGCGGGCACTGCACGCCGACGAAAATATCTTCAGCTACGGTATCACGGACACGACGGACGGCATCGAACTTTACAAACCTGGACGCAAAACCGGCGTACTGGTGACCGGCAAGCCGACGAAGTCGCGCTTGCCGCCGCCGTTCGACCAAGTGCCCAGCGTCGGGATCGGGCATCAGGTGCATCACAAGTTCGTCGTGTGTGGCTTTAACCGGGTCGATGCCGTCGTCTACTGCGGTTCGTCGAACCTCGCCCTCGGGGGCGAGAAGGCAAATGGCGACAACCTGCTGGCCATTCACGACCGCGACGTGGCGACCGCATTCGCCATTGAGGCACTCGGCCTCGTCGATCATTTTGACTTCCTGGATCGCAGCGCCGCGCCGGGGGCGACGGGGGCGGCCCTCAAACCGAAAACGGCCTCCAAAACGCAGGAAGCCGAATCCGCGGGGTGGTTCCTCTCCACCACGGACCGGTGGGTGAACCCGTACTTCGATTCGAAGGATTTACACTGCGTCGATCGGGAACTCTTCGGCGGATAGTCGGTGGACGCCGGCGGGCGATGAAGCCGACCGCCCGCCGGCGTCATTTGCCATCCATTTCAGTGCCGTGAACGATCCGCTATTCCACTGGCACGGCCACGTCATACACTTCTTTTCAGACAACCAACTGATCGGCTAATTCGGGTAAACCGTGGAGGACGTGTCCAATGACGCGCAACCGTGGCTCGTGGCTTCTCGCCTTGCCGGCTTGTTTGGTCTGCTTCGTTTTTTCGGCATCCCCCGGTTGGGCCCAACCGACTGGGAACCGAGGCACGCCTCCTACGGCTCCGCGTACATCGGTGGCCCAGACGGCGGTATCGGAGCCGCTGCGGACGGCCAGCGATCGGCCCATTTCGATCGACAACATCCGGCTCAACCTCCGCGTCGATCTGGCGAAAAAAACGGTCGAAAGCAAGGCGACTCTCTCATTTCACTGCGTGCGGTCCACTCAGACCGTGAGCCTGGATGCGGTCGATTTCGACGTGAAGAGCGTTTCCGTGAAGCGGGGCGAGAAAACGGCCGCAACCTCCCGCCATACGTCGGATGGCAAGAAGCTGATCGTCGATCTCGGCTCGCGAATGCATGCCGGCGACACCGGAACGCTGGAAGTGTCGTATCGGATTCGCGATCCCAAGGACGGGCTGCACTTCTTCGGCCCGAGCAAGACCAGTCCGGATGCACCGCTTCTGGTCTGGAGCCAGGGCGAAACCACGACCAACCGCTACTGGTTTCCTAGCATCGACGAACCCGAACGGCGGCAAACCACCGAGGTGATCGTCACGGTTCCCGAAGGCTTCGAAGCCGTCTCGAACGGCAAGCTGGTTCAGCGGCAGGAAAATCCGGCGGACAAAACGGTCACCTTCGACTGGCGGCAGGACATTCCCCACCCCTCATACCTCGTGACGCTGGTTGTGGGCGAATTCGACGTCGTGCGGCACGAATGGGACGGCATTCCGGTCCTTTATTACGTTCCCAAGGGACGCCGGGCCGAGGCCGAGCCAACCTACGGCCGGACGCCGGAGATGTTGAGCTACTTCAGTGAGCGGTTCGGCGTGCACTACCCGTGGGCCAAGTATGCTCAGGTGACCTGCTTCCAGTTCGGCGGCGGCATGGAAAACACGAGTGCCACCACCATGGGCGACGGCATCCTTCGCGACCAGCGGAGTCTGCTCGACCGAAATTCGGAAAGCATCGTCTCCCACGAACTCGCCCACCAGTGGTGGGGCGACATGGTCACGTGCCGGGACTGGTCGCACACCTGGCTGAACGAAGGATTTGCCACGTATGCCGAGGCTTTGTGGGACGAGCACGCCCGCGGCCGCGACGAGTACGCCTACAACATGGACCGCATGGCCGTCCGAGCGATCCGCGCCGGCCGGCAGCGTCCGGTCATGGACCTGTACTACACCAGCCCCGATGCCATGTTCGACGACCGTTCCTACCCAAAGGGCGCCTGGATCGTCCACATGCTGCGCAACCGCCTGGGCGACGATGCGTTTTGGAAAGGCATCAAACACTACGCCACCGACAATAAGTTTCACAGCGTCGAATCGTACGATTTGCGCCGGTCGATGGAACGCGCGACGGGTCGCGACCTGGAACGTTTCTTCTACGACTGGGTGGCACGGCCCGGCAATCCCGACCTCGATGTGACCACCGAATACCTCCCCGATTCACGGCAGGCCCGGCTGACCGTCAAGCAAACTCAGGCCGGCGAACCGTTCGAGTTTCCGCTCAAGATCGTCCTGACGTGCGCTGGCGTGAAAGAGCCCGTCGTTCTGGACGAGATGATGACCGGGAAGGAACTTCATTTCCGCCTGCCCCTGCCGGGGCCGCTGGAACGGATCGACGTCGACCCCGACCAAGCCATTCTGACCGAACTCAAGGAGGCGAAGGCGATGGCCCTGTGGCGGGCGCAACTGCTCGATTCGCCTTCAGTCCCCGCACGGCTGCGTGCCGTGCAACACTTCGCCCGAAGCAATCTCGCGGAGGATCACGAGCTTCTGGCCCAGGCATTTGAAAAGGAACAATTTTGGGGCGTAAAGCTCGAATTGGCGGCGGCCCTCGGCAGTGCCAAAGGCAAGCCCGCCAGGCAAGCGCTTCTGAACGGCCTAAAGGCGGCCGACGCCCGGGTTCGCAAAGCCTGCGTCGACGGCTTGGGCCGGTTGAACCCGGACGCCGAGATAGCGACCACATTGAAGGAGATGTTGGGTAAGGGCGATCCGAGTTACGCCGTGGAGGGTGCCCTGCTGGCCGCGTATGCCCGGCAAGGCCAAAAGGACGCCGTGGCCGTCATTACGCCCTGGCTGTCGAAGGCGTCGTATCAGGACACCCTGGCCGGTGCGGCACTGGCGGCCCTGGGAGCGACCGGCGATCCCGCCGTTTTGGACACGCTCCTGAACTGGACCAAGCCCGAAAATCCCCGCGACCGCCGGTCCGCCGCACTTCGGAGTCTGTCGCAAATTGCCAGGAGCAAGCGATTGACGGACGCGCAACGCAAGCAGATCGTGAAGACACTTGTGGCCGCGTTGGAATCCGAAGACAGGGGTTCGCGCTTCGTGGCACTTCAGACGCTGCCCACGTTTGGTTCGCTCGCGTCCGCCGCGTTGCCCATTCTCGACAAGATGGCTCAAGAGGAATCGCGGAGTGGGACGATCCGAATGATCAAGTCCGCGGCGGATCGGATTCGTGGCCAGTCGGGAACCAATACCTCGACCGAGGTCAGCGAACTGAGCCGGCTGCGTGACGAGGTCAAGCGCCTCGAACGCAGCCAGGAAGAACTGCGAAAGCGGTTGGAAAAATTCGAGGCCGGGAAGCGTTGAGAAGAATGATTTCCGGAGCCTCGGTGCATAAAGCACGGGTCCCACACGATCCCCTCTTTTGGCATGCGAGACCGGCCTCGCTGAGACACCGGGCCGGTCTCACCCGCTCCTATCCGAGGCATATCGGACGAATCGACCGCCACACGGAGCGATTCGGCTGCGTTGCGGCTACTTGTCCGCCTTCGGGGTATACCCCTTCCACACCCATTCAATCGCGTGCGGAAGGAACTGCGCCCGAGCGTTGCCGACGCCGTGGCCGGCTCCTCGGCAGAACAGGTACTGATAATCGTAACCTTTGGCCTTGAGTACCTTGGCCATGCGGTTATTGGCCTCAACCCAGTCGTGCATGCCGTCGCGCATGACGTTCGGGTTGAGCAGGTCCGCGTCGCCGACGGACAGGAAAATACGGAGCGGCTTCTTGGGACTGTCCGGGATGAGCGTTTCGTGGAAGCCCCAGGCCCCGTCGGGATACTTCGGGTCGAACGGCCACTGCTGGTTCACGAACGTGCCCGAGATCGTCAGGACGCGGTGGTAAAGGTCGGTGCGAAACCAGGCCATGATGAGCGCGGCCGAGCCGCCGGAACTAGTGCCCATCGCCGCCCGGCCTTCGGGATCCTTGGTCAGCGTCACCTTGTAGTTTTTCTCCACCCGCGGAAGCACTTCGGTCTCGATGTATTCCGCGAACACGCCGGACATGGTGTCGTATTCTTTGCCGCGCTCGTGCCCCTGGGCGTCCCCGCCGCCGTTGGCGATCATGACGATAATCAGCGGAGGAACTCGCTTCTGGGCGATCAGGTTGTCGAGGATGTGCGGCAACTCCTGATTCGGTCGTCCCGTGGGACCGTCGTGAACGACCATGAACGGCGCGTCGCTGCCCGGCTTGTATTGCGCGGGAATGTAGACCGTGATCTTCCGCTTGTAGTCGATGGGGTGAGTCTCGACGATCAACGTCTTCGGATTGTTCGGATCCACCGTTCCGAACACCTTGCGGGCGATTCCGGGATTCAGGAGCTTGGTCTCCTTCGAATCGATCGTGAATTGCTCCACCTTCCCCTGCGGAACGCCGTCGACTTTTTTGCGTTCCGGGGCGGGCACGTATTCCGGCCCGATCACGAAATTGCCGTCCGCGTCGAGCGGAGGGTTTTCGCCCTTTTTCAGCACCTTGAACGGCGGGGCACCCGGGGCATCGAACGGGCGCACCGGAGGCGCTGCCCGCAAACTGGAGCAGGTGAGAATTGTGACCAGGATGACCATACGCGACTTGAACATGAAACCCCTCGTCGGTTCGTTCGATGGGCGAGCCCCTGACGGAACTCGTGGGAAGGCGGCGGTGCAATTCTATTGACCAGAGGTAAACGACTGGAGTTTAAAGCCTGAGCGTACGAACTGCCCCAAACAGCCCTCGTCTTTGTTGTTTTTTCCAAATTACCCAAAGTGTGATTTGATCGCGAATTGCGGACCGGCAGCGAACTGATCGAGAGATAACAAAAAAAGACCGGCCGTGGTCCCTGAATCGTCGCCCATTCGATTCAGTGACCCATCGGCCGGTCGAAGGAAATATACCCATACAACCGCACAAAGAGAAAGTGTTTGGAGACGTCATTGTCGGAAAAGTTTGTGTCGCCGTCGGGTTTCCTGACAATCCAGCTTGATACTGAATTCTATGACAGGAGAAGAACCGTATCGCAAGTCGTTAAAATACGAGTTCTTACACCTACTCGTGTGTCATTTCGCAATGCTGGCATCCAAAATGCTAGAATGCTACTCGTGAGAAAATGGCCAACGCCCAAGGCCATTCCTTACAACCCGGCTTGCAGCCCAAGCCGGGTTTTTGCCGAGTGAATTCCCAATCCGGGTTCATGTCCTCATCGCCTACGAGGACACCAGCCGGGCCGATTTGAGACTCGCCCAGTAGTCTCTCGGCCCGGTTGGTTTTTTTTCCCCGCCGCCAGCAGAGCAGCAGTCGCGAAAAACGGCCGGGGCCTTGTGTGGCCTCACTTCACCTTTTTCACCGCGTCGATTCGCAAACGCGCACCACGCATCAACGAAGTCAATTCGCAGGTCCGGTAATTTGCATAGTCCTTACGACAGAGCGATACAAAGGTGAATGTCTTGCCCGCGATGGTGCGGACGACTCGCCTTCTGCAGTCGCGGATAGAATTTATCCGCCAAGGCGGTCTGACCGGCCTAATCGCTTGCAGGGCAACCCATTTCCATTGTGAATTCGGAGACGCCCGTGCACGTCACCGCCTGCTTCGTCGCGCGGAATCAGGCGACGATTCTGCCCCGAGCGATCGCCGCCGCCAAATCGGTCGCCGACGCGGTAGTCGTCGCGGACGCGGGGTCGACGGACGAAACGGTGAAGGTCGTTCGGGACGTCGGGGCGACCGTCGTACCGGTCGTTTGGGCGGACGATTTCGCCGGCGCCTGCAACGCGGCACTGGACGCGGTCGCGACGGAATGGGTTCTCTGGCTGAATCCCGACGAATTGGTAATGCCCGGTGGCTGGCCCGATCTCCGTGGCATCACACCCGGAGTGGCAGCGCTGGCCTATCGGGTGACGGTAAGGCACGAATACGAAGAGGGAGCTCCCGAACGCTCGGTTTCCGACCACCAGGTTAGGCTGTTCCGCAAACAGCCCGCCGTTCGCTACCTCGGCCGACTGCACCCTCACTTTAATCCTCCGATCGACCAAACGGCGCGTGCCTTCGGCCTGGCCGTTGCCAACGCCGGCGGTCAGATCCGCCACCTCGCATACTTATCGAAACCGACCCCGGACAAGGTCCGCTGGTCGATCCGGCTGCTCGAGGCCGAACTCCGCGATCGTCCCGGACAACTCGGGTTGGAGATCGAACTCGGGCGTAATTACCTGACCGTGGGAGACCAGACCGGGCATCGGACATTGGCCGCGGCGGCAAATCGCGTGTTCGCCGGAGGCAGCCCACCGAAAGATGCCGCGGCCGTCGGTCCGTTGCTGGAATACCTTTTAACCGTTGCACCGGAACAGAACCAAAGCGGGATTTCCCGCGACCGGGTCCGAACCGCGGCCCGGGAATGGTTCCCCCACGTACCGCCAGTCTTGTGGGCGGTGGCCGGCGAGCGATTCGCCGCCGGCGATTACGCGACGGCGGCGACGGATCTGAAACGGCTTCTCGAATGGGGACGTCTCGGTCAATTCCCGCCGTCCGGTGGATTCGACCCCGAAATCGTCGGGGCCGCCGCGGCCATGAACCTCGCCCTTTGTTACATTCACCTCAATCGAGCCGCAGACGCACTCCCGCTTCTCAACTCTCTCACGTCTCATCTCCGCTGGGGGAAGGACGCCGGGGAACTTTCTCAGCGTATTATCACAAGTTCCGGAAACGGATAACTGGGTTGGCCGGACTGTAACTGTTCTACCCGGCGCCTGCGAATCGGTCGCCACCCGTTTCATGAGCATGTTCGGAAAAGTTAACACGACTGGGAAACAATCCGTTGCCGTTTGAAAGCGCGTTAACTTGACGGGTTTAGACGGGGCAGTTAAATTTGTGGAATTGTGTGAATTATTACGAACTATTCGGCCTGTAAATCGTCTGACAACATATGTGAAACTCCGCCCCGGACCGGGCGTCCCAGAGTACGCAGTCGTCAGATTTTCCGCAGGTTTTGATCCGATACGGACATCTTATTTCCAACTGTCCCGGTTGCTCGCATTCGGAAATCGTTCGGGATTCACTCGGTTACGCCAAGAGAAACACCCATGCCCGCCACGTCGCTTCATCGCTTCCTCCGCCGTTGGACAAAGGGAACGAAAACGACCCCCGCCCGTACGCGGCAACGGTCGATCCCGCAACTGGTACGGATCGAAGACCGAATTGTGCCGACGGGAATTGTGCCGACGCCCCAGGCGTCGGGCGGTGCCGAGATCCCCGGCCTGACGCGGATCAACGGGGGTACGCCCATCAATTTCCTCGAAGGGGCCGCGGCCGCCAACCCGCTTGCCCCGTCTCAGATCGTCCAGGTCGGGGTCGGCGTGGCCGGGGCAAATAGCAGTCTGACCGTGGCCTTCCCGGACGGAAGCTCTTTCAACCTGGCACAAATTGCGGACCCGGCCGTTTCGACGACGACGGTAACGAAATTTACGCAAGCGTTTCAGCCGTCGATCGCGTACGGCCGCGACGGCATGGTCCACATCGTCTACGTCCAGGGGAACGCCGACAAGTCCAGCGGGATTTTGGTCTACGACAATTTCCAATGGAAAGCGGGAGCGGCGACCCCGATTGCTAGCAGCGTCTCCACACAGATTCTTCGCCAGTGGACGGGAAGCAACGATCCGGCGTTTAACCCGGTCGTGGCGGTCGACAACAACGTGGCCGTCTACACCGATCCGGTCACCGGAATCACCAGTCGCGATCCGCTGGCCGACCCGAGTCACGTCTACGTATTTTGGAATACCAAAGCGGCCCCAACGACTCAACTCGCGCCGGCTCAGGTATTCAACCCGAGCGTCATCGAATTCCTGCAGTCCAGTGACGACGGAAAGAACTTCGGCGCGGCCCGGATGGTGTCGGACCCCACCAATGGGTTCGTGGTGACGTCGGTCGCGGCCAACAAGGCGAACTACGGAAGTGCCGAACCGGTCGTCGCGTTTTCCCCCGGGAATTCGGCGACTCCCGGGAAAATCACCATCGCCTGGGGCAGCACCAACAACGGCGCGATCTTCCTCGACAGCAGTACGCCGGGAAACTTGCCCGGTACGACTGTGACGTTCTCGGACAACACTG
>DASXPC010000003.1:0-4355 GCA_036493815.1 Fimbriiglobus sp. | reverse complement strand
CCCCCGACACCTTCCTCCGACATCTGATCCGCCGGCTCCGCGCCCGAGGCGTCTCGCCCGGGGTGGAATACGGGTGGGTGGCGTGGTGCCCCGTCGCCGCGTGACGGAGCGAATAATAGGGGTTGATCAACAGGCTGTTAGCATGCTGTACTCGCAGTCCTCCCTCAAAGGGGGATACGCTCCCATGTTCCCGTCGTGAAAACCGATTGGTCAGCATGTTGAAGGATTTTGTGGGGATTGATTTCTCTCGCCCTTTTGAGCTCCACCAAACCTGGTGACAAATTGTTGCCGGAACGACCCGCTGTAGCACAAGAACCTTTTGGTGAGGTCGGAGTTTTGTCCGACGGTTCTAGCGAACCATCGGGCCTCCCGCCGGACGGCGACTAGGAACGGGGTTTGCCCGAGGGGCAACCACGTCCGCCGCCGACAACCCGTCGGCAAACGGCCGCCCCACCGGAACGGCTCAGAAGCAAAATCTGAACGAAAGCGTGGATTCCCTTCCATAATCGGCCTATACCACGGCACAAGCGGACGTGCCATTGCCTTCTGCGAACATCAATGGGCTGGTTCGCGATGCCGCAGGCCGCGGCGCACTTGGTAAATATCAGAGGGTGTAACTATGGTAGAAAGCGACAACCTTCGCTATACGAAGCTGATCCTCAACAATGGATCCGGTGCTATCCCCGCCCTCGGCTTTGGCACACTGATTCCCGATCCCGCGGCAACCAAAACAGCGACCAAGGCGGCACTCGAGGCAGGATTTCGCCAACTCGACGCGTCGGAACGCTACCGAAATGAAAAGGAGGTCGGCGAAGCGATGCAGGAAGTGTTCAAGGCAGGGAAGATCAAGCGGGAGGAAGTGTTTATCGCCACGAAACTCTGGAACAATAATCATCGTCCTGAACGCGTCAAGCCCGCCTTCGAGACCAGCCTTGAGAAACTCCAACTCGACTACGTAGATCTCTATCTCATCCACACCCCCTTTGCCTTCCAGCCTGGAGACGAGCAAGACCCGAGGGATGCGAACGGCGACGTGATTTACGATAAAGGAGTGACGTTGCTGGATACGTGGAGGGCGTTGGAGGGCTTAGTAGACGAAGGCAAGTGCAAGGCCATCGGCTTATCGGATGTCAGCTTGGGCCAGGTGAAAGAGATCTTTGAAGTGGGGAGGATCAAGCCGGCGGTCGTTCACGTCGAATCCCATCCGTACCTCCCGCAATGGGATCTTTTGGACTATTGCCGCGGGAATGGCATCGTGTTTCAAGCGTTCGCGGCATTGGGGCATAGCAGCGAGCCCAATGTGCTGGAAGATCCCGTCATTACCGCAATCGCCAAGCGAGTCAACAAGACGCCGGCACAAGTCTTGCTCGCCTGGGCCATCCAGCGCGGGACGGCCCTCCTGACCACCTCGAAGAACCCCAGCCGGATCAAGGAGAATTTTGAAGTCTCTGCCCTTCCTGAAGAGGCCGTGCGGGAGATTAGCGAAGGAATCAAGTTGCGAGTCAGGTTCAATCCCGTTGTGGAAACCGGTGTTCCCGGGTTCATCCCGAGAGGAAAGAGAGGATGAGACGTTAATTACGAGTTGCCCCTGACTGATCCCTAGCGCAATCCATTTCGGGCGGGTAGGTTCGATCGGATGGAACCGGCTCGTGCGACGGCTCCATCCAATTCCTGAAACGATCGTCGGCGGTTCCGACCTTTCCGACGTCGGAATGCGTTCCGTGTAGATGTTTGCCTTTGCCCTGTCGCCCGAATCACGCCTTGATCAGCACCGCCCCTTCGCCGTTCCGGAGCGTAATCTGGGTTATGACCGGTCCCAGCGTGCCGTCGGCGTTCACCGCCCGGTAGGATCCGTTAAGGGCGTGGGTCGTGGCCGTCGCGTCGTCGGTCGTTCCGGTTCCCACGCCCGCGGTGTACGACCGCGGTTTGTAAAGGACCAAGGCGTTGCCGTACGAACGACTGTAAACTTTATAGGTCAGAGAAGCATTCTGGGGGTCCTTGCCGGTCGCGAAGGTGGTCATGGCGGCTGTCGGGAGGCCGACGTTCACCGCGGCCGCCGGGGTCCAGTGTTCGCTCCACGACGTAGCCGGGGCCGACCCGCCGAAGAACATCAGGAATGTCTTTACCGGGTCGGCAACCAGGTAGTAATAGGCCAGGGTTCCGATCTCGGTTCGCGGATCGGTCGGGCTGGTGCTTCCCGGGCTGCTGTCGATCACCAGGTATGGTGACGGACTTGTCACGGTCAGTCGGCGTTGGACCAGTGCAGCCACATCGTTTACGTTCGACCACGTGGCGTCGGTCGGGCGGAGCAGGAACTCTTCAAATGATGCGGCAGAATTGGCGACGACGGGATCGGCCGCCGCTTGTCCCCCGGCCGTGTTCGCCACCACGAATTTGGGAGCAATCGCTTTCCAGGTCGTTTGGATGAGTTTGCCCAGGTCGGCCCCGTACGTTGCGGTCGATTCGGCCAGCGAGATGCCCGCGACCGGAATTTTCCCGAGTGAATTGTCCAGAAAAACTCCGTCCGCCAACGGGTTGGCGGCGAGTAACCGCTGGTAGTAATCCGCGGCCCACCGCTGGACGGTCAGGCTGGACGGGTCCGTCACGAACCGCATTTGCCCGTAGTACGGATAGAAAAGTCGTGTCTCGTAGACGAACCGTGCGTCTTTCCCCGGCGCGCGGTTCGCATACTCGGCGTCGCTCAAATACCCGTCGCCGTTCGTATCGGCGGCGTAGTCGAACGCGGGAATGATCCCGGACGTTCCGCCGTTCGCCCCGACGTAATCCCGGCCGAGAAGTGTCTTCGCCTCCGGTCCTTCGGCTGTGGTTCCGGCTGTGACCCGGAACCGGACGTAGTAATTTCTCCCGGTCGAGCCGGGCACAATTCCAGGGACCCAGTTGGCCGGGGGGTCGAAAGTGATCTGCCCGTCGTGTTGCAGGCCGTTCGTCCCGTCGGACGCGATCGGCAATGTTTTCCAAACGGTGACGTTACCGGCCGCGTCGGTCGCCGTGGCGTACTCCCATACCCCGGTCCAACCCGCCGTCGCCGGCCGGTTCAGGACCACATTAATTTCGCGATACTTTTCGAGGTAACCGATGTTGATCGCCGAGCCCGTTCCGCCGAACTCGACCCCGTAGGTACGTCCGCCTTCGGCCGCCGCAGTGAGGTCGGTGGCCCCACCGGCCGGGGTGGTCCGCGTCACGCCCCAAAAGTAAGTCACCGGTTGACTCGACGGACTGTTCCCCTGGAACTGTGTCGCCGCGGTCACGTGATAAAACGCCTGCTCGCGAGTCGTGCGATGATTGTCGGCGTACGTCAGCCAGTCGGTGAGCAAATCCTGATAAAGATTCGAGACGTTACTGTACAAAACCTGCGGGGTATCCGGGGCGACGGAGTTAATGGTGGACAAATATTTCGGGTTCGGGATGACCAGGTCGACGCTCGACTGCAGCAGCGATTGTTCCACGGCCCCCATCGGGTTGCCGGAGTACGCCAGTTCGGCAATCCGAATGTGCGAATAGTGATTGGGAATGACCGGCAGGCTCGGTGGCGGGGACGGGTTCGCGTTGTTCACTTGGAAGTGGACGACCGTTTCGGCCGCCGTGCCGGAACCGTCCACCGCACGCACCGTCAAATCGTACGCACCGTTCGCGAGCGACGTCGTGTCAAGCGTCCATTGGGCGGGGGCCGAAGTCGAACTATATACGACATTTCCTGCCAACCGGAATTCGACCCGTTTCACCTCCGTCGGACTGTCGGCGGTGGCCAGGAACGTGACGTCGCCACTCACCAGAGACGCATTCGGCGTCATCGTCACACGCGGAACCGGCCCCGGGCCACTTGCCGGGGACGCCGAAAAATCGTCGAACGACAACGTGCCGGATGCCCCCGCCAGGCGCAGGAACCCTCCCGAACCGACGTCGGTAATGGACGCGTCTTGAAGATCCAATGCCGTGTCCGGTGTGTCCAGCCATTCCCCGGTCGGCGACAACCATTGTTTGGTATCCGTCCGATAGACGATCACCCGCAACGCGTCCCCGTCAGCGGACAGGGTCACCTGGACCCATTGCCCGCTCGTATAGGCGGTCGAATGAACCGATCCGAGCACGGTTTCGACACCGTCGACCATTTTAGTGAGTTGAACGGACACCCCCCGCGTCAGGACGGCAGCGTAATACGTGGGTTGCGCCGTATCGAGGTTCGATCCGCGTGCGAACACGCCGCCGGGGATCAGGCTGTTGGCAAGAATCGAACCGGCGACGCGGACGTCGGCGGGCAGCAAGTCGCCGGTCGTCCAGACCCGGGACGCCAGGTTGGACGGTCCGGTCGAGATCATTTGACCGCTATCCGTGTG
>DASXPC010000002.1:0-17881 GCA_036493815.1 Fimbriiglobus sp. | reverse complement strand
CGTCCGGCTCGAGTGGCATCGGTTCCGCACCGGGGTGAGCTGGTTCGAGGCCAAGTGGGCCGTCATCCGCGACGCCGTCCGGTCGTATCTGTCAAACCCGAGTTATCGGTTGCCGACGGAGGCAACCGCGTAACTCCTAATCTTCTCAAAAATGGGACTGTTGTGCGGGCTCGACCGGCACTTGGGAGCGCGGGGTAAACGGCGAAATGTCGCCGCCCAACTCACCCGAAGAAAGTCATGTCATTCTCATCAAAACCGGTCATACTAGCTGGGGTGATCGCCCGCTTCCCCGTTGCCAGGGTGCTGCCATGACGAGTCCCCTTTTTGTCCCCTCGCGCCGGCTATTCATCGGCTCGGCGGCGTTCTCGGCCGCGATGTTCACCGTCCGCGGGGCGTTCGCCGACGAACTGGTGAAGACGCCGAAGCAAACCGAAGGTCCGTTCTACCCGAACAAGTTGCCGCTCGATACGGACAACGACCTGATCGTCGTCAACGACGGCCTCACCCCGGCCGTGGGGGAAATCACTAATCTCTACGGCAAAGTCATGGACGAGCATGGCAACCCGATCAAGAACGCCTTGGTGGAAATTTGGCAGTGCGACGCGAAGGGCGTTTACATCCACACCAAGGACAGCGAACCGAAGAAGGACCGGCGGGACAAGAACTTCCAGGGGTTCGGCCGGTTCCTCACAGGATCAACCGGCGAATACTACTTCCGCACCATCAAGCCGGTGCCGTACCCAGGCCGGGCACCGCACATCCACTTCAAGATCAAGCAGGGCCGAAAAGAGTTGCTGGTCTCGCAATGCTACATCAAGGGCTATCCGGGAAACGCCAAAGACGGCGTCTACAACGGCATCAAGGATTTGAAAGCCCGCGAGTCGGTGACGATCGCCTTCACCCCGGTGAAGGAATCGAAGGTCGGCGAGTTGAACGCGAAGTTCGACCTGGTGCTCGGCGTTACGCCGGCCGGCCACTAAGTCGCCGGCGGGCGAGGAGGAGCAACACCCCTGCCGGTGCCAGTACGGCGCACCCCGGGAATACGCCGACCGGCAGGGCGGCGTACCAGGGCAGTGCGGCAAAGAGGCACAAAACGGCGACCGCCGTCATCCCGGCGCCGCAGGAGAGAGTCGCCAAGCCTACGAATTGGGGTGTCGGCCCGCGACCCCGCAAGACCGCCAACCCGGCCGCCGCCCACAATGCACCCCACCCGACTGCGAACGCCTGCGGGTGCAGAAAGAAGCCCGGTCCCGGCTCGAACGAACGGCTCTTCTCCGCGGCCGACTTCATCACGTTTCCCAGAAATGCCATCCCCGTCGACGCCGTCACTTCAGCCCGGAGGCCGAGCGATGTCTGCCCCCGAACCGGTTCGAGCCAAGTGGCGGTTCGAAAGACGGCAAAACCGGTGACGAGGAGGCCGTATACCAGCAGAAGACCCCCTGCAAACCGCGCCGCCCCGCCGGGCGCGACCGTGGCCGGGTGACGGCTCCTCCGCCAACTCAGGTATTCACTGCGACTGGCCCCGAGCAGAAACGCCGCAATGATGAGCGCCATCGCCAGGCCCATTCCCGGCAGTCCGATGGCCGCCCGGCCGTTACGGGCCGCCGAGGCCGAAACCATCCCGACGCCAATGCCCGCAAGCAGGGCCACCCCGGCGCCGGGGAGTATGGTCCCGGCCGTACCGCCGAGCAAGCGTAACCCGAAAACGAGGAACCCGACCCCGGCCAAAGCGGCGATCCCACGGCCCAGTGCCCGCTCGGCCGCGGGGCCGGTCCACGTCACGAAATACCGAAACTGGTAGGGTTCCTTCTCCTCCTCGTATCGCAAATCGGCGGGAAACTTCCGCTTCAACTCGGCCGATCGGCCCTGCAGGGCGTTCCCGGCCGCACCGAATAGTGCAAGCACGCCGACCATCGCCGACAAGCCGGCGGCAAACTTCGTCTTGGGCGGCATCGGAAGCACAGACATCGGCTCACGAGGCGGGAGGTACGGTGTCGCAGTGTTCTACCCTCGGGATCCGACCGCGGGTAGGGTTTAGGCACTTGCACCCGGCCGTCCGGCTGGTAATAATCGCGCCATCCGTCGGCATCCCCTCTCCCGACGAGGTTTCTGTGATGGGCCGACTCGCCGCCCCAGCCGGGAACACCTCTTCCCTTCAAAGGAATTACGACGTCGTTGACGTCTCCGTCTTTTCCAGCCAACAATCAAGTGTTTTTCGGTCCACGATCCGCTGCCCCGATGAAAGTAGCCTGGTTTCGGTTGAATTCGACCGCTCGGATGATCCTTAAACGGGAGGGGGCCGTGAGCTTCGCCTATTCCCTGTCTGGGTTCGAGCTCCGATTCACTTCGGTGGGTCTGGTTTCTCAATCGGAGTGGCTGGGCGGTTTACGTGCCGGCTTGATGGCGGTGGGAGATGGCCCGGCCCGAAACCTGGTCTTCGACTGCCGGGCCGCCGCCGACAGCCGCACCGCCGACGAGCTCCGCGAAATTGTCGAACGCATTGCCAAGCAGCGGACGGCCCTGACCGACCGGTGCGCAGTCCTGGTTGCCACCGAGGTTTGCTTTGGTGCGGCCCGGATGATGGGCGTGTTCCTGGAACCGCTCGGTTTCGAGGTGCTCGTTACGATGAATGAAGCAGAGGCGGATGGCTTCCTCCACGGCCTCACGCCCGCCGGGCCCAGCGGAGTTTCGCCGATCGCGACCGCGGGTTCGTGAGTTTTTCTTCTTCCGTCGGGCGGACCGGATCGTCGCTCGCACCGGAATATAGCCCACCAAGTACTCCGGCCCGGAATGCGCTCTTCACCAACCGGTCTTCGCCGCTGTGGAACGAAATGATCGCGGCCACGCCGCCCGGCGCGAGCCCGTCGGGCAGAGTCCGTAGCAGGCTTTGCAAGTTTGCCAACTCCCGGTTCACCAAAATACGAAGGGCTTGAAATACTCGGGTCGAAGGAAGGAGTTGCTGCTTCCGGGCCGGACCTTTCCCCGGGCTGCGGACGACGGTAACCGGGGCGGCGCGGTCGATCACTTCGTGGAGCTGGCCAGTGCGTTCAAACGGTATGGTTTTTCGTAAGGCGACAACGGCCGCGGCAATGGACTCCGCGGCCGGTTCGTCACCCAAATCCCGAAACGCCGCCGTCAGTTCGTCGGCGGACAGCTCGTTCAGTAACTCGGCCGCGGTCCGGCCCCGGCTCCGATCCATGCGCATATCGAGCGGCCCGTCGCGGAGGAACGAGAATCCGCGGGCCGGATCGTCCACCTGCATGCTCGACATGCCGAGGTCGGCGAGCAAACCGTGAACGCAGGCGACGCCGTGAGCCGCCAAGACTCCGGTCAACCCGGCAAAATTCCTATGCAAGGCAACGAACGGATTTCCGACCGCTTCGAGGTTGGGGATGGCTCGGGCCAAATTATCCGGGTCGAGATCGAAGGCGAAAAGCTTGCCGGTCGGCCCTACTCTTTTCAACAGTTCGACCGAATGGCCCCCAAACCCGAGCGTGCAATCGACAATGGTTTGCCCCGGCTGCGGGTCAATCGCAGCCAGAACCTCGGTCGTCAGAACCGGCACGTGCTCTCCCGATCGGGTAGAGCGAATTGCCCGACCTCGATTTCGCCGCGGTGGCATACGGGAAGGATTGCCCGGTTTGGCATGCGCATCGGTCATTTAATTCCTTGAATCCACGCCGTCAGAACCTTCGCCACTTCGGCCGTCACCTTCGGCGATATCTTGTCGGGCGTGTCCGAAATTTTATGCCAGTAGGGGTAGTCGAAATCGATGATGTCCACGGTCGGAATGCCGACACGATTGAGGGCCAGATGGTCGTCGAGTACGCCTTGACCTTCATCCCGCTTGAATCCGCGTTCGTACACGAATGACTTGGCCCCCAGCGTCTTCGCATATCCCCAGATTTTCTGGACCAGCTTGGGAGCGGACTGGAACGAGTTCGCTTCCACCTTCAATTTCGCCCCCTCGGCGCAGCAAAGGTCCAGCAACACGCCCCCTTCGTAGGAGTACTTTCTGGTCGGTCGGGATTTCGTGTACTCGCTCGCAAAGTGTTCGGACCCCAGAAAGTACATGTCGCGGGAATCCTGCTGTTGGAACCGCGGGAACACGTATTCTTCCCCGTCGAACAGGACGAAATCGACCCCCACGGTTGTCGGCAGGTCTTTCATGTGGCGACCGAGTTCCATGAGTAAGGCGACGCCGGATGTGCCGTCGTTGGCACTCGGGAACGGCTTGTTCCAACTGGTCTGGTCGGTGGTTTCCTCGTCGGCGTGGGGCCGGGTGTCGTAGTGCGTGCAAATCAGCACCCGTCGGGCCCTCTCGGGATGCCATTGGAAGATGAGGTTCGTCATGTCCACCGGCTGGCGGCGGCTGAGTTGCCTGGCCTTAAACTCCTGTTTGACGACTTTGGCCCCGGTCGCTTCGAAGTGTTTGAGAATCAATTCCTGCTGCTTCTTCATTCCCTCGGTGGCCGATATCCGCGGGCCGATCTCGCACAATTCCTTCACGTATTTCATCGCCTGGTCGGCATCAAACGCCACGTCTTTCGCCCCCGGGGGTTGATTGGATGCGAACTGCTCTTTTTGTTTCTGCTTCACAGCGCCCTGGTCTTCGATTGACGGGAGGGCCGGTTGAGCCTCGGCCGGTTGAGCGTTGCACCCGACCGAAAGTCCAACGGCCGCCACTCCGACGACCGCGATCCAGATTCGCCCACTCATGTGCTCCGTCCTTTACCCGGATTCCCGGGTTTCGCACCCGTGCGGTTGACACCGCCGCCCATCTTACCCGGACCGTGTCGTGGGTGGGAGAGGGCGTGCAATTCCTCATGTTTTTCTCTCGACAGGCGGGACGGAGGCCGGTATGTCCCCCGCCCTGTCGGTCCGAGTTCGCGAGTTCGGCCGGGGGAATCGGCCGGGTTTGCGGGATGGGCCGGGGGCAATGGGAAACCGGCGAAGCCGCCGGCCGTTGCCGCGGAATGTTTCCAGCGACCGATGACGAACGACCGATAAACGCGACGTGGGACCGTCCGGCCACCGGCCGGCCCCACGCAGGACGGGCGAGCGGTACGGGTTCTTCCCGTTGCACCGCGTGTCGACCCGCGGCTTACGCCGCCGCATTCCGACGTGGTGTGGGGACACCGGTCGGAGTGCGAACAATGGGCCACGCGCGTCGCGGGACGACTCGTTAAGGGGGACCGGCAGCAGACGGCGGGGGAATCGTCGAACCGATCGACTCGGCTCCGGGCGCACGCGGCCCGGGTTCGATTCTCCCACTTTGCTTCTGCCGGACGCCGTTCGCCGAAGCATCAGGGAGGATCCGATGGTAACTACCCGCGCCGAGACGGACGTCACGCAGGTTTGGCAGGACTATCGGGCTCAGCCGACGGTCGACCTGCGGAACCGGCTGCTCGAGCATTACCTGCCGCTAGTCAAATATAACGCCGAACGGATATGGGCGAGGCTGCCGGACGGGGTGGAACTCGACGACCTGATGTCCGCCGGCGTGTTCGGTCTGATGGACGCGGTGGACGCGTTCGACCTGACCCGCGGTGTCAAGTTCGAAACGTATTGCGTGCCGCGGATCCGAGGGGCGATGCTGGACGAACTCCGGACGATGGACTGGGTGCCGCGGCTGGTGCGGTCGAAGCAGTCGAAAGTGGAAGTGGCGCGGAAGGCCCTGGAAGCGGAATTCGGTCGGCCGCCCCGGCCGGAAGAACTCGCCGCCAAGCTCGGCGTCCCTCTCGATCAGATCGAATCGTTCGTCGGCGAGGCGACCGCCGCCAACCTGGTCAGTCTCAACAAAAAATGGTACGAGACTGACAGCTACAAAGACGTCCGCGAGATCGACATCCTCGAAGATAAAAAAGCGGAAGACCCGACCGGCCGACTGCAGAACCGCGACCTCATGCGGCTCGTCACACGCGGTCTCAACCGGAACGAGCGGCTCATCGTCATCCTCTACTACTACGAAGAGATGACGATGAAGGAGATCGGGGCCACCCTCAACCTCAGCGAATCCCGCGTCAGTCAGATGCACTCGAGCATCGTCGCCCGCTTGCAGGCCCAACTCTCGAAACGGCGGCCGGAGTTTAGCAACTGACCGAACGGACTATCGGCGTGTAAAATGAAGGCCCGCAACGGGTATACTCCGTGCGGGCCGTATCATTTCCGCTCCCCCGGCAGTCGTCCCATGCGATTCATCCTTTCCATCGCTTCGGTTGTCTTAGCTGTCGTTTCGTTAAAGGCCCAGCAGCCAACCTTCCCATTCGATACGGGTCCGAAGCCGAAAAATTTCTCCGAGACCGCCACGCTGACTGTGAAAGTCACGCCGGAAAAGGCGAAGCCGGGCCAACCGGTTAACGTCTCTTTGACCGTTTCACCGAAACCCTTCTTTTGGACCTATCCGGCATTCCCCAAAATCGACCAGACGGGTCGGAACACTTTCAAACCCCCGAAGTCCGGCGAACTGATTTTCCTCGATCAGATTGCCGACCCTCCCGGAGAGAAACAGCACAAAGATTACTTCGTCTATTACGATCCGACCACGTGGGTGTTCAAAGCAGTCGTGTCGCCGAAAGCGACGCCGGGAAAGAAAACAATTGACCTTTCGAAATCCTGTAATGTTCTCGTCTGTAACGAACAAGGATGTCTCAATTCGAAGGCGGATGACTTCAATTCGGTCGAATTCGAAGTACTTCCCGGTCCAGCCGAGCCAGTGCCTGCGGAATTTCAGGCCGTTGTCGACGCGGCCCTTAACCCAACGATTGCCCCAGCTCCGCCGAAATCGGTCGGCATGGCTCCTAAGGACGAAGTACCAGAGGGGATCGTTAAGAAAGATGCTGTGTCGTTCGCAGAGCACAAAGCCGCCCTTGAAAAACTGCTTGCGAACCTGGAAACCCAACAGGTCAAACGGCAAGGCGGGTTGTGGGCCCTTCTCGCTACCGCGGCCCTGTGGGGATTGATCTCGCTCGTGACCCCTTGCGTCTTTCCGATGATCCCAATAACCGTCAGCCTGTTTCTGAAACAAAGCCACCAGTCGGTGACCGGGGCGGTGAAACTCGCCGGGGTCTATAGCCTCACCATCATTCTCGTGCTCGGTCTCTCGGCGATCACTTTGCTTTCTTTTTTTCGGGCCCTCAGCATTAACCCCGTGATGAATATCGGCCTCGGCCTGTTATTCGTCGTCCTCGCGTTAAGTCTGTTTGGAATGTTCGATCTTACGTTGCCCGGGTTCCTGCTCCGATATGCCGAAGGGAAGCGAAAAACGGGGGGAATGATTGGGGCCGTATTTGGGGCAATTGCCTTCAGCATCGTGAGCTTTACTTGCGTCGCCCCGTTCCTCGGCGGGTTCGCAGGTATGGCGTCGTCGGGGCAATACACCCAAACGGAACTCGTCCTGGCCGGGCTGGCGTTCGCCTCCGCGTTCGCTTCGCCGTTTTTCCTCCTCGCCATGTTCCCCAGTCTCATCAAGATGCTGCCCAAGTCGGGCGGCTGGCTCGATACGATCAAAGTGGTGATGGGATTCCTCGAGGTCGCGGCAGCGATCAAATTCTTCCGCACCGCGGAATTAGGATTTCTCGGCCAACCGCAGTACTTCACCTACGACGTTTCGCTGGTCGGGATGGCGGTCGTTCTCTTGTGCTGTGGCCTCTATCTGTTGAACGTGTTCCGTCTTCCACACGACGAAGAAAAATACCACATCGCCGCCCCACGACTCCTCTTCGCCATGCTATTCCTCGGCCTCGGGGTCTACCTGATCCCGGGTACGTTGAAGGGGCAACGGCCGAGCGGAGTAGTATTCGCCTGGATCGATGCCTTTCTGTTGCCGGAACCGGGAGCGGGCGCGGAACTCCCCTGGCGGAGCGATCTCCCGGCTGCGCTGGATTACGCCCGCAAGCATAATACGCTCGTGTTCGCCGACTTCACCGGCGTGACGTGCACCAACTGCAAGGACAATGAACGGAACGTGTTCCCTCTTGTAAAAGATACGTTGAAAAAATACACGCTCGTGCAGATGTATACCGACTGGGTGCCGGAGCAGTTCTATACCGTGCCGCCGTCGCAGGACGACCGGCAGGCGGAAGCGAAATTGGCCAATCTCTGGTTTCAGAACGAGGCATTCGGGACCGAACAACTTCCGCTTTACGTGATTTTCGAACCGCGACCGAACGGCAAAACGCGAGTCGTCGGGGTCTACCGGGAAGGAAAGATCAACCACGTCGATCAATTCACCGAATTCGTGAAAAACCCCCTCAAGGGGCGGTAACCAGGATCGGGCCGCCCTCCCTGGCGACCCGTCTGGCTTTCCTCACTCGGTCCAGATGTCGCGTTCGTACGATATTGCGGGGCGTTGGCTGGCTTCCACCTGACGTTGCCACGTTTCGAAAGATTCGTGGGCATCCGGCGTGGCCGGCTTCTCGTTCGCCGGCTTGGTGCGGATCAACCCGACCAACGGCAGCAACATCACCACGAGCCACCGCCGCCAGCGAATTTCCTGCGGGGCGGCCGGAGGGGTGGCGAACGGCGAAATGGGCAGCTTTTTCGGCGCGTGAATTTCAAAGGCTCGCATGGCAGCGTCTCCTCAGTGGACGCGGGAATCATACCTTTTGTCGGCTGAGAGAAGTGTGAGCCTGAGGTGAAATCTTGTTCATTAAGTTTCGATGAGACGAGGCCGTAATGCGGCCCAAACGTCGGAAATGACCTTCTGGGCCGCGGATTGAATCAGTCCCGCCGGCACCATTTTCAAGAGGCCCGTGCGATCCGTGATATCGGCGGTCCAGTGCAAGGCGGTGCCTCCACCGACGGCGGGTCGAAGCACGAGCGTCGCGACCGTTACACTTGCCGCCCCGATCGTTTTGCCGTGGATGCGGAACGTCGCCGATTCGCCGGGCACCCGACCGGTGACCGCGAGGGTCGTGTCCAACGATCCGGTCAGAAACGACAGTTTCGGCTTCATCTTCCATTCCGCCCGATCCATTGTAGCGTCCACGACTTCGGCATCGGGCAAACACCTCGCCAGAAACCCGGCGTCGCACAACTTCGGGTAGAGCGCCGGGGGGGAGACCGGATAGGATTCGACGCCTTCGAAGTGAAACATGGGGCACGCCGGTCGCGGTCGGGTTACAGGGCCGGGGCATTATACGGGGAGTCGGAAATTCCCCATAAAAGCGAGATTCCGGCCCGCGTGCTTCCTATCATTTCGGGGTCGAACCGCCGCCGTCTTACGTCGAGGATCCGTCATTCCCACTCTCGCTCCGCGCGTCCCGCTCCCGCATCCCCGAACCCCGCGCCTCGCCTTCGTTGCCGAAACGGCCCGCCGGTGGGCCGTGCTGCCGTTTTTCCTCGGCATCCATCTAACCTGTCTCGCCGCCTTTTTCGTTCCGTTAACCTGGACTGCGGTCGGCCTGTTCCTCGGCCTTTACGCCTTTCGCGTCTGGGCACTCACGGCCGGATTCCACCGCTATTTCGCCCACCGGGCCTATAAAACGAGCCGGTTGTTCCAGTTTGTAATTGGAGTGTTGGGGTCGAGTGCGGCCCAGAAGGGACCGATCTGGTGGGCCGGGCACCACCGCAAGCATCACGCCTTCTCCGATCAGGAAGGTGACCCCCACTCGCCGATCATAAAAAGTGTCTGGTGGAGCCACGTCGGCTGGGTGCTCGACCGCGAGCAATCGTTCACCGACTGGGAACGGATGAAAGATTGGCAGAAATACCCGGAACTGAAATGGCTGGAACGTTTCAATCTCGTTCCCGTCCTATTGCTCGCAACGGCCTGCTATCTCATCGGTGGCTTACCCGGGCTGATCTGGGGGTTCTTCGTCTCGACCGTGGCCGTTTATCACAGCACCTTCCTGGTAAATTCGGCCTGCCACTTATTCGGATACCGCCGGTTCCAGACGACCGACCAGAGCCGCAACAACTGGTGGGTGGCCCTCCTCACGTTCGGCGAAGGCTGGCACAATAACCACCACCACTACCCGACTGCCGCCAGGCAAGGGTTCGCCTGGTGGGAACTCGACATCTCCTATTCCGTCCTGCGGCTATTATCGATGGTTGGTCTCGTCTGGGACCTCCGCGAACCGACCCGGCGGGCACTGGAAAAAGCCCGCGTTATGAAATAAGACGTCGCGATCGTACACGACATATTATCCGAGCCAATCGCTGTTGTTGACGACTTGGCCACAACTTGACCAGCCGATCCGGCCGACGGAAGTGGTGACGACGGAGTTGCCACGCAACGAGACAGAGGCCGCGTGGCGGATCATTTCTTGGACTGCTGCGAGCGGCGGGACAAGAACACGTTCTGTCCGCCGGAGTTGGCGGCGGCGGCAGCCGTTACCGCCCCTTTGTTATTTTGATTTCGCGTCCGGCTTTTGAATTCGGATTTCTTTCAACGTCGTCGCACAGATGAAGTCGTCGAAGTAGATCGTGTCGACCGATTTCGTGTGCGGGTCGCGATGGATTCCGGGTTGGCAGAAGTAGGTCGATTGCGGGCCCTTCGTCTGCACCTTTTTGTCCAACACTTCCTTCCCGTCCCACCAGAGTTTGATATTCCCCTTCTCCGCGTCTTCCGACCAGTGGACGTGCATGCCCAACTGGTGCCATTTCCCGGTGGTGAAATCGGCTTCCCAGTGCACCCCCTTCCGGCCCAGGTTGCCCGTCCCGTATTTGACCGCGGTGCCCCCGCCCTTCTTCGGCTCGACCCACCACGTCATCACATTGTTGTACCCCGGCGGCGGGCTCCCTTCCCAGTAGAAGAAGTTGTCGCGATCTTTGGGGGCGTCCTTCATATATAGGTAGAACGACATGTACGTGTCGGACCCGTCTTTGACGGTGACCTTGGGTCCGTTCACTTGGGTGCGGAGTTGGCGGGCGTTGAAGACGTTCTCTTCGTAGATGGTGAACTTGCCCGCGTACTTTCCGGAATGGACGACGTCCTGAACGACTTCGATACTCCCCTCCTTCATCGTCTTGCTTTTGCCACCGAACTCGGACAAATCCCCCTTCTCGAAGTCGGCCTTGAAAAGGACGTCGGCTCTCGCGGGTGGAAGGATTACGACTGACCAACCGCAAAGCAGGACGAACAGTTTCATCGGAGTCGTCTCCCGGAGTGATAAATCAGTAAAAAATTACGACCCCCGCACAGTCTTCGCCCGCACCTCCGCGGCCAACTGCTCGATCACTGCCTCCAACTTCAGATCCCGCGTCTCCTTCCCGTCCACCCGCTCCCGAACGGCCACGGTGCCCGCGGCCTGATCTTTCTCGCCAACCACCAACATGTACGGCACCTTCTCCAGGCTCGCCTCACGTACTTTCGCACCGATCTTCTCGGCCCGGTAGTCACCGGTGGTGCGGAACCCATTCTCCCTCAGCTTCGCTTCGATCCCGCGGCCATAGGTTTCTGCTTTTTCGCTGACGGTGAGCACGCGCACCTGTTCGGGTGAGAGCCATAGCGGAAAGGCGCCGGCGAAGTGTTCGATCAGGATTCCGCAGAACCGTTCCATGCTCCCGAAAGGCGCGCGATGGAGCATGACCGGCCGGTGCGGCTGGTTGTCCGCCCCGGCGTATTCGAGCTGGAACCGCTCGGGCAGGTTGTAGTCGAGTTGCACCGTGCCCAACTGCCATTCCCGGCCGATGCAATCCTTCACGATGAAGTCGATCTTCGGCCCGTAGAACGCCGCCTCGCCGACGCCGATGGAGTAGTTGAGCCCGCTCGACTTCGCCACTTCGAGCAGCGTCGCCTCGGCCTTCTCCCACAGGTCCGCGGGGCCGACGTACTTGGACGACGCGGGGTCGCGGACGCTCACCCGCACCCGGTAGTCGGTCAGGTTCAGTGTCTTCAGGATGAACAGCACGAGGTCGATCTCGCTCCGTAATTCCCCTTCCACCTGCTCCGGCAACACGAACAGGTGCGCGTCGTCCTGGGTGAACCCGCGGACGCGGGTCATGCCGCCGAGTTCGCCCGACTGTTCGAACCGGTAGACGGTGCCGAACTCGGCGAGTTTGATCGGCAGGTCGCGGTAGCTCTTCGGGGTCGCCTTGTAAATCTGGATGTGGTGCGGGCAGTTCATCGGCTTCAAGAGATAGCCTTCCTGCCCGCTCATCCAGTTCTTCAACACCACCTTCTTTGCATCAATGTCACTCGCTTCCTTGTAGTCGATCCACAAGGCTCTCGCATCGAGCTTGACCTGCCCGAACGGGTACCGCGGCAAGTCGTTCGCCGGTTCCGGTTCTCGTCCTTCACTGATCGCCTCCACCACGTTCAAGAACGCTTTCTCCTCCGCATCGGTGAGCAGTCCCTTCTCCAACAGCCCGAACCAGACGTCGACGGTCTGGGCGAGCGGGTTCATGTACATCGGCGGGAACTGGGCGTCCGCGTAGTACGGGAAGTGGCCGCTGGTGCGGTAGAGGTCGAGGTTGCCGATGTGCGGGGTGTAGACGGGCGAGTAACCCCGCTTGATCAGTTCCTCGCGGATGAACGATTCGAGAAGGTGCCGAACGGTCGCCCCCTTGGGCATCCAAAGGATCATCCCCTGCCCCGCCTGCTGGCTGATGGTGAAGAGTTTCAACTGCCGGCCGAGCACGCGGTGGTCGCGCTTCTTCGCCTCCTCGATCTGGGTCATGTAGGCGTCGAGCGCCTTCTGGTCGAAGAAAGCGGTGCCGTAGAGTCGCTGTAACTGGGCCCGGTTCGCGTCGTTCTTCCAGTACGCCCCGGCAATGCTCAGCAGCTTGAACGCACCGATCTTCCCCGCGTGCGGGATGTGCGGCCCCCGGCAGAGGTCGATGAACTCCCCCTGGCGGTAGAAGCTGATGGTGCCAAAGTCTTTCAGCGATTCGTCGATGTGCTCGACCTTGAGCGGCTGGTGCAGGTCGGCAATGAGCTGCCTTCCCTCGGGAATGGTCCGCTCGAACCGCTCGAACGGCTCGCCGAGTTTGACGATCTTCCGCATCTCGTCTTCGATCTTCGCGAAGTCGGCCTCGGTGATCGGCGTCGGCGAGTCGATGTCGTAGTAGTAGCCGGTGTCGGTGGTCGGCCCGAAGGCGAGTTGGGTGCCGGGGAAGAGCCGCATGACGGCCCGAGCCATGACGTGGGCACAGGAATGGCGAAGCACGTCAAGGGCGTCGGCGTCGCGGTCGGTGATGATTTGGAAGCTGTGTTCACCGTCTTCAGGCAGTTCGCGATCCAGGTCCACAATCGCATCATCAACTTTGGCCGCGACGGCCGCGGCTGCGAGCCGCTTGCCGATCCCCTCCGCCACGTCCCGCGACCGGGCCCCCTTGGCCGCTTCCCGCACTGACCCGTCCGGCAGACGCAACTTCACCATGGGCCCGCTCCTTTTCGCCCGGCCGCGGCCCGCCCCTACCACGGGCGACGCCGACGCAAAGACACGTCCGGACACGACAGGTTCAGGATATTGTTTCGCCCCGTCCGGGACTAACACGCGTATTGCTTGAAGAATTCCAGTATGATTTCGTTCCCGACAACGACCGAGCCCTTCGAACCGGCGATACGCGGGTTCATTTGCCCCGCTCCGCCCGGCCAATGGTGGCCGAGGTTGGGAATGATGATGGCCTGCATTTGGGCTCCCGGTTTGCGGGAATCGTAATTCTGGAACCGTATGCCCAGGCGGTCGATTCGTTCGTTCGGAATCGGTTGGCATCCGGTCGCAGCCGCCCAGCGTTCGAGCATCGAAAATACCGACGGTCGATCGACGAATTCCAGGGCCCAGGGCGTCTGCACCGGCCCACCCAACAACGGCACCAAAGGGTCGGCGTCGCCGATCATGTAAATCGTCGGTATCGGCTTCGGCAAATAAAGCGGGGTTACCCAACTCAGGCCGGCCACGGGGGCGATGCCGGCGACCAGTTCCGGATGCTCGGCCGCCAGCCGAAATGTCATCCCCGCACCGTTCGAGAACCCGGCCACACATACACGTTTCGGATCGGCTCCCCGCTTCGGCAATTCGCGAATCAGAGCGGCGAGGAATTCGGAATCATTCTCGCCTTTGTAATTCGGATCGCCGGCCCAGTCCGAGCCGTCGTTCCACCGTTGCGGGTTGGTCAGAAATCGCTGCGGTTGGTTCGGGTTGGTGGGCAAGGCGTCGGGCACGGCCAAGGCGAACCCCCTAGACCGAACGGCCTCCGCCAATCCGGTTTCAGATTCCACCCATTCGGCAGACCCTCCGGTGCCGTGCAGGAACAATACGACCGGGGCGGATTGAACCGTCGCAGGATACCAACGGTATCGCCTGTCCCAGCCACCGTGTCGAAGCGTGTATACGTCCACAACAGTAGTTTAGGCCCGTAAGATGACGGAACCAAACTGAGGTCATTCATGCGTCCGTCGTTCGTTCGTCTCGTCGCCGGAAAAGAAATCCGCGACCTGTTCCGCGACCGGCGGACTCTCCTGCTGGTGCTGATCCTTCCCGCGGTACTCTACCCGCTCTTCGGCGGTGCCGGATACTTCATGGCCCGGTCGATGCTCGGACAGGAAGCCGTGGTCGGCATCGTCGGAGCGGAGAACCTCCCCACCGGCACTCCGGCCGACGACCGCTCGTTTTCCCCCTTCCTGGTCGACGGCACGATCGTCGAGGAACGGAAGTCGGACGACCCGGCACCGGAACCGACGCCGCTGGCCGTGGCGAAACTGGTCGACGATCCGCAAGCGGCTTTGGCGGCGAAGCGGGTGGACGCGGTGCTCGTGGTTCCGGACGGGTTCGTCGAAGCGATGGCGGACGCGAAAGGTCCGAAGCCGAAATTGACCGTTCTGACGCGCGACGGGGACGAGAAATCGAAGCTCGCGGGCCGGCGTTTGATCGCGGCCGTGCGAACTTGGGAAGATAAGCTCCGCGACGTCCGTTACCTCCGCAGCGGACTGCCCAAAGATTTCGACAAAATGTTCGACCTCGTGGACCCCCAGACGAACAAACCCAAGGGAAAAAAGGCGGCCGACGAACTGCGGGACACGTTCGTCCGCGTATTCCCGTTCATTCTGATCATGTGGCTCGTCGCCGGAGCGGTGCAGCCGGCGGTGGACATGACCGCCGGCGAACGCGAACGCGGCACGATGGAAACACTGCTCATCAGCCCGGCCTCTCGAAGCGAGATCGTCGGCGGCAAATGGCTCGCCACCACCACGTTTGGCTTCCTCTCCGTTTGTTGGAACGTCACTCTCATGACCGTCGGGGCGGTCATCATGGAACAGGTGCTCGGCTTCCCGATCGTCAACATGCCGGGGCTGATCGGGTGCATGCTCTTCGGCCTGCCGCTGGCGATGCTGTTCAGCGCCGTCTGCCTCGCCCTCGGTGTCTTTGCCAAGAGTACGAAGGAAGGGCAGTATTACCTCGTGCCGCTCTTCCTCGTGGTGATGCCGCTCGCGTTCGCGAGCATGATGCCCGGCACGGAATTGACCGTCGGCCGGGCACTCATTCCAATTACGGGGGCAATGCTGTTACAGCAAAAACTGTTGAGTGTCACCCACGACCCGATTCCGTGGGGGATGGTTCCCGTCGTACTGGCATCAATGGCCTTCTGGATCGCTCTCGCCTTATGGGCCGCGATATGGCAATTCCACCGGGAGAGCGTGCTGTTCCGCGAAACCGGGGGCCGCGGGGTGTGGGGAAAATTGTTCCGGAAAACAACGTAGCGGGGACGAATCGGCCGGGACGTGAGTTGCGTTATGTCGTCAAAGCACCGTGACCCGTCACGGCGACGGCGGCTGCGGCCAACTCGGGCGGGCAAAGGGTATTCGGGTCTCGGCGATCGATGCAGTCGAGGAAGTTTCGCCAGATTGTTTCGGTTTCGTTTCGCGGGGGTTCGATCGCAATCACGTCGACGGGAGCGAGCGGCCGGTCGAGTCGGGGCGGGAACGTCGTACCCTTGGCCGGGTCGTCGGCGAAGACGTGCAGGCCGCCGCGAACGAACTTCAAGGCCCCGAGCCGACCACGGATGACTTCTTCCACCGGATAATTACTGAGCGTCGTAGCGGTAACGTTGAGGTGGCAGCCTTCGTCAAACTCGGCGAGGAGAGTGACCACGTCCGGAACGGTTCGGCCGTCGCGTTCCTGATAGAGCCCGCCGGAAGCCGTTACGGATTTCACGTTTCGCACGCCCGTCGCGGCAAGCAAGCGGGTGACGACGGGATTGAGCATGTCCGAGACAGGCCCGCCGGAAAAGGCGGTGTCGCACCGCCACTGGGCGAAGGTGACCGGGTCGAAGGCCCGGTCTTTTGGGGTGGGGGCGAGTTTTTCGCCTGCGGCCTCGAACCGGTGGCCGAGGAAGAGGTCCCAGTCGATCGTTTTCGGGTTCATCTGCGGTAACGTGCGGTAGAACCGCCATTGGCCGCGGGCGTCGTTGCGAAACGCCCCGCCCTGGAGGTGGACGACGGGGCCAAGGCGATGGGATCGAACCAACTTGAGTGCCGCCGTGACGGACGGGTCGGCCAGCGACTGGACCCCGATCGTGATGACGCGGTCCGATTTTGCGGCCGCCTCCGCCACGGCATTCGCCTGGGCAATCGAGCGGCCTAACGGGCGTTCACAATACACGTCCTTCCCGGCAGCAATCGCATCGAGCACCATCCGGGCGTGCCAGTGGTCCGGCGTCGCCACGCAGACCGCGTCCACGGTTTTCAGGTCGAGAATCCGATGGTAATCTTTTGTGACGTGAACCGGATCGTCCGGGTGCAGCCCGCAGGTAACGGCGGTGGGATAGAGTCCCTGGGAATACTTTCTTCGTGTGGTTCGCCCGCCGAAGGTGCTTTCGAACTCGTCAGAAAGACCGTCCCACACGTCGCAGACGGCGACGGGTGTCACCGGCGCCCCGGCGGCGGCCAGTTGCTTCACCGCGTTCACGTGAGCTTGGGCCCGTCCCCCGCAACCAAGAAAGGCGATGCGGACCTTGGAATTGACGCCCGCCACGGCCGCGTAAGAGTTCGCCGTGAGCGCGAACGTTGCCCCCGCAGCAGCCCGGCGAAGGAACTTGCGGCGGTCGACGGGACGGTGGTCGGCGGAAGTTGGCATGTGGTTATTTAATGTCGGGAGTTCCCCATGATACAACATTATTCGCCGGGAAGTTCGTGGAACCGGCAAAACGCGCGTCGTTACGAACCGTCTTGCAGACATGGGGCTAACGGCATGAAAACCACCCCTCACGATCCGAACGGCAACGTGACCGTTTCCGTCGAGCTACCCCTATCGGCCGGAACACTCGAATTGGAACTGGTCGTTCCCGCCGGCCCGACCCGCCCGGGGCAGATGATTCCGCTGTTTCAAGCGTTGACGAACACGTTCGTGGAAATCGGGGAATCGCAGGCAACGGCGGCCGGGCGGTCCGTGAGTTGCCGGAAGGGGTGCGGAGCGTGTTGCCGGCAACCGGTGCCCGTTTCGGAAATCGAAGCGAGGCACCTACGCGAACTGGTGGACGCAATTCCGGAACCCAGGCGATCGGTCGTCCTCGAAAGATTCGCGGTTGCCCGCCGGCGGGCGGAGGAAGCGGGATTGCTCCCGCTTTTGTCTGCCCCGGAATTGCACGAACCCATGGACATCCAATCCGCGGTGACGGATTACTTCCGACTCGGCATCGCGTGTCCTTTTCTGGAAGAAGAGAGCTGTTCGATCCACGCGGTCCGTCCGACGTCGTGTCGGGAATATCTGGTGACATCACCGGCCGAAAAATGTGCCGAATTCAAACCGGAAGGAATCCACCGGGTCCCGATACCGGCTCGCGTGTCGAAAGCAATCAAATGCTTTGACGCGGACCGTGGTGAAAGGCCGAATCATTGGATTCCGCTAATCCTGGCCCCAGAATGGGCGGAAACTCACCCGGACCCATCCGAACCCCAAATCGGAACGGAAGTATTTCAGAGATTTCACGACCGGTT
>DASXPC010000001.1:0-9461 GCA_036493815.1 Fimbriiglobus sp. | reverse complement strand
GCGCCTGGCCCGCCGTGGAATCCCCCCCACACTCAGCGAACGAGTTGCTGAAACGGATCGAAGACCTGAAAATACCCCGAATCGTACCGTGAACCCGGGTTCGAAGAATGCCGAAGAGAGGACTTGAACCTCCACGACCTTGCGGTCACTAGAACCTGAATCTAGCGCGTCTGCCAGTTCCGCCACTTCGGCTTGCTGATTGTCTAACGTTTTTCTCGCGTCACTCCTCTCGGCCTTAGAATTACTAACCTCGGTCGTACCCCTTTGGGGAGTTGTCCTACTCTTTCCTACCCCGGGCTTTCATTATGCCGACTGCCACCACCCGTGACAAGTTCCCCCTGACGCTGCATCAGCCCAAGTGCCAATAGCGGAAGCGAATCAGACAAAGCGATTACTACATAGGCACCGACTGTCAACGGACGGCGCACGGTAGAGTATCCAAAGTATCCGCAGTACCAATGCACCTTCGACCTGGAAAACGAAGGCTTCACGATTGGCTTGAAGTTATTTGGGAATTATCCTTTCACATTTCAGCTTGGCTACCTGTATTACCGATACTCTCGTAATGACAAGGCTGACAGAACGCTCGCGGTGAACCCGGTTTCAGGAGCCTGGTGTGGGGATCAAGGACCAGATCTACCGGGCGGCCAAGTGGCTGGTCGGGGCAGGAGTGCTGATCCTTCCTTCCTGTGCCTCACCCGATACCGACACATATGCGGATCACACATTCTCCCAAAAGACAGAGTTCCTAGCCACATCCGAGAAATCCACGGGGGTCGACGGTCCGGGTCGCTCGGTCGGCGGTTTGGGAGAAGAAATCACGGGCGGTGGAAAGCCAGACCTCCCGGTAACTCCGCCCGCCAGGACACAGGGGAAACCACTGCCGATTGATTTGCCGACCGCTTTGAGCTTGACCAACGCCAGTCCGCTTGACGTGCAAATTGCCGGCGAGCGACTTCGAGCCGCCACCGCCCAACTTGATCGGGCAAAAGTCCTGTGGCTGCCGAATGTCAGTTTCGGGCTCGATTACTTTCGACAGGACGGGCGGATCCAAGACGTTGCCGGGAACGTATTCACGACCAGTAAGTCTTCCTTCCTTGTCGGCGCGGGACCCAATGCCGTGTTTTCCATCGGGGACGCGCTTTTCGCTCCGCTGGCTGCGAAGCAGACCGTGCGGGCCCGGCAAGCGGACGTTCAAGCGGCCCAGAATGACACCAGTCTTCAAGTGGCCGAGGCCTATTTCACAGTCCAAGAAGCGCGTGGGGAAGTGGCCGGGTCGATCGACACATTACGGCGAGCCAAGGAATTGGTGAAGTTGACCGAGAAGGTCACCCCGGATTATGCGCCGACCGTGGAAGTGAACCGGGCGAAAGTCGAAGCGGCTCGTCAACGACAGGCGGTCGAATCCGCCTACGAACGGTGGCAGGTTGCGAGTGCCGAATTGACCCGAATCCTGCGACTCGAACCCGGGGCCCTTGTCGAACCAACCGAGGAACCGGCACTAACGGTTGAACTGATAGACCCGGCGGCTACGGCCGAATCATTGATCCCGATCGCCCTTACCTACCGCCCGGAACTGGCATCCGATCAAGCGGTGATTCAAGCAACGCTCGCCCACGTGCGCCAGGAACGAATCCGACCATTCGTACCGACCGTGGTCGTTCGGGGCGTTGGGTCGAACACTCCAGGATTGGCCGGTGGGTACTTCGGAGGCGGGGTGAATGACACCGTGTCGAATTTCGGCGGCCGGTTCAGCGTGGATTTGCAGGCCGTGTGGGAGGTTCAGAATCTGGGTTTCGGGAATCGGGCCGCCCGCCACGAGCGGGAGGCCGAGAGCCGCCAGGCCATGCTTCAGCTCATCAGGACCCAGGATCGAGTGACGGCCGAAGTAGTCCAATCTCACGCGCGGGCACGGCGGGCAGCCAATCGGATCAAGGATGCCGAGGACGAAGTGGTCAACGCCATCGAGACGGCCGACAAAAACCTCAAGGGGATCGTGCCGGGCAAGCGGGCGGGCGAACAACTTGTATTGGTATTCCGTCCGCAGGAGGCAATAGCCGCCGTAACCGCATTGGGACAGGCGTATCGGGATTATTACGCCGCCGTGGCCGATTACAATCGGGCACAATTCCAACTCTATCGGGCGCTCGGCCACCCTGCCCAATGCCTGGTAAACGCAACCGGAATTCCGTCCCATCCGCCGGTGACCGCAACGTCCTTTCACGCACCCGAAATGATCCCCGACATCTCACCGTCGGCCCCGGACCGCCCCTAATATCGGAACGCACGGTTGGTCAGCCTCCTCATTCCCTAAAACACCTGCCGGGGCAATTTCGCATCTTCACACCGAATTCAGTCGGTTTACATTCATAAGTTAGGTGTCAGTTTGCCCGCCATGTTCCCTTCCAGCCTTTCGCGTGCGCGCCGATGAATCCAATCTCCGTCGCTCTCCGCCGCCCGTTCACGGTTATGGTCCTGATCGCCGGTATTGTCTTTGCCGGAGCGTTGGCTTGGACCCGAATGAAGGTGGATATTTTCCCGGCCTTGAACCTGCCGGTGATCTACGTGGCACAACCCTATGGCGGAATGGACCCGCAGCAAATGGAGGGCTTGATTGCCAATTACTACGAATACCACTTCCTTTACATCAACAACATTCACCACGTCGAAAGTAAGAACGTTCAGGGCGTCTCCCTGATGAAGCTGTATTTTCATCCGGGCACGGACATGGCCCAAGCGATGGCCGAGACGGTGGGATACGTCAACCGGGCGCGCGCCTTCATGCCCCCGGGAACCGTCAACCCGTTCATCATGCGGTTCGATACCGGGAGCGTCCCGGTCGGCTACCTCGTCCTCTCCAGCGACACCAAGACGATCGGTCAAATCCAGGACCAGGCTTTGTTCAAGGTTCGGCCGATGTTTGCCGCGATCGACGGCGTCAGTGCCCCGCCTCCTTTCGGGGGTGCCCAGCGAACGGTCGTCGTTCGGGCCGATCCGGACCGACTCCGGGCGTACGGGATTTCGGCCGACACCGTCGTACAAGCCTTGACGGCCGGGAATGTCATCGCCCCGTCCGGAAACATCCGAACCACTACCTCCATGCCGCTCGTGCCGACGAATGCGATGGTCGTCAAACCGGAAGAACTGGGCACGATCGAATTAAAACCTGGAGTGTTTTTAAGGGACGTCTGCCGCCGCGACCCCGTGACCGACAAACCGCTGATCGAGGACGCGACCGACATTCCGACCGGATTCGCCTTGGTGAACGGGAAGCGGGCGGTTTACATCCTGGTCACCAAGCGTGCTAATGCGAGTACACTCGACGTGGTTCGGAACGTCAAGCAACACCTACCCCAGATGCAGGGGGTCCTGCCCGGCGACATCAAGGTCAGCTTCGAGTTCGACCAGTCACCCTACGTGACGAATTCGATGGAAGGGGTCGTGTACGAAGGTCTTTTCGCCGCCGGACTGGTCGGGTTGATGGTGCTCGTATTCCTCCGGGACTGGCGGAGCGTCATCGTGGTCGTCCTGAATATCCCCGTTGCCTTGATCGCGGCCCTAGTCGCCCTGTGGCTGGCGGATCAAACGATCAACCTGATGACCCTTGGCGGGTTGGCCCTTGCGGTGGGTATTCTGGTGGATGAATCGACGGTCGAAGTCGAGAACATCCACACACAGATGGCTCGACACGAGTCGGTCGCCTTGGCCGTCCGACTCGGGAACAAGGAAACGGCGGTGCCCCGGTTCTTGTCAATGTTGTGTGTTCTGGCCGTGTTCATCCCCTCGTTCGTGATGCAGGGAACGGTCCGTTCGTTGTTCGTGCCCCTGTCGCTGGCCGTCGGGTTCGCCATGATCGCCAGCTATCTTCTGTCCAGCACGTTTCTGCCGGTTCTGTGTGTCTGGTTGCTGAAGAACCGGGAGGTGGGGAAACGGCAAACTCCCGGCCGGGCGGCCGAGACATTCGACCGAGTAATCCAATCCACAATTACGGCCCGTTGGGTCGTCACACCTGTTTTCCTTCTCCTGGCCTGCGGGGTATTAGTTTTCGCCGGACGTCAGCTCGGGACCGAGATTTTCCCCCAGGTGGACGCCGGGCTGTTCCAGTTTCGGCTCAAGGCCCCGACCGGGACCCGGATCGAGCAGACCGAAGCGATCACGCAAGAGGCGCTGCGGTTCATCGCCGACGAGGTGAAGGCTGCCGGCGGGGAGGTGGAGATCAGCACGGGCTACGTCGGGGTCGTCCACTCCAGCTACCCGATCAACACGATCTACCTGTGGATGGGCGGGCCGGAGGAGTCGGTCGTCCGGTTGGCGCTGAAGCCGGGTAAGGTCCGCATCGAGGACTTGAAGGCCCGGCTACGGGAGAAGCTGCCAGCACATCTGCGGAAGTGGACCGCCGAAAAATGGACGCGAGAAGGCGTCCCCGCCGACGAGGCGGAACGCAAGGTTGCGGAGATTCGCCTCTCCTTCGAGCCGGCCGACATTGTAAATGAAGTCATGAGCTTCGGCTCACCGTCCCCGATCGAAGTGGTCGTCAGCGGCCCGAAGACGGCAGCCAATCGGGCTCACGCCGAGAAACTGTATCGCCAACTGAAAACGATACCGACCGTCGTGGACCTCCGCTACGCACAGACCCTGGACTACCCGACGGTCGAAATCCTCGTTGACAGGGAAAAAGCCGGAGCCAGCGGCGTGACGACCGAAGACGTGGCCCGGGCCGTCACACCGTTCACGTCGTCGAGCCGGTTCACGGTCCCGAATTATTGGCGGGATCCGGGTAGCGGCGTCGGCTACCAGGTGCAGGTGGAAATTCCGTCCGCCCTGGTTCGATCGGCCAGGGATTTGGAACTCGCCCCGGTCCGGAAAGGAGCAGACGGGGTGTTGGTCCGGGACGTCGGGCAAGTGAAGGAAGGGACCATGCCCGGTGAGATCGATCGATACAACATGAGACGACTTGTAAGCATGACCGGGAACATCCAGGGGGACAAACTTGGGGAAGTCGCTCGACAAGTAGAAAAGGCCGTTGACGCAGCTGGTCCGCCTCCAGCCGGAGTACAGGTCGATGTCCGCGGGCAGATTGCCCCGCTCCTCGATCTGTTACGGGGATTGGGTTTCGGGCTTGCCGTCGCCGTCGTCGTGATCGGCCTGCTCCTGATGGCGTACTTCCAGTCCATCCGGCTTGCCCTGGTCACACTGGCTCCAACTCCGGCAGTACTGGCCGGAATCGCCATAATGCTGTGGGCCACTCAAACGTCGTTGAACCTTCAGTCGTTCATGGGCTCAATCATGGCCGTCGGCGTCGCGACGGCCAACGCGATTCTGCTGGTGACGTTCGCGGAGCGGGCCCGGATCAACGGGTTGAACGTCCGGGACGCCGGAATGGAGGGTGCGAAAACCCGAGCCCGGCCGATCCTGATGACGAGTTGTGCGATGATCGCGGGCATGGTTCCGATGGCGTTGGGAATCGGCGAAGGCGGCGACCTGACGGCTCCGCTCGGCCGCGCGGTCATCGGCGGCTTGGCCGCCGCCACGGTTGCTACTTTATTCGTCCTGCCGGCCGTCTTCGCACTGGTGATGGGCGGGGCCGGGCGGGCCTCCGCCTCGCTCGACCCGTTTGACTCGACCAGTTTTCGCTATGTTCCGAATGCCGAGCCACAAATCAATGTCCGTGAGGTTTCCGATGCGAATTGACTCCCGTTTACTGCCGGTGACCGTTCTCGGGTTCGTTGTCGCTGGCGGCTGTAACAACCAGTCTGGAGCACCGTCCAAACCCGCTGCAGCCCCCGCCCCGCAAATCACGGTACTCAAACCGGAGAAACGGGCGATTGAGCGGGTGATCGAACAACCCGGCTCTGTGCATGCGTTCGAGGAGACGGCCCTTTTCGCCAAGTTTCCCGGCTACGTCGGGGTCATTACGGCGGACCCGAACAAGAAGGACCGCCCGGTTCACGACCGTCAAATTGACATTGGCAGCCGGGTCAAGAAGGACCAAGTTCTTGCGGAGTTAACCATCCCGGAGTTGGACCAGGAATGGAAGGAGAAAAAGGCACTGGTAAAGCAATCCGTAGCCGAGGTCGTGCAGGCCGAGAAGTTTTTGGCGGCAGCCGTGGCCGGGGTCGATGCGGTCAAGGCCGTGGTCGCCGAGTCGGAGGCCGGTGTGGACCGGGCGCAGGCCGTTTACGATCGCTGGCAGTTGGAGATGGCTCGGATCACGAAACAGGTTACGGGCGGGTTCGACACCACACAAACTCGGGACGAGACGCAACTGCAATTGACGGCCGCAAGCGTTTCCCGAAAAGAAGCGGCTGCCCGGGTGGCGTCGGCCAAAGCCGCGGTCAAGAAAGCCGAGGCCGACCGGGATAAAGCGGCCGCCGATGTTGACGCGTATCGGGCCAGGCTCGAAGTAGCCCGGGAGGAGGTCGGGCGGGTGGACGCCCTGCGGGCGTACACAAAAATCAAGGCCCCGTTCGATGGAGTAGTGACGCGACGTGTCGTGAACACAGGCGACCTCGTCAGCCCGGGAGAGAAGGTTGCGCTTTTTAGCGTCGCCCGTGTCGATCCGGTGCGCGTCGTCGTGAACGTACCGGAATCGGACGCCGGGTTGGTTGTGATCGGCCAGGCCGTCCGCGTCACGTTTCAAGCCCCAGGGCCTGCGGAAACGGGCAAGGTGTCGCGCACGTCCTGGTCGCTGGAGCCCGGGTCTCGGACGCTCCGGACGGAAATCGACCTGCCGAACGGGAAGGGCCGCGTTCGCCCGGGGATGTACGTGAACGCGAGGCTGACGGCCAAACTGGAACCGGAATGGGCGGTCCCCGCAGCCGCGATCGGAAAAGTCGGCGACGAAACGGTAATCTACCTGGTTGAAGGTAACAAAGCGGTCCGTGTCACCGCCCAACTCGGCCGTGGGGACGGCCAATTCACGCAAATCCGGCGATACCAAAAACCCGGAACCAAGGATTGGTCGGATGTGAACGGATCCGAACGGATTGCATGGCCAGCGTCGGCCCTCGTCGATGGGCAAATCCTGTCAAATAATTAACGAAACCTTTCACACTCGATACACCCGCAGGGCTTCCTTAAGGGTGCTCCCGCAAAGACTGCCAAGCCTCCGAAATTCCCACTCGGGCAGACTTTTTCGCCCACTTATGGTGGGCCGTATTGTTAGAAAGCCCCCCACGGTGGCACGTCGGCCTTGCAATAAAGTACAAAACCGGGAGGAGGTCGTTACCGTCCACCCGATAATGCCCGGTCCAGGTTGAATGCGGCACTGATTACGGCCAGGTGAGTAAATGCCTGCGGGAAATTGCCCAGTGCTTCGCCGGAATGGCCCGTCTGCTCGGCGTACAGGCCGAGGTGGTTTGCATACCCGAGCATTTGTTCGAACAGTAAGCGGGCGTCCTCCAGTCGCTTGGGGTCCGTCGCACCGGCCCGCGTCAGCGCTTCGACCAGCCAAAAGCTACACATGTTGAACGTCCCTTCCTCACCCGGCAATCCGTCCGGGGCGAGTCGGGGGTCGTACCGATAAACCAGACCGTCCGATGCCAGGCCGCCTGCCGAATACGGTCGGCGAATCGCATCGATCGTGGACAGCATTCGAGGATCGTTTGGGGCCATGAAAAACGTCAACGGCATCAACAAGGTGGAGGCATCCAACGCGGTCGAGCCATAGGCCTGAACGAACGATTTCTGAGTGTGGTCATACCCGCGAGTCATGACCTCTTCGTAGATCCGGTCGCGGGTTTTCAGCCAGTGGTGTCGGTCGGCGGGGAACGACCGCTTGTCGGCCAGCCGGAGGCCACGGTCGAGAGCAACCCAGCAGTTAAATTTGGAGAAGACAAAATCCCGTCGGCCGCCGCGGACCTCCCAGACTCCTTCGTCCTGACGGTGCCAGTTGTCGCAGACCCAGTTCAACAGTTTTCGCAAGTGAATCCAGGAATCGAATGAAATCGGTGCCGCGTACTTGTTGTAAAGGTATGCCGAGTCCATCAGTTCGCCGTAGATGTCCAACTGCAACTGTTCGGACGCCCCGTTCCCGACCCGCACCGGGCGGGACCCGCGGTACCCGTCCAGGTGGTTTAACTCGAACTCGGTCAGTTCGGTCGATCCGTCGATCGTGTACATCAACTGCAACGGTCCGTTGGGGTGTGCCCGTTTCTCGTGCCACCGTTGATCCAGCCACTTCATGAATCCGGTCGCTTCTTCGATGAACCCCAGCCGAAGGAAGGCATAGGTTGTAAACGAGGCGTCCCGAATCCAGGTGAATCGGTAGTCCCAATTCCGCACGCCGCCGATTCCTTCGGGCAGACTAGTGGTTGGCGCAGCGATAATCGCCCCCGTGGGCTCATAGGTCAACAATTTCAGTGTCAGTGCCGACCGCTGCATAAACTCCCGCCACCGGCCGCGGTACGTACACTTCTTTAACCAGCGTTGCCAGTAATCAACCGTCGCCCGAAACATGGATTCGGCTTCGAGGGCAGTCGGGCAGACGTCCAACCGGTGGTTTGGTGTCTGGATGTCGAGTATAAATGCCGCACTATGACCTTCGGTCAGCGTGAATATGGCGGTGACGCCACCGGTATCATCCGGAGAAAGTGAAATCGGAGCGGACAAGCTTAAATTGATGCCGGGTCCTTGGAACGTCACGCCGCACGAATTCTGTACGACGTCGTGCCGACCCCGGGCGTAATCGAACGCCGGACGACACTCCAAACGGAAGGCCATTTGACCGCGAACCACACGAACGCGGCGGACGAGTTGGTCGCTGCCCACCGGCATGTAATCTTCGACTTCGCCAATGCCGTCGGAGTGCAGGAACCGGGTAATGAGGATGTTCGTGTCCGGCCAATAGAACTGCTTGTGCTTTACTTTTTCGTCGCTCGGAGCAATTCGATAGCGGCCGCCTTTGCCGTCGTCCAGGATCGCACCGAACACGCTGGGTGAGTCGAAACGCGGCAGGCATAGCCAGTCGATGGAGCCGTTCATTCCGACCAGGGCGGCGGTTCGCAGGTTTCCGATAATCCCGTAATTTTCGATTGGCTGGTACGGCATGACGGTCCTAAATGGGGCCAACGGCTTTTGACGCGACCGCGGAATAACGATTTCCACACGACATTTCTAGAGTATCCATTCCTCGAACGGATAACGCCGATTGGAAACCGGAATTGAGGAAACACGAAACGTGTGTCTGGTGAAGTGCTCGCCGCGGAAGAGTCGGGAACCTGAGCCGGCGGATTCATTCGCAAGTATGCTGACGGCGGAAGGAGATCTCAAGCGCGGCGAGTCCCATCCAAGTAATGGGACGGGAGCACAACAAACTCAAAAGGTACTTGTTTACCGCCCTTCCACTTGCGCGATTCGGTCTGAGTGGTTATAGCGGGGGGCATGGCGGACGCGGGCGCGAATCCGGGGTGTGCGAATTGCGAGGCGTTGCGTCGCGAGTTCGACGCCTACCGCCGGACCGC